>CALDOK010000075.1 GCA_937912125.1 uncultured Pseudomonadota bacterium
GCCCACCATCAAGCCCCTTCGACCTCGGTCGGAGGGGCTTTTTGGTTCCGCGGGCGGGCGTGGGTCGCGGTGCCCACTCAAGTCGCGGCCGCGGCGGCCAGCGCCTCGTCCAGCAACACCGTGAGCCCCTCATCGGCGGCAGCCTCACGCAGGTACATCAGGTCCAGATCGTTGGCGCGCACACGAAGGACGCCCAGCACATCTCGCCACTGCCGCTCGGACACTCCGCCACCCTTCCGGAACCAGGCGAGCTTCTGCAATACGATGTCCTCTGCGCTGGCGAGAGGTAGACGCACACCCTGCTCGATCTCGAAGTACTGCCTCCGGCTCATCTCTCCGCGCGAGAGCGGGTCCGCCTTCGCTACGAACACATCGACCTTGGTCATGGTGTCGAGGTGGATGAGGTTGCAGGACGCGCGCCTCTTCACGGCGCCCATCACCGCCTGGGCGTCGACGTAGAAGCGGTCCTGCAGAGCTGCAGTGAACGCTGCGACATGCACGCCCAGGAGGTCTGCGACGAGATCCACATCCTGCGTGCTGCGCGGGATTCCGTGCAAGGACGAGGCCACCGAGCCACCCACCAACCAGGGCACACCGAGATCATCGAGCACCTCGCCCACTAGGAGCGCGACGGCGAGGGGTTCGGCCAGCACGGGTCTAGTATCCTTCGACAGCCGGGTCCCAGCCGAACGCAGACCGCATCAGGTCAGCCGGCAGCCACAGCGAAGCCAGCCTCAGCTTCTGCTCCCGCTCGTCGGCATCAGGATGCTGGGCTCGAATCCGAGCGAGCGCCATCTGCTGCACTCCCTGGGTCAACGCGACGACTCGTGCGAGCTTCTGCGCCGGGGACATACGCCGGTACCCCTCGACCATCAGTCGCAGCACCTCGGGAGCGGTGTCATCGCATTCGGTGAGTTTCATGGTTCCAGTCTACATCGGGAAGAAACACCCCGCCAAGCGAGCCAGGACTGGCCCTCGGGACATGTCCCCTTGGTGCAGCCAGAAAGTTCGAACGTCATCCAATATCCCCCACCATCAAGCCCCTTCGATCTTGGTCGGAGGGGCTTTATGGTTTTGCGGACCTGGCTCCCACACCTGCACGCGGTCTCACTGCTGGATGCCCAGCGCGTTCAATCCAGGTTCGCCCACCTTCGGAGCCCCCTCGGGTCACCCCGAGGGGGTCTCTTCGTAGGCCCGCGCTTCCATGGGATGCTCCGCCCCGTCGCGCGTGTCCCCTCCGCATGTTCCTCCTGCCAGGAAAGAGCTTCTCGGGGCGGCCTCCTCCCCTTTCCTCGGAGGACCGTTCCTGCGCAGACAGGCTCGGAGCCGATCTCGAGGTCTTGGTCCGCAACTTCGGCCCCCGACACCTGGGAGGACGCGAGCAGGCCCTGTCAGAGGCGGCGGAATGGCTCGAGCGGAGGCTGGAGGAGGCTGGCCTCGCCCCCCACCGAGAGCGCTTCCAGGCGGGAACCACCAAGGTCTTCAATGTGCTGGCCGAGCCCCCCGGGGCGAGCCCCGAAGCTCCGGTACTCATCGTCGGGGCGCACTATGACACCGTTCCGGGAAGCCCCGGCGCCAACGACAACGGCTCGGGCGTGGTGACGGTCCTCGAGCTGGCCCGACGCTTCGCCCGGCGCCCCACGCAGCGTCGGTTGCGTTTCGCCCTGTTCGTGAACGAGGAGGCCCCCTGGTTCATGTCCCCGTCCATGGGCTCACTGGTGCATGCGCAAGGCTGCCGGAAGCGCGGTGAGCGGGTGTCGGGCATGCTCTGCCTCGAGAGCGTCGGCGTCTACATCGACCTGCCAGGAAGCCAGCGCTACCCCCCTCCCCTCGAGCAGCTCTACCCGGACCGAGGCGACTTCGTGGCCTTCGTGGGAAACCTGGCCTCGCGCAGGCTCTTGTGGGGGAGCATTGGCGCCTTCAGGGCCCGCGCCTGCCTGCCCTCCGAGGGGCTGCTGGCCCCGGAGTGGGCCCTGCGCGACATCGGGCGCAGCGACCACAAGGCCTTCTGGGGCTGCGGCTACCCGGCGGTGATGCTCACCGACACCGCGAACTTCAGGGACGCCTGGTACCACACGCCCCTCGACCGGCCAGGAAACCTGGACCTGGAGAGTATGGCGAGGCTGATCGATGGGCTCGAGGCGGTCATCCTCGACCGGATTGGCTGATCTCGTTCCAATCGGAACCGAACCCGCTACCAGGCCGGCCTGGAGAGCAGCGCCATGCGCTCGACCAGAGCGTCGCGGAACGCCGCCAGCTCCGAGCCGCCGTCCTCGGACATACCACTCGCCCGGACGAGCGCGGCGACAGGGAGTTCACGTAGGACCCATGCGAGGGTCGCGGGCGAGAAGCCGCCGTCCTTGACCGCGGCATCCGCGAGGGCGCGCTCGAGATCGCCCCCAAGCTCGAGCAAGGCCTTGGTGTCCACCAGATCCCGCAACTCGCTCCTGGACAGCAGAGCGTTGAGCTTGTTGACCAGGATCTCGTGTGGGGTGTCGACCAGGAAGGACGCTTCGGAGCCTCCCCTCCGCTCTGGAGGCTCGATGGGGGGGACAGGGTCGGCGACCAGGTCCACCAGGACCACCTCCGCCCCAGCGGAAGCCCGCAGCGTGCAGAAGGTCGGCGTCCGTCGAAGGATCGAGACCTCGATCCCGGCATCCTCGAGCGCAACCTGGATGGGCTCGAGCGCGGGGAGCCGCGCCAGGCCATGCCAGAACAGATCCAGGTCCCGGGTCTCGCGATGCCCCAGGTGAAAGCCGACGAGCGCCGCCCCGCCGGTCAGGGTCCACGGCGGCTGCTGGTCGGCGAGGATGGTGAGGATGCGACCCTGCAGTGATGAAAGCCGGCTATCGCTCATCGTGCGCCTTCCAGGTCTCGAGCAGCCACCGCCAGAACTCACGGGTCCTGCCCAAGTGGGGCTCCAGCCGCGCCCAGCACCTCCGGATCTCGCCTTCGGTGGTGTAGAGGAAGACATCGTCCGGCTTGGCCTGGCGCATGAGCTTGCCCAGCAAGACACCTCGCAGTTCATCCTCGGCGCCCGAGAGGAGCCCTCGAAACTGCTCGTCTGTCATGTCGGAGTCCCAGAGGAAGTAGGGTCTTCCCTGGGGATCCAGGAGGCGTTCGGCTGGCGTGGGGCACATCATCCCCACGATCGTACCATGAGCCGGGCGAGGACGCCGTCATCGGAGGCATCGGAGCACAACGCCCAGGTTCGAACGTCGTCCAATATCCCCCACCATCAAGCCCCTTCGTTCTCGGTCGGAGGGGCTTTTTGGTTGTGGATCTTCGAGAAGGAGAAGGAGAACGCGGTCCCACTCCAGGATGGCTCGTGCAGAGGCCACGAGACCCTACGCCCCACGCCATGGAGCGCTTGCCCCTCCCCTGATTACCGTCTATATTTTGTTCGTTACCATCATAATGCGAGCTTTTCTGTTCAAATGTTACCGCTTACGCTCATGTCCGCCCCGCAGGTGGCCCAACAGGTCGCGGCCCGGGTGCGGGCGAGCCGGCTCCACCGTGTCTGGACCCAGCAGGAACTGGCCGACCGATCGGGGATGAGCCTGTCGAGCCTGCGACGCTTCGAGCGCACCGGCGAGATCGCCTTCCTGTCGCTGGTGCGCATAGCCATCGCCCTTGATGCGGTGGAAGGCCTCGGCGAGCTGTTTCCCGACCGCCCGGGGAGCCTCGACGAGCTGTTGGCTCCCCCAAAGCGCCAGCGAGGACGACGCTCATGAGGCTGAACGCGAACCAGGCGCTAGAGGTGCGGCTGCGGTGGGCTGTGGGAGACGAGCTACGGGTGGGGCGCCTGGCCTGGCGGGACCGGCGCGCGTGGCTGGAGCTCGACGAGGCGTTCCTGGCGGCAGGGCCGCCCCTCTCCCCGTTCCATCTTCCGGTCAGGCCGGGGCTCATCCCCGCCCCCCTCGAACCCTTCGAGGGTCTGTTCGGCGTCTTCGACGACAGCCTCCCCGACGGCTGGGGCCGCCTGCTACAGGACCGCCGCGCGACCGCCTCCGGCCTCTCCCCTGCGACCCTGACCCCCCTCGATCGGCTGGCGTGGGTCGGTGACACCGGGATCGGGGCGCTCGCCTACCGACCCGAGCTGATGGGGACCGGCGAGCAAGACCACGCGCTGGACCTCGACCGGCTCGCCCAGGAGAGCAGCGAAGTGCTCGCAGGAGCAGCCGACGAAGTGCTCGCGGAGCTGCAGAGGCTCGGCGGCTCTCCCCAAGGCGCTCGACCCAAGGTCCTCGTGTCCCTCCGCCCCAGCGACGGCCATGTCGTCTCGACACCTACGGAAGAGGGCCACACCCCGGTCCTCGTCAAGTTTCTGGCCCCCCACGACGCCCTGGACGCTGGCCCAGTGGAGTACACCTACCACCGCCTGGCGCGAGATTCCGGGCTGCAGGTGCCCGACGCTTGGCTGCTAGCCAGCCGCTCCAGCGGCGGCTGGTTCGCGGTGGCGCGCTTCGACCTCCAGCCAGAACATCGCTGGCATGTCCATACGCTCTGCGGACTGCTGCACGCGGACCACCGGCTCCCTTCGCTGGACTACGTCGGCGCCCTCACCGCGGTCCACCGGCTCACTGGCGACCAGCAGCAGCTCGAGCAGATGTTCCGACGAATGGTGTTCAACGTCCTTGCCCACAACCGCGACGACCACACCAAGCAGGTCAGCCTGCGCATGGACCGCGGTGGTGAGTGGACCCTCGCACCCGCCTACGACCTCACGTTCGCTGAAGGTCCCGGGGGAGAACACAGCATGGCGATCGCTGGTGCTGGGCGGCCAGGGCGAGAGGACATGCTGAACGTGGGCCGGCAGGCAGGGGTTACCTCTGGTACCGCCAATGCCATCATCGATGATGTGGCGGAGGTCATCAGCTCCAGGTGGTCACGCTACGCGGCGGAGGCTGGGGTCAGCGAGCGGATGATGCGAGAGATTGGAGCGCGGCTGCGAGGGGTTCGGCCAGCACGGGTCTAGTATCCTTCAACAGCCGGATCCCAGCCGAACGCAGTCCGCATCAGGTCAGCCGACAGCCACAGCGAAGCCAGCCTCGGCTTCTGCTCCCGCTCATCGGCATCGGGATGCTGGGCTCGAATCCGAGCGAGTGCCATCTGCTGCACTCCCCGGGTCAACGCGACGACTCGCGCGAGCTTCTGCGCCGGGGACATACGCCGATACCCCTCGACCATCAGCCGCAGCACCTCGGGAGCGGTGTCCTCGCATTCGGTGAGCTTCATGGTTCCATGTCTACTTCGGAAGGAAACACGCCGCCAAGCGAGTCCGGACCAGGCCTCGGGACAGGTCCCCTGGGTTCACCCAAAAAGTCCGAGTGTTGTCCAATATCCCTCACCTCGAGTCCCTTCGATCTCGGTCGGAAGAGCTTTTTGGTTTTGAAGGGGACGAGGAAGGTCCGAGCAGCCGGACCGAGGCGGTCAGCACGTCGAAGGCCTCGTTCATCGAAGCTCGACGCTTCCCCTGTCACTCCACAACGGTGACGAGCAGCAAGCCCGCGATGCAGGCGCCCTCAGCCTCATCGACGGTCACCTTCACCTCGTAGTCCCCGCTCGTGGCGGGGACCCATTCCAGGCCCTCCGCTACGGGGTAGCTCATCGACTTGGACTCCGACCAGGAGTCGTCCGTCGCCCGCGCCAGGATCGTGGCGCTCTTGCAGCCGGGGTTGGCCAGGAAGACAAGGACGCCGTAGTTCCCGCCCTGGGTGAGGGAGTGCAGAGCCCTCATGGACTCTCCCACGGCGAGCGTGGACACGCCCTCGGACAGGATCGTCCCGCCCTCCTCGATCATGCGCTCCCTGATGGGCTTCAGGAATTCTTCTCGGACGGACGCTTCGGTGGAATCGGCGCTGGCCGAGCCGCAGAACAGGGTGGAGCCGATCAGAAGGACGGAAGCGGTCAGATGGTGCATGGTTCACCTGTTTTGGCTGTTTCTCGAACGATAGCACAGCGGTGCTCGGTTTCGGAGAGGCGGATCGCCCCGCCCCATTCCAACAGCACTGGGTTGGCCGCGTTGACGATGGCGTCGACCTCCAGCCGGGCGATGTCCGCGTTTTGCTCCCCGGTGGCGTGCGGTCCTACTGCGGCACCTTCATGGTCTTCCACGACTACATGCGACCCGCGGTGCGCCTGGCGGCCTTCGAGAGGCTGCCGGTGATCTAGTTCAACACTCACGACTCAATCTTCGTGGGCAGGGACGGCCCCACGGCCATCTGCCTCACCCGCCAGGGCCTGCCGGTGATGGACCGGGGGTTGAGCATGGCGCGAACCACCGACGACGCCTTCCAAGGCCGACGGTGCCCAGCCGACTCAGCGTTGAGGACGTGGTCCCCAGCGTGACTGTCAAGTGCAGAGGCAAAAGGACAACGAGCCCACCTACACCCAAGGCATCCACCGCCCCCCTCCCCCCAGAAAGTTCGAACGTCGTCCAATATCCCCCACCATCGAGCCCCTTCGATCTCGGTCGGAGGGGCTTTTTGGTTGGGGGACACGCACCGCCGACACGCACGTTTCTTCACTCTGAGTTAAGGTTTGCGCATGAACCTCAACGCACCATCCTGGGATCACCTCTACGAGCAAGCCGCCTCCCAGGCCGGGTACTTCACCACAACCCAGGCAGCCGAGGCGGGTTTCTCGTCGCCGCTGCTCCACAAGTACCTGGCCAGGGGCAAGGTCGCTCGGATGCGTCGCGGCGTGTACCGGCTGGTGCACTTCCCCGCCAGCGAGGACGAGGACCTGGTTGTCCTCTGGCTGTGGAGCGAGCGGCAAGGCATTTTCAGTCACGAGACTGCCCTGGTGCGCCACGAACTGTCCAATCTGCTCCCCCACGAGGTGGAGATGACGGTGCCTCGAGCCTGGAGCCGTCGGCGCCTACGCGTACCTGTGGGACTTCGGCTGCACTATTCGGATCTGGTCCCCAGCGACCACGCATGGCATGGCCCTGTACCCATCACAAACCCCGCCCGCGCCGTCAACGAATGCGCAGCGGCGGGGGTCTCCCCGGAATTCATCGAGCAGGCTATCCGACAAGGGCTCGACCGGGGGATCTTCACGGAGCGGGACATCGCCCACGCGCAAAAGGTAGTCGACGCCCAGGTGAATTCGTGAGCCGCTACGCAACCCCCGCGGCCTTCAAGGAGGCCCTCGAGGCGAGACTACGCAGCGAAGCCCAGCGAACGGCCAGAGACCAGAACCGACTGCGGTTGCGCCTGGTCATGGACCGCTTCGCGGGCCGAGTCGCCCTGGAGTACGGTGAGGCGATGGTCGTGAAAGGTGGGGTCGTCCTGGAACTCCGCCTCGCCGAGGCACGCGCCACCAAGGACCTCGACCTGCACCTCCGCGGTCAGCCTGGCGAGGCCCTCTCTCGGCTCCAGCGTGCTGGCAGATCGGACCTCGGCGACCACCTGTTGTTCGAGGTCCAACCCGACCCCCGCCACCCGACCATCGACGCCGAAGGGATGCGCTACGAGGGGCTCCGCTTTCGGGTCCAGGCCAGGCTGGCCGGCAAGCGCTACGCAGGTCCTTTCGGGCTCGACGCGGCCTTCGCCGAGCCGATGGTCGGTGTCCCCGACCTCATCGCCTGCTCGGACTTCCTGCATTTCGCCGGCATTTCAGCACCCACGCTGAGGATCTACCCAATCGAGACCCACCTGGCCGAGAAACTCCACGCCCTGACGATCCCCCGCGCCAGGCCGAACTCCCGGGTGAAGGACCTCCCCGACATCGCCCTGCTCGCTCGCGTGGGGACCATCGAGGCGAGCGTGCTCCGTAGAGCGATCTCCCAGACCTTCGCGCACCGCGGCGTGATCCCGGTGCCAGCTGCGCTCCCGGCTCCACCGAGCGGCTGGGCCACGCCCTACCAGCGGCTGGCAGTCCGCGACCACCTGCCCTGGGCCGTTCTCGACGCGGTCATCGAGGCTGCCCGGGCATTCATCGATCCAGTGCTGGCTGGTGGACAGGGTCTGTGGAGCCCAGACCGCTGGGTGTGGATGCCTGAGGAGCACCAAGAGCAAGGTCGGGACGACAGCAAAGACGACTGATCTCGACGGGTTCAGCGACCGCCCACCCCTCCCCCACCCCCCAATAAGTTCGAACATCGTCCAACATCCCCCACCATCAAGCCCCTTCGATTCGCTTCGGAGGGGCTTTTTGGTTGTGGGCTTCCTCTGTGAAGCCGCGCAGGTGGCGCAATGACTTTCGCTGCTCAACCTTCGGCTTGCTGCCGCCCATTACTGGTTTCGTACGAAGCAGATCGAGCAAGATCGGCTGCGCGTGGGGCATCCGCCGAGACTTCAGGGAATCCAGCACCAGGACGTACCAGCCCTCATCACCGCACCGAGATCACGACTCTGCTCTCCGCAGTTCGCCTGACGGGAGCCCGCTCGAACCGGCAAACCCGCCGTACAGGAGCGGTCCCGCGTGTACAGGCAGCGTGCCTGTTGGGCCGCGAGACCGTCAAGATGCCTGCAGAAGCGGGAGCGAACCTCCTCAACGCCTTCTCTCCCTACCACCGCACGCTGAGTGTCCATGTATTTTGGCGGGCGCGCCTCCTTTTTTCATGGTTGCGTTCTCCCATGATCCCTCGACAACGCCACACCAACACACTGCTGGACCTGCTTCGGCAATTCCCAGTGGCCGCAATCCTCGGGCCGCGACAGGTCGGAAAGACAACGCTTGCCCGTCAGGTGGCTGAAGCCTGGGATGGGCCCTTCCACAACTTCGACCTCGAAGATCCCGACGATCTCGCCCGCCTCGACGAGCCGAAGCTCGCCCTCGGCTCGCTGCGTGGCTTGGTCGTCCTCGACGAAGTGCAACGCCGACCCGGCCTCTTTCGGATCTTGAGGGTGCTCGCCGATCGGCCAGGCACACCCGCGCGCTTCCTTGTACTCGGGAGTGCCTCGCCGGAACTCCTCAGGCAGTCCTCGGAGACCCTGGCCGGACGGATCGTCTTTCACAGTCTCCCTGGCTTCGCCCTCGACGAAGTCGGCCACCCGACACTCGACCAGCTATGGCTACGAGGCGGCTTCCCCCGCTCATTCCTCGCGGCCTCGGGTGCGGACAGCCTGCGATGGCGACGAGCGTTCATCCGCACTTTCCTCGAGCGCGACCTGCCGCAGCTCGGAAGTCGGGTACCAGGCACCACCCTGCACCGCTTCTGGACGATGCTCGCCCACTACCACGGTGATGTGCTCAACCTAGCGGAACTGGGGCGCGCATTCGCCGTCTCGAACCACACCGTCAGGAGCTACCTCGACCTGCTCACCGCCACCTTCGTGGTCCGCCAGCTTCCTCCATGGCACGAGAACCTGCGCAAGCGTCAGGTGTAACGCCCCAAAGTCTACCTCACCGACACCGGACTGTTGCACGCCCTGCTGGACCTCGAGGACCCCGTTGCGCTGGAGCGCCATCCAAAAGTGGGCGCGAGCTGGGAAGGCTTCGCGCTGTCTGAGGTGGTGCGATGCCTCGGCGCCCACGAAGGCGAGTGCTGGTTCTGGGGAACCCACCAGGGCGCGGAACTGGACCTGCTGGTCACGAGTGGGAACCGGCGGCTCGGCTTCGAGTTCAGGCGCACCACCGCGCCTCGGCGTACAAAAAGCATGGCGATCGCACTGGCGGACCTGAGCCTCGACGAGTTCGTGCTGGTGCATGCAGGGGAGCACGCCTTCCCGATGGGCGAGAGAATCCGGGCGGTGCCCCTGGCCATGCTAGAGCAAGAAGTGGGATAGCGGGCGCGCTCGAAGGCCAAGCGCCCATCAGCGTTGATCGGCAGCCGCAACGTACTGGGCGCGAAGTAGCCACAGCCACAGACATCACTCGGCAACTCGGGCCGGCCTGGTGTTGACGATTCCAGGCGTTCAAAGACTCTGGAGCGCGGCAACCTCGCCATCCCCCCACCCCTCCCCCACCACCCAGAAAGGTCGAACGTCATCCAACATCCCCCACCAACGGCCCCCGGGAGCCGCACAGCCTCAAGGGTTCTCTGTCTTGGAGGGGACGAGGATGGCCCGCGGGATCTGCGGCCCTACAGCGAAGCCACGATCCTCTCGCTCTCCACCCACAGGCGGTCGGCGAGTGCCTCGTCCAGAGCCTGCTTGCTGGGCTCCTTGACCTGGCAGCTGTCGAAGTAGAGGCCGGTCTTGTCGGCCACGTCCGGGTGCACGGCCAGGTAGACCGACGTAGCGGCGCCCTGGCCCACCGTCTTGAGCTTGTCGCGGCCGATGTTGTCGAGCAGACCGTCGTAGTCGTCCAGGTGCCGGCCGAGCTTGGTCTGGATGACACCCGGATGCAGCGCGTTGGCGGTCCTGCTGCCGCCGAGTGTCCTGGCCAGCTTCTTGGCCACCAACAGGTTGGCGAGCTTGGACTGCCCGTAGGTCCGCCACGGCTGGTAGTCGCGCTGGCCGCTGAGGTTGTCGAAGTCGATGCCGACCTCGGGCGCCATGAAGTGCGCGCCACTCGAGACCATCACCACCCGGCCGTCGTCGCTGAGCAGGTCGACCAGCCCGGTGACCAGGATGAAGTGTCCGATGTGGTTGGTGAGGAACTGCAGGTCGAGGCCGAGGGTGGTGCGCGGCTCGGGCAGGGTCATGATCCCGGCGTTGGCGATGATGCCGGCCAGAGGCTTGCCCAGCCCGCGGACCGTCTGGACGGCGGCTCGCACAGAGGCGGGATCCGACAGCTCACACGCGACGGCGGACCCGGTGACGCCGTGGGCATCGAGGGCAGCCTGGGCCTTGTCGGTGGTACGGGCCAGCCCGATGATCTCCGCGCCCCGGAGCCCGAGCACCCGCAGGGTCTCCTCTCCGAGCCCCGAGCTGCAGCCGGTCAGGACGTAGACCTTGCCGCTCAGTTCGATGCCCTCGCTCACTTGTTCCGCCGTGCTGGAAAATCCGAACTCAGCCATCTGCTGCTCCTGTGGCGCTGTGGGTGTCACCCGAGGATCGTTAATCACGCTGTCGCGGGGGACCACCCGCCCACGGCGGCATGATACGCCTCCTGGCCCTCCGCAGCCCTCGCAGTCTTCCAGGAGCCCCATGAACTGGACCCGCCTCATTCGACAGCTCTTCTGGGGATTCGGCTGGCTGCTCCTGTCGTTCACCATCACCCCCTTCAGCCGGCTGCGCACCCGCGGCCGGGGGAACATCCCTCGCAAGGGCCCGGTGCTCATCCTGGCCAACCACACCACCCTGTTCGATCCGGTGCTGGTGTACTGGAGCGCCCTTCGTCGGGTGCACGGGGTGGGCTCGGACCACTTCTTCAAGGTCCCCATCCTGGGCCCGCTGATGACCTGGTTCAGCGTGATCCCATTCTCCAAGGGAGACAAAGACCGGGCCGCCATGGCCGAGATCGCCAAGCGCAGCAAGGAAGGCGCTGCGATCCTGATCTTCCCCGAAGGCAACCGCTCCTGGACGGGGTGGTTCCAGCCCATCAAGGACAGCAACGGCCGGCTGGCCAAGCGGCTGGGCTGCCCGGTGGTGTGCTGTCGCTTCGACACGGGCCACCTGCACTGGCCCCGCTGGGCCCGCTACCCTCGCCTGCTCCCGGTGCACATCGAGTACCTCCCCCCCCGCAGCTACACCCAGGACATGAGCGACGCCGAGGTCACGGCGGACATCGTCCAGCAGATCACCATCGATCCCCTGGCGGTGCCCGTGCCCCGCTGGTCCTGGGGCTGGCGCCTGGCCTGGGGGCTCGAGGATCTGCTCTGGGCCTGCCCCCAGTGCTTCTCCCCCGCGGGGCTCGAGCTGGTGAAGGGTGACGGGGACAGCATCACCTGCCCTGCCTGTGAGGCCCGCTGGAAGGTGGATCTGGCCTGCCGCATGAACGCGGTCTCGGGGCCGGCGACGGACATGTCGGTGGACGCGGCGTGGAAGGGCGTGCTCGACCACTTCGGCGAGCTGCCGGTGGCCGACGAAGCGCGCTTCGCCGAGGAAGGCCTGGCGCTGTCCTGCGAGACCGCGGAGGTGGCTCGTGTGGAGCGCAGCACCAAGGAGCCGCCCCCCCTGGGGCAGGGCCGGCTGCTCCTGTACGGAGATCGCCTCGTCTTCGACTGCCCAGAGGCGCCCATCGAGATCCCGCTGGCATCCATCAGGTCGGCCATCATGCAGCTGGGGGACAAGCTCCAACTGCGGCTCGAAGGGACCACCTACCAGCTCACCCCCATGGGCCAGCGCAAGCAGATGTGGCTGTACTTCCTGCGGGCCCACATCACTCGAGCGAGGAAGGCTGAGGCCTGAGGAGAGCACACCGTGCCACGACCATGGAAGATCCTGGAGAGCGTCGAGACCGACGAGGGGCTGCTGGAGCTGCGCCGGCGCGGCGACTCCGACTACGCCATCCTCATCGCCGGTCGCATGCTGATGCACGGCAACCTGCACCGCTCCGAGGACGCCGTCGCCGAGCAGGGCTGTGCACCCATCGCCCACCGAGCCGCGCCCCGGGTGCTCATCGGTGGCCTGGGGCTCGGCTTCACCCTGCGCGCTGTCCTGGACGCCCTGCCGGCCACGGCCGAGGTGGTGGTGGCCGAGCTCAACCCGGTGGTGGTCGAGTGGTGCCGCGCGCACCTCGCCTCCCTCACCGACGACGCCATCAACGACCCGCGGGTCGTGGTGGTGGTGGGCGATGTGATGGTCGAGGTCCGCAGGGCCGCCGCGGGGCCTGAGCGCGAGCGCTTCGATGCCGTAGTGCTCGACCTGTACCTGGGACCCGATGATGCGGTCCACGGGCCCATGGATCCAATCTACGGCACCCCCGCGCTGGCGATCCTGAACGCCGCCCTGACCCCGGGAGGTGCGCTGGCGGTGTGGGGAGAGGACCCGAACCGCCGCTACCTCGCGCGCATGAAGCAGGCCGGCTTCCGGTCCACCCTGACCCACACGAAGCCGCCGGGGCCACGCCACGCCGTGTACCTCGGCCTGAAGGCCTGAGACGCCGAACAAGGTCACGGGCTGGATGGTCCGCTCGCCGCCCCCCCTCGCGGTGATGAGTCACGCCGCCAGCGAACACGCGAGCGACAGCCGGAGCGTCACCGCGATGAGTCAGTGCCCCGCGAAGGCGGCGAAGAGAAACACGCCGCCGAAGATGACCACGGCCGCGACCGCGAAGAAGCCCAGGATGCCCAGGCCCGCCCACAGCGCGAGGTAGGGGTTCCGGTCGCGCTGCCGCAGAGCGATCTGCTCACCCGACGACAGTTCGCCTGTCACCGTGGGCGCGGGCAGCGCCTCGGCCGCCTGCGCCACGACACACAGATCGTCCATCCAACGACGAGCCTGACCCGGCGTGATGTCGATGCCGAAGATTCGTCGGTTTCCGGTGAGGAGCAGGCTGATGGCCTGCGGCCGGAACACTAGCTGCTGCCGCGTGAAGATGCCGCTGTTCAGCGCCGTCAGCCGTCGCACGGCCGCCGCCGTCGCGGTGTCGGCGAGCAGCCCCCGGCTCCAGGTCTCATCCAGCGCGAACACGCTCAGGCCGGCCAGCCCAGGCTCCGAGAGCGTCAGAGGCCGCTGGCCGGCGAGCTCCGCGAAGAAGCTGGTGTCGGCCTGGCGCTGGGTGATCCCCAGGCGGGTGCACAGTGGGGTGGCGATCTCCAGCTCGAGCGCCGGCCCGCGCCACAGGCGCAGATCGGCCTGCCTTCCGGACACCACACCCCGGTACCGGCGAAAGTGGGTCATGTAGGCACCGCCCTCGAGGCCCAGGGGCACGAAGAGGGCGTCCAGCTTCCGCGCCCGCCACCAGATCACACCCACCTGAAGCACCATCAGCAAGGCCACCGGCGCGGCCCACATCAACGCCACCAGCAGCAGCACCCAGGGGCTGAACTCGAACGCGACCACCAGCCAGATGGTGGTCAGCACCCAGATGAGACCGAGCGGACCTCCGATGGCCACAGCCACCAGCCGAATCACGAGAGCCCGTACCAGGCCCGTCCCGACGTCTCGCGCGATGGTCGTCATGTTCGAAGTCCTCACCTCTCACGTGCAGAGGCAAGCTCGGCACGACGTGTTCGACCTACGGATTAGCGCCAGGCCCAACGACGAGCCAGCGGGGTCCGCTCACGCGCAGTGGGCACCGGGGGCGGCCTGCGTAGGGCGCCTACCCGGCGACCCCATGGGGGTAGCCTGTGGCGCGATCCTGGAAGCTCAAGATCTTCGGGTTCTGCACCACGCCCTCACGGATCTCGATGGCCCGGCGGATGGTCTCGTTCGAGTCCCAGGCCGCGGGGCCGCCCATGACGACCTCCAGGAAGGGCAGCACCACCCGGCTCAGCTCCCACGAGGCGCTCTGCCACAGGTAGGACGGGGTGTGGTCCACCGCGTAGTAGGTCAGCGGGCCGACCTGGAAGGTGGGGTCGTCGAAGGAGGTGGGGCGCGCGAAGGCGAAGCCCATGCCGTCATCGCAGCTCACGTCGATGATCAGGGCGCCCGGCTTCATGGCGCGGTGCTGACCCCGCTCCAGGAACATCATCGGGTTGTCCGTGTCCTGCAGGATGCCGTTGACGATCACGTCAGCCTCGGCCAAGGCTTCGGCCAGGGGGCGCCTGCTGCCGTCCTCCTCGATGACCACCGCCGCCGCGTCGCCCTCACCCTGCTCCATCTGGCCGTACCGGCAGCCGACGATCTTGTCGTGCACTGTCCACGGAGGCCGCTGGGTGTAGACCGTGATGTTGTAGCCACGCCCGAGTAGCGCCGAGATGGCCCCGCGACTCACAGAGCCATGGCTCAACACACAGGCTCGGCTCTCGGCTCCGTACAGCCCGTCCATGCCCACCTCACCCAGGGCATGGATGACCCCGCAGTAGCCAGCCATCTCGTTGTTCCGGTCGAAGACGTGCAGCCCCTGAGCGCCGTCGCGCCAGGCGAACATGGCCTCCCAGGCGACCAGGGTCAGGCGCCGGTCAATGGCGATCTGGGTCATGTCCAGGTTCTGGACGCAGTGGGGCCAGCCCCACAGGACGCCGCCTCGGCGCATCTGACGCAGGTCGTCCGGGACGGGCTTGGGCAGCAGCACCACGTCGCACTGGGACAGCAGCTCCTCACGGCTCCCGCAGGGACCGAAGCCGGCCCCCAGCTGGTCGTCGGCGACCCCGAAGAGTGAGCCGTAGCCCACTTCGAAGCGCAGCTTCTGGCGCAGCTGATCCGGTACACGGTCCAGCAGCTTGGGGTGGAGCGCGAGGCGCTGTTCGTTCTCTTTTCGCGACTGATGCAGGACTCCGAGGGAGAGCATGCGTGACCTCATGTGCTGAGGGGTTCGCGCCGCTCCACGAAGTGCAGGCCTGCAGCTTCGGTCTCGGCGAGGATGGGTTCGTAGATGGCGGGATGTGTCGGGATCAGGCTCCCGGTGAGGGAGAGCTCGCCGCGCAGCTTCAGCTTCACGGCGATGGCAACGGGCAACCCCACCGTGCGGGACATGGCCGTCGGCCCGCCGAGCGTTCCTTCGAGGGCGAAGGTGGAGGTGATGCGCTCGCCTGGCCGGTCGGCGTAGGTGACCTCGAGCTCATGCACCAGCAGCACGAGGTCCCGCACGTCCGAGCTCAGCGGCAGCTTCTGCTGGAGCAGGTGGACCATCATGGCGCAGGAGGTGTCGCCCTGGCAGCCGATGGGCTCGTCCGAGAACAGGCCCAGCCAGCGCAGGTTCTCCATGATTCGACCGGTAGGGCTGATCTGCAGGAAGTGGGCGGTGCGCTGCTCGATGGGCCCGCCACGCATGTCGCGGGGCAGGAACATCTCGACGACCTCGGCATACGAGCGGACCGCCAGACCGGGGATGCGCAAGGTCTCGTTGGGGAGCCCCAGGCGCACGATCTGAGTCCAGGTCTCACTCCAGCCCGGGTAGCGCAGCGTGCCGCGGATCATGGTCTTGACATGCTCGAGGCCGAAGGACTGCATGTAGGACAGCGCGTCGCGGTTCGCGTAGGCCTCGAGCCGCCCGATGCCCTCCACGTCACAGGGCCAGGTATGCTGAAAGACGTGGTGGAAGGGAACGATCTTGATGTCGCCGTCGTCCAGGTACTGCGCGCCCGCCTCGCCCGCCATGACCACATTGCGCGGGTCCCAGGTGACCACGTAGCGCAGGGGGTTGTGGGGCTGGTTCGGAGCGGGGATGCCGCTGCCATAGGACCGGAAGGCGACGATGCGACCTCCGTCAGCCTGGACGCGACGGATCAGCGCCATGGCCGACATGTGGTCCAGCCCAGGGTCCAGGCCTAGCTCGCTCAACAACAGGATTCCCCTGCGCTTGGCGTCCAGGTCCAGATCGCGGGTGGTCTGGTCCCGGTAGGAGACCGACAACATGTCTCGGCCATGGGCGACACAGTCCCAAGAGACCAGGTTGTGGAAGGCCGCGGGCAGCATGTTGACGACGATGGTGCTGCGCTCGATCTCGGCCGAGCGCAGCCCCGCATCGTTGATGTCCAGCTGCATCGCAGCGCCCCGGGGGTGCTCGCCGACACATGCGCGGGCTGTCTCGAGGTCGCGGTCGCCCACGGTCACGAAGAGGTCTTCGGCGACGGCGTCTTCGAGCAGGCTCGAGATGAGGTAGGCGGAGCTCTGCCCAGCCCCCAGGACAAGGATGTTCTTCATCGGGCACCTCGTCAGAGTGCACGGAGCACCCGTCGCCGAATGGCGACGAGCCGCTCACATGGTTTGGGTTCACCGTCCGCGAAGACCCACCGCGAAGGGCGGGTGGACCAGGCCCTGCGTCAGGACTTCTTGGTGGAGGGGAGCGGCGGCGCTTGCTTCTTGTCGCGCTTGGCCTGAGACTTGGCCTTCTTGCTCTTGCCCTGTTTCTTGTTCTTGTCCTTGCTACGGGGAGACTTGTCGCCCATCAGACACACTCGTGGCTCACGCGGCACTTTGGCCACCGAGACGCACGCGAGCACCGACCTGGTGGAGGGCTCCCCGATGATCGGCGTACCCCCTACATGATAAGCCAGGAGTGGGCTCGCGTCCAGGCATGGACCACATCGGAGCATGATACGCTGTCGCTTTGAACCCCCTTCTGCTCGTCCTGCTGTTTGACTGCGGGGTCGCTGTGAACAAGCGCCTGGTGGAGGCTCAGCAGGACGGCTCCACCACCGGGCCCGTCGCAGGCACGAGCTGCACGATCCCCTCCATGGCCTCGTGCGGGCTGGAGGTAGGGCTCGAGGTCCGGCCCGCCTCGCACGACAGCACCGCGAGCTACGACACGTCCCACATCCCATACCTCCTCTCGGCGAGCTCCTGTGACCAGATGGTCAGCGTGGAGATCCAGCTCCAGGCGGGCGTGGACCCGACGGTGGCACACCCGCCCTCCTTGTGAGCGCCGTGACGGTGGTGGATACTGCGGCCGTGCGCCTCGGCTCCCGCCCCCTGCTGCTCGCCCTCGCGCTGGCCGCGGTCTTCGGCCTGCTCGAGCTGCCCTTCGCCAGCTTCATGGCGGACGACCTGATCCAGCTCTCGGTCCTCGAGGGGGTCTCGCCGGACCGCTGGACCGGCCCGCTGGAGCTCTACACCATCTCCGACGGCGAACCCGTCCATGTGCAGGCCATGAAGGATGCCGGCGCCTTCCCGTGGTTCTTCGACCCGGGCTTCGAGATGGCCTTCTTCCGACCCCTGAGCTCGGGGCTGCTCGCCTTGGATCACACGCTCTTCGGGCTGCAGCCCCTGGGCTACCGCGTACACGGGACGCTGTGGTTCCTGCTGCTGATGCTCGGGCTGGGGCTGCTGCTGCGCACGGCCGTTCCGGGTCCAGTGGGACGCCTGGCGCTGATCCTGTTCGCCATCTCCGGCATCCATGGAATCCTCTGCTGGACCGCCACTCGCCACATCGTCATCGCCGGGGCTCTGGGTGTGCTCGCGCTGGCAGCCCATGTCCACGGGCGACAGGGGGGCTGGAGGCCAGGCCGGGCGCTGGCTGTGGTCGGGCTCGCGCTGGCCCTGACAGCGGGTGAAGCGGCCGTCGCCGTGATGGCCTACCTGTTCGCCTACGAGGCGATCAGCGCTCCCGGGAGCCGGCGAGAGCGGCTGCTCGCGGCCCTGCCCACAGCGGTGCTGCTCCTCGCCTACCTGGGGCTGTACGCAGCCCTCGGCTACGGCTCCTCGACCGCGAGCGGCTACCTGGATCCGCTCCGTGACCCCCTGGGCTTCCTGGTGGAGCTGCCCCCACGCCTGACCTTCCTGCTGGGCGCGATGGTCACCGGGGGCAACGCGGACATCTGGGTGCTCCGCCCCGACCTGCACTGGGCCATGGTGATCTTCGGCGCCTGCTCACTGGCCGTGGGCGGTGGGCTGCTCTGGGCGAGCTGGAAGGGCTCCCCCCCGGACCAGCGCCACGGGGCGCGCTGGCTGTTCCTGGGCGCGGCGGCCTCGGCCCTGCCCTTTACCGGCTCGCCCATGGGCTCCCGCTGTCTGGTGGTTCCCCTGATGGGTGGGTCCGTAGCGATCGCCTGGGTGCTGCATCGCTGGTGGACCGTTGGACGCCGCCGGTCCGGGGTTGCACCGCGCGCGAACAGCGGGGCCTGCTGGGTGCTGGCCGTGATCCACCTGGCCGTGGCGCCCCTGCAGCGCCTGGCGGCTCCGCCGCTGTTCCAGGCGATGATGTCCACCAGCCTGGCCACAGCCATGGACGAGGCGGAGCTGGGAACGATGGGCCTCCAGGATCAGACCGTGGTGGTGCTCAACGCGCCGAGCCTGGTGGTCGGCTTCCACGCCTGGTTCTATCGGGCGCTCGAGGGCCTGCCGTTGCCCAGGGACTGGCGCACCCTGTCATGGGCGCCGGGCACCCACCGCTTCCACCGCACGGCGGCCGACACCCTCGAGCTGGAGCTGGAGGGCGCCGGGATGTCCGCCCCGAACCTGAACGTGGGGGACATCATCGAGATCCGTGGGCTTCGGGCGGCGGTGCTGGAGCGAGGCAGGATCGGCCCCTCGAGGGTCGAGTTCCAGTTCGACCTCGCGCTGGAGGATCCCGCCATCCACCTGCTGGCGTGGAGGGAGGGTCGGCTGCAGCGACAGGCGGCGCCCCCCATCGGCGAGACCATCACCCTGGACCGGCTCGCCCCCTGACGGGCTCCTGCCGGCGGTGCTGGGACCCAGCCACCACCGACGGTCGCTTCTCCTTCTCCAGCGCGCTCGAGACCGCACAGCCAGTGCGAAATCCCCCTCTCCCCTCACATTCCGCAGACCTGGCCGGCTGGACTGCCGAGGTGGAATCCGCGAACTGGGTCACACGGGAACCAAAAACGGACTATACGCCCGGGATTGACCCCCGGAGTCCTCATGGCAAAGTCACGCCCCAGCGTGCAGAAGCGCATCAACGAAGCCCGTAAGATGGAAAAGGCCCAGGAAAAGGCGGAGCGCAAGGCCGCCCGTAAGGCCGGCCGCGAAGATGGCGACGATGTCGAGGCCGGCATCGATCCCGACCTCGCCGGCATCCGGCCTGGCCCACAGCAGATCGAGGACGATCCCTTGAGCAGGGACTAGTCCTCGCAGCCCCGGACCACTCCCGCCGGGATCAGACGCGCTGGTAGCCTCCGCCGCGCCTCCCGCCTCGAGACCTGGCTCCCCCCGTCCCCGTGCTGCGGCGCACCGGCCGCGTCGCGGGGCGTCGGGGTACTGCGTCTTCAGCATGCCAGCGGTGGTCCGTGTCGACCTCGATGTTCTGCCCGATCAGGCGCTCGATGGCCCGGAGCAGATCGCCCTCGGTCTGGTCGCAGAAGGCGATAGCGGTGCCCCCCCGACCCGCGCGTCCGGTGCGGCCGATGCGGTGTACGTAGCTCTCGGGCTCGTGGGGCAGGTCGTAGTTGAACACGTGGCTCACGCCGTCCACGTCGATGCCGCGGCTGGCGACGTCCGTGGCCACCAGCACCCCCAGGCTCCCGTCCCGGAAGGCGTCGAGGGCCTTGGTGCGGGCGGTCTGGGACTTGTTGCCGTGGATGGCCTGGGCCTCGATGCCGTCCTGGTCGAGCTGCTTGACCAGGCGGTTCGCGCCGTGCTTGGTGCGAGTGAACACCAGGGCCTGCTCGATGCCGCCACGGTGGATGATGGAGGCCAGCAGCCGCCGCTTGTCGGCCTTGCTGGCGAACATGACCTTCTGATCGATGATCTCGACGGTGAGGGCCTCGGGGGTGACCTGGACCTGGACGGGATCGCTCAGGAAGCTCCCCGCCAGCTGGACGATGGCCGCGGGCATGGTGGCGGAGAACAGCAGGTTCTGCTTGCGGGTGGGCAGCAGGCGCAGGACCCGGCGCACATCGTGGATGAAGCCCATGTCGAGCATGCGGTCGGCCTCGTCGAGCACGAAGAGCTCCACGCGGGACAGATCCACCAGACCCTGGCTCTGCAGGTCGAGCAGCCGCCCGGGGCAGGCCACCAGGATGTCCAGCCCGGCGCGCAGGGCGCGGACCTGGGGCGCCTGGCCGACGCCGCCGAAGATGACGTGGTGGCGGATCCCGAGCTCACCGCCGTAGGTCTCGAAGCTGGCGCCGATCTGCGCGGCCAGCTCCCGGGTGGGGGTCAGCACCAGGGCTCGGATGGGGCGCTGGCCGCGGCCGCGGTAGGGCGCGGCGGCGAGGTGTTGAAGCACAGGCAGGGCGAAGGCCGCCGTCTTGCCGGTGCCAGTCTGGGCGCAGCCCAGTACGTCCCGGCCAGCCAACAGCGGTGGAATGGCCTGGGCCTGGACAGGGGTCGGCGTGGCGTAGCCACAGGCCTTGATGGCCTGGAGGAGAGGCTCGGCGAGGCCGAGCGATGCGAAGTCTTGCACGTTGATTTCCGTTCTAGGGGGCGTGGCCGCCGGCACAGCGTATTTTCGTGGGGCCAGGGCCGCGCGGCAGCCAAGTTGGCGCCACGCGCGCCCACAGTAGCGCATTGGAGCGCACTGTGAATCCCAAACACAGAAAATCTCCAAGTTCGGTAGCCCCAAGGTCCGGCTCACCATAGGCGCGGCGGGCCACTGGAGGCTCCTATGCACAACAACGAAGCCCTGCGCCGCATCGCCGCCGCGCTCCCCCTGGACGAGCAGGACCTGGCGCGCGTGATCGACCTCGCGGGGCTCTCTCAGCGCCTCCCCGAGCCGGCCGGGCTGCTGCTGGACCCGGATGACGAAGGCCACATTCCCTGCGACGACGCCACGCTGGTGGCTCTGCTGGACGCCCTGATCGTCCTGCGGCGGGGAGCCTCCAAGGGTGCACCGCCACCGGCCGCCAAGGCGAACAACAACCTGGTGCTCAAGAAGCTGCGCATCGCCCTGGACCTTCGCGACCAGGACATGCTGGCCCTGTTCGAGGTCGCGGGGGTACACCTGCGCCGAAGCCAGCTCGGCGCGCTGTTCCGCGCCGAGGGCAATAAGCACTTCACAGCCTGCACCGACGGCCAGCTGCTGTGCTTCCTCACGGCCCTGGGTCGGCGCCAGAGCGCCTGATTCGCCGGAAGATCAGGAGCTCCAGCTCGACCCTCTCCAGCTGAGATCGTGTCCGCCGTCTTGGGCCCATGGGCCTGCCCTCGGCGCGCTCCTAGCAGACGCCGATCCCGTCACCATGGTCGGTGACGAGCGTGACGTCTGCCGGAGGTGCGACCGCTGAGCCGCAGTAGACATGGGCTTTCCCGAGGGCCGCTAGGCCAGCCCGCACGTGCCCCCCGCGGCACAGGGCGGCGTGTCGCGGGGTGTGTCGCCTTCCATGCAGCTGCTGCAACCAGGCGCCTGGTAGCGGCCGCGGAAGTCTGCGGGGACGCTCAGGGCGCGGACCACCGGCGCCTCGCAGCACTCGGAGCGGTCCGGGTCGGGCTCGTTGAACCCCTGGAGGTGCTCGAAGTCCTGGCCGCAGGCGGTGCAGCGGTAGTCGTACAGGGGCATCGGAACTCCATGGGGGTCGCGGGTGAGCCCATCCTAGCCACCCCTCGGGCCCAGGGAAAGTGGAAGCTCACGGTCGCCGGGGATAGTCCGCTTCCCCGGAGCACTCGCGATGCCGACAACCAGCGCGAACAGCGCGCCCGCCTCGGCGCCCGCCACGCCCACGGAGCTTCCGGGGCGCTGGCGCAGGCTCGCGCGCTGGGCCCCCTGGCCTGTCCTCGCCCTGGGGCTGGGCTGGCAGGCCTGGCTGGGGCTCCGCTGGATCCGGCTGGACCAGAGCGTCTGCGAGGGGGTCTTCCCCTACGGTGTCTGGCCCCTGGCCCAGATGCTCGACCGCATCGAGCTCGGCCAGATGCCCGAGTACCTGCGCACCACGCTGCCCCCCGACCTCTTCTCGTTCACCGCGCTGGCCGGGCGCGCGGCCTTCGGTGCGGACCCCGACAGCCTGCTGATCACCATGCTGCTGCTGCTGCTGCTCACCCAGCTGCTGCTCTTCGACCTCGGGCGGCTGCTGGCCAGCCCCTGGGCCGGCGTCCTGGCCGCCCTGCTCCTGCCCCTCGCTCCGGACAGCGGGGCCTTGGCCCGCCGCTGGGCCGCCCAGCTCCCTCACATGCTGCTGCTGGTGGCCTGCGCCTCGTGCGTGGTCCGATCCCGGAGCTTCACCCGCTGGCTGCCCAGCCTCGGCTTCGTGCTGCTGACGATGCTGGGCATGGCCTACAGCGTCTGGCTCACCGACGACCTGCTCTTCCTAGGCGCGGCGGGCAGCTTGGCGCTGGGTGCAGGCATGCGGGGGATGGTCCTCGGCGAGGGGCCCCTCTCTGGCGTGCCCCTGGACCGCCGTCGGGTGCTTGTGGGAGGGCTGATCACCGCGGCGTTGCTCGCGCTGGGCGGCTGGGTCCTGATCGTACACCGGCTGGAGCTCAGCTACTACGTCAGCGAGACCAGCGCTGACCAGTACCGCCAGGCCATCCCCCCGTGGCGGCCCCAGGCCCTGACCGCCTACCTGCGCCTGCTCTGGCGCGACAACCAGGGGCCCTGGCTCTCCTTGGCTGGGGTGGTGGGCACCGCCCTGTACATCCGCCGGGGCAAGGCCCGGACAGAGCTGCTGGCGTGGCTGCTCATTCCCCTGCTGGCCCTGAGCCTGATCGCAAAGAAGAACTCATACTATCTCGCGGTGATCTACCCGGTGCTGCCCTTGGTCACGGCCCTGGGCCTGGCCAGCCTGCGACGTCGCTGGCTGAGCTTGGGCAGCATGGCGGTGGTGCTGGCTGGCGCATGGTGGTCCTGGCAGCAGGCCTCCTTCACCCCCACGCTGGGCGCGCCTCCCCGCCTGGGGGACTACGACGCGGCCTTCCAGTCGGTGAACCCGCCGGTGCTCGGGTACCGACAGGATGCCCCCTTCGCCCGGGAACTACGCCTGGTCACCTCCCAGCGTGGGGCCATCCTGGCCGTGGATGATGCCCTGCTGTGCATCATGCCGCAGCATGAGATCGCCGAGCTCGAGCTGGCCCTCGAGCCCCTCCTGCCAGGCACGCGCACGCGCAACCACCCGGTGATGGCCCCCTGCGACTGGCTGCTCATCCGCCTGACCACCCCGCCGGGAGCCCCCATGCCCGAACAGCTCCACAGCGCGGCCGAGCTGCCCCACGCCGTGCAGGACATGCTGCAGCGCCGGCCCTTCGCCCTGGTCAACCAGGACACCAGCCACAGCCCGGTGCTCTACCTGCTGCGTCAGGATCGGGAACAGTAGGGACCCCATCACCTGCTATGCTTCCCTGGCAAGCCTCCCGCGGGAGGATGTCTCCAAGCCACATCTTTTTCCCATGTGCTGAAGCCGGGAACCGCTCGATCCGATGTGATGTTCGCGCGGTCGCCTATGCGCTCCACCCAATCTCCTCAGAGCCGTCTTCGTGACAGACCAAGCACACCATCCCCTGGGTTCGGCTTTCGAGACAGACATCTACGTGGTGGACCCCGAGGACATCAGCCGCATCGGCGAGTCACGTGTGGGCGCAGGCCGCTGTGAGAGCGCTGTCGAGGCGCTCAACCGGGAGCTGCGGGTGCAGGTTGTCCAGGTGGTGTGGGCAGGAGGCTTCGAGCCTCCCCGCTTGCCCGACATCGCGCTGGAGATCATGGCGGCTGCCGACGACGTGAACACCAGCGCAGACTCCCTGGCCAAGCTCATCCACCGCGACCAGTTCTTGGCTGTGCGGGTGCTGCGCGTGGCCAACTCCGCCACCTACCGGCCCGCCGACCGGCGCATCTACAGCCTCGCACAGGCCATCACACGCCTGGGCTTGGTGGGCACCCGCAATGTGGTGGTGGCCGCGGCCATGGCGCAGGCTGTCTACCGAGGGCCTCGTGCCAAGCTCCTCGAGTCCTACTGGCGCGCCTCGGTGGGATCCGCGGTCGGCTTCCAGCTGGTGGAACAGGTCGCCAAGAAGAACGCCGACGCCGCCTTCCTGGCGGGGTTGCTCCACAACGTCGGCAAGCCCGTGTTGGTGTGGATCCTGGACGACCTGATCCAGCGCAAGTACCGCGGCCAGGTGAGCTTCGACGCCGTCGCGCCCGAGCTGGTCCACCTGCTCCACGCCCGCATCGGCGCCATCATCGCCGGCACCTGGAACGCTCCTCAGGGCATGATCGACCTCATCGCCCACCACCACGACCGCCTGCCCCCTGCCAAGCAGCGCTCGGCGGTGCGCAAGCTGCGCCTGGCCAACCTGCTGTGGGAGATCTGGGATCAGGACCCCACCGTGGCCGTCCTTGATCCCTCCCTGGCTGAGCACTCGGCCTTCGCCCGCTGCGGCCTGGGCGAGCCCGAGGCGCGCCGGGTCCTCGAGCTCTATCCGGCACGCATCGCCGCCATGCTCGCCACCTGAGGGAGCTGGCAGTGGCTCGTCCTCCACCGCCCGTGGCGGGCAGCGGCCACTGCCCGCGCTGCTTCCTGCCCCAGCACCTGTGCCTCTGCCCCGAGCTTCCGCGCTTGACCAGCGGCTGCCGGGTGGTGGTGGTGCGGCACTGGAACGAGTCGTGGCGAACCACGAACACAGGCCGGCTGGTGGCCCTGGCCCTCGAAGGGGCCGAGCTCATCGACCACGGGCAGAAGCACTACCGCCTGGAGGCGGCGGACCTGCCCGCGGGCCCCGGCACCTGCCTGCTCTACCCAGCCCAGGGGGACGACGCCCCGGTGTGGACCGGGGGACGACCCTCGGTCCTGGTGGTGCCCGACGGGACCTGGTCCCAGGCCCGGCGCATGGTGCGCCGCCTGCCAGGACTGGCCCAGCTCCCCCGCCTGGACCTGCAGGTGGACGCGGTGCCCCTTCCAGCCCGTCGCATTCGCCGCAGCCCCACCGTGAGCGCCCGCTCGACCATCGAGGCCGTGGCGGGAGCCCTGGCCCTCTGGGAGCCGCCCGAGACCGCACAGGCCCTGCTGGACCTCTACGATCTGCTGGCTCGGCGCATGGACCAAGCGCGCTACGGCATCCAGGACCGGGAGCCTTAGAGATCCTCGGGCAGCATGTGTCCCTTGCTGCGCTTGGCGCGCATGTAGCGCAGGTTGTGATCGCAGACGCCCGGCGTGAACGGAACCATCTCGGCCACGGGCTGGCCGTTGCCCTCGAGGTGTTCGCGCTTGAGCGGGTTGTTGGACAGCAAGCGCACGGGCTTGCCCCCCAGCAAGTGGCGCAGCACCACCGCCGCGTCGGTAAAGTCGCGGGAGTCCTCGGGCAGCCCCAGGGAGAGGTTGGCCTGGTAGGTGTCCTGGCCATCGTCCTGCAGCAGGTAGGTGATGGCCTTGGCCCACAGGCCGATGCCGCGCCCCTCGTGGCCGGACATATAGACCACGGCACCGCCGCCCTCGTCCACGATGCGCTGGAAGGCGTCCTCGAGCTGGGGACCGCACTCACAGCGCCGGCTGCCGAAGACGTCGCCGGTCATGCAGCAGGAGTGCACCCGCACCAAGGGGCGCTCGGCCTCGAGGAAGCGCGGACAGGCGATGACTGAGTTGACGGACATGTTGGCCTGGACCAGCTCACGGAAGCACTCTTCGGCGCCGCCCGTGGCCTGGCCGGCCACCTCGAGCACCCGCTCCAGCTGGAGCCGCCGCACGAAGGCGTACCACTGAAACACCACCTCCTCGCCGCCGACCATGCGGGGCATGGGGATGGGCCCCAGCAGGGAGATGGCCGTGCCGGAGCCATTGGACGAGTCCACCAGGCCGCCCTGCCTGTCCAGGTTGACCAGCCGATGGTCCTGCTCGAGCCTGCGACGGATGGCCGGATCGATGTACGCGAACATGCACCCTCCACAGCACGAGCGCGGGGTTCGTGCGCTCGCCGTTATAGCAACCTGGACACAGCGCTCCCAACGGGAAGAGTCGCGGTGGCGATCTGTAGGGTGGCTCGCATCTTAGGCGAAGCGCAGCGCCAGCCCGTCTGCCACCAGGAAACCCAGCCGCGTGGGAAACACCCGCTCGCCCCTGCGCACCAGCAGGCCGTCGTCCAGCGCCGCACGCAGGTGTACGGGGGGACCGCGCAGATCGGCCACGGGTACGCCGCCGACCTGCCGGAAGCCGAGGGTGAGCCGCTCGAGGCGCAGGGCCTCGGCGTCCAGGGTCTCCTCGACCTCGATGGGGGCTTCGTCCCGGGCCAGGCGATCGGCCCACTGGCGGATGGAGCCGTCGTTCCACCAGCGGAAGAAGCCGTCGAAGCTGTGGGCCGCGGGGCCCAGGCCCAGGTAAGGCACGTGGGCCCAGTACTTCATGTTGTGCCGAGCCCTGAGCGCGGCTGTGCGCGCGAAGCTCGACACCTCGTAGTGGTCCCAGCCCGCAGCCTCCAGCTGCTCGGCGCCCACCAGGAAGAGGTCCCGGCGCTGGTCGTCGTCGGGCAGGACAACCCGCCCCTGGTCCACCGCGGTGGCCAAGGGGGTGCCAGGCTCCACGGTGAGCTCGTAGCAGCTGAGGTGGGTGGGCCCGAGGCGCAGGGCGGCCTCGATCTGCCGCCGCCAGTGGCCGGGGCTCTGCCCTGGCAGGGCGTAGATGAGGTCCAGGGAGATGTCCTCGAAGCCCGCCTCCCGCGCCCGGTGCAGCGCCTGCTCGACGGCGCTGGCGTCGTGGCGCCGCCCCATGAAGCGCAGCGCTCGATCGTCCAGGGACTGGCCGCCGATGGAGACGCGGTCGAAGCCCAGCACGCGGGCCCCCCAGAGCAGCTCCCGGCTACAGTCGTCGGGGTTGACCTCGAGGGTCCAAGAGGCGCCAGGGACGATGCCGAGGGGCTCTAGACCGCGAACCAGGCGCACCAGGCGCTCCACCCCGAGGATCGAGGGGGTGCCACCCCCCAGGTACACCGTGTCGAAGCCATCCCAGGTGCGGGCGCGCAGCTCCACCTCGCGAGCCATGCCCTCGAGCCACAGGTCACGCAGATCCAGGCGAGTGCTGGAAGAGAAGGCGCAGTAGCTGCAGCGCGAGACGCAGAACGGGACGTGGATGTACAGACCGGGGGGCGTCTTGGGCCGTTCTAAGTCCTGGGTCAGCATGGCGCCGCGATGGGAGGACGGTGGGACGGGAGCGTTCTAGTCGTCGCTGGTCTTGAGCACCGCGACGAAGGCCCGCTGGGGGATCTCCACGTTGCCTACCATCTTCATGCGCTTCTTGCCCTTGGCCTGCTTCTCCAAGAGCTTGCGCTTGCGAGAGATGTCACCGCCGTAGCACTTGGCTGTGACGTCCTTGCCCAGGGCCCCGATGGTGGTCCGGGCGATGATCTTGCCGCCGATGGCGCCCTGGATGGCCACCTTGAACTGCTGCCGCGGCAGCTCTTCCTTGAGGCGCTCACAGATGTTCACAGCGCGCTGGCGGGCGCGGTCCCGGTGCACGATGAGGGACAGGGCGTCGACCTTCTCGGCGTTGACCAGGATGTCGACCTTGACCACGTCGGCCTTGCGGTGCTCCATGAACTCGTAGTCGAAGGAGCCGTAGCCCTGAGTGACGGTCTTGAGGCGATCATAGAAGTCGTAGATCACCTCGGCCAGGGGCAGCTCGACCTTGAACTCGATGCGCCCCGGCACGGGGTA
Source organism: uncultured Pseudomonadota bacterium (assembly GCA_937912125.1). Classification (GTDB taxonomy): domain Bacteria; phylum Myxococcota_A; class UBA796; order UBA796; family JAFGLY01; genus CALDOK01. The sequence goes on from CALDOK010000075.1 coordinate 27,901, forward strand.
GGTGTAGCGGGTGTTCTCGCCGCGGCGATCCATGCAGAGCTTGGTGACCGAGCCCATGTAGCGCTCGGGGAACATGATGCTGGCCTTGATGAAGGGCTCGAGCACATGGTCGATGGTGGACGGATCGGGGAAGTAGTGGGGGTTGTCCAGGTGCAGCTCTTTGCCGTTGGACATGGCGATGATGTACCGCACGCTGGGGGCGGTCATCACCAGGCTCTGGTCGAACTCGCGCTCGAGCCGCTCCTGGAAGATCTCGAGGTGCAGCAGACCAAGGAAGCCGCAGCGGAAGCCCAGGCCCAGGGCCACGGAGCTGTCCTTCTCGTAGACCAGGGCCGCGTCGTTGAGCTTGTACTTCTCGAGGGCGTAGACCAGATCCTCGAACTCGTCATTGGAGACCGGGTAGACCGAGGAGAACACCACCGGCAGGGCATCCACGAAGCCCGGCACCGCCTCGGCAGCCTGCCAGTTCTCGTGAGTGATGGTGTCGCCCACCCGGACCTCGGACACGGTCTTGATCCCGGAGATGACGTAGCCCACGTCGCCCGCCTCGAGCCGCTCGCAGGCGGTGCGCAGGGGCAGGAAGCGGCCCACCTCTTCGACCTTGTGCACGAAGCCGCCCTGCATGAAGCGGATCTCGTCGCCCTTCTGCAGGCCGCCGTCGAACACCCGCACCGCGATGATGACCCCGCGGTAGGCGTCGTAGTGGGCGTCGAAGATCAGGGCCTTGAGGCGCTCGGACACATCGCCGCTGGGAGGCGGGATGCGCGTGACGATGGCCTCGAGGATCTCGGGCACGCCCTGGCCGGTCTTGGCGGAGCAGCACACGGCCTCGTCGCCGTCCAGGCCCAGCTCGGTGTCGATCTGCAGCTTGCAGCCGTCGACGTCAGCGGCCATCAGATCGATCTTGTTGACCACGGGGACGATCTCGAGCTCGTGCTCCATGGCCAGGTAGAGGTTGGCCAGGGTCTGGGCCTCGACGCCCTGAGCGGCGTCCACCAGCAGCAGCACACCCTCGCAGGACGCCAGGGCCCGGCTGACCTCGTAGCTGAAGTCCACATGCCCCGGGGTGTCGATGAGGTTGAGCTCGTAGGTCACGCCGTCAGCGGCCGTGTACGGCAGGGTCACCGTGTTGCTCTTGATGGTGATGCCCCGCTCACGCTCGATGTCCATGGTGTCGAGCATCTGGTTCTGGAACTTGCGCTCGTCGACCAGCCCACCCCCCTGGATGAGCCGATCGGCCAAGGTGGACTTCCCATGGTCGATGTGGGCGATGATGCTGAAGTTGCGCTTGTGCTTCATGGGTGCGGGCTCATCCCACGCGGGGTCTTGGACGATTCGGTCCGCGGGGCGCGCCCAGTATCCTGCCCACCGACCGTGGCCAATCCCTAGGGTGCCTGGGTCCACCCCTGCATGGCGCAGCCTACGAAGCTCTCGCCGTCCAAGATGACGCTGGCCCGGAAGGGGAAGGCCGCTCCCGACATGCCGTCGTGGCAGCGCTCGGGGCTGAGCTGGACCTCGAGGCTGTGGCCATCCTGCTCGCCGCGCCAGGCCGGTCCAGACTGCCCCGGCGTGCGCGCAGGCGTGGCGGCGATCTCGACCGGAGCCTCGAGGGCCATGGCCTCGAAGCGCAGCTGGCCCTCCCCGACCGTGAGGCTCCAGAAGGGCTCGTTGCCGCTGGCCTTGTAGAGGTAGCTGGCGTCGAGATCGCACAGGGAGGCGCTCCCCGGCGGCATCGCCACCTGCAGGCTCTCGATGGAGGCCAGGCCGACGCCGTTGGGGAGCAAGCGCGTGGCCCCGATCATCTCGATGGCGACCGGAGGGGCCCCCGAGGCCGCGCCCAGCCGATCCATGGTCTCGAGCAGCTCGTCCACCGCCGAGCCGACGATGGTCATGGGCACTTCGCCGCCGCAGCGGGTGAAGGACGGGGCCTCGCCTTCGAGGGTCACCAGACCGCGCACCCGGTCCACCGGCGCAGCGGGGGGAGGAGGAGGAGGAGGCGAGGACGGAACCGCGCTGGGCGTGGGCTGCTCGCTGGGACACGAGCAGGCTGCGAGGACGGCGGCGAGGGAGAGGAGGAGGATGCGCATGGGGACTCCAGGGAGGTCGAAGCGGGACCATAGCAGGGCGAGGGCGCCGGCGCAGGGGGTGGCCCGCACCCACCCTGAGGGCTAGGCCATAGGCGCCCTTGCCGCGGGAGAGTCCATGCATTCCCAGTGCCCCCTCGAGCTCCGCCGCCACGGCCGCAGCGGCCCCTCGGTGGTCGTGCTGCATGGAGGGCCTGGGGCGCCAGGGGCCGCCGCTGGGCTCGCGCGCGGACTGGGCGCCCGCTTCCGCGTGCTCGAGCCCTTCCAGCGACGGGCTGACGACCGCCCCCTCAGCGTCGCGCGCCATGTAGCCGACCTGCTGGCCGTGCTGGACGCCGATCTGCCCGGACAGCGCCCCGCCATCGTGGGCCACTCCTGGGGGGCCATGCTCGCGCTGGCCTTCGTCGCCGCGCACCCCGGGCGTGCGGGCGCCCTGGCGCTGGTGGGCTGCGGGACCTTCGATCTGCAAGCCCGCGCCGAGCTGAACCGCCGCATCCAGGCGCGCATCACCCCCGCCACCCGAGCTGGCCTGGACGCCCTGGCCAACGCCAGCGCCGACGCCGACCAGGCCCTGGCAAGCATGGGCGCCCTGATCCAGCCCCTGTACAGCCACGATCTGCTGCCGAACACGGAACCAGCCCTCGGGCCGTGCGACGCCCGCGGTCACCGGGAAGCCTGGGACGACATGATCCGCCTGCAGACTCAGGGTGATTACCCGGCCGCTTTCGGGGCCTACGAGGGGCCCGTGCTGATGCTGCACGGCGATCGAGATCCCCACCCCGGGGCCATGATCCGCGCTTCGCTGTTGCCCTGGCTGCCCCAGCTCGCGTACCGGGAGCTGGCCTGCTGTGGTCACTACCCCTGGCGAGAGCGACAGGCGCAAGCCGGGTTCTTCCGGGAGCTCGAGGGCTGGCTCTGCGAGCACGTGCCGGGCTGACCGCGCCCCTACATCATGGTGTAGCCCGCCACCTGCACACTCAGGTTGAGCACCGCATGCAGGATCACCCCCGGCCACAGGCTCCGGCCTCGCCAACAGAACCAGGACAGCAGGCTGCCTATGACGAAGCTGCCGATCATCTCGCTCTCCGGCTTGCCCCGGTGCATCAAGAAGAACGGCAGGCCCCCGAACAAGATCGCCGGCAGGGGCCCCCAGCAGCGGGCCAGCCCGAACAGCAGGCTGCCCCGCCAGAAGCTCTCCCACCCGACCATGTAGAGCCCCAGGATGGCGCAGAACAGGAGCAGCCCACCCAGGCCTTCCTTGGCCATGGGATCGCTGGGGTAGTAGCCGCGCATGGCAGGATCGGCCCAGAACCACAGGGCCACCATCCCGAAGCAGCCCAGCACCCCCAGGCCTGTACGGGGCAGCCACCAGCGCCAGTCCCCCAGGCCCGCGCCCCAGCGGCGCAGGTCCACGCGGCCGTGCAACGCGCCCAGCACCAGACACCCCACGCAGAGCGTCACGGCCAACACCAACAGATCGGGCCGCCCCTTGAGCCAGGCCTTACCCCCCGGGACCCAGGCCACGGCCACCAAGGGCGCCACCGCGCCGAGCAGTGCAAGCACAGCCCAAGACCGGGAGCGCAGCCGCCCCCAGCCGTCCAACGCCAGGCCCGTGGCCATGGGCAGACAGCCGAAGCAGAGCACCGTCCAGCTGGCCCAGACCATCGGAGGGCTGCGCATGCCACGCTGGCCGTTGAAGAGCATGGCCAGCATGGCCACGGTGACCAAGACGATGGGAAAGGCCCGCTGGCCCGACCTGTCCTGGGGGAAAGGCTCAGCCGACATCAGCGGCCTCCCGGCGGCGGCGCTGCTGGTGGGTGCGCAGCACAGCGTAGAGCTGGCACAGCGCCAGCGTGAGCAGCAGGTAGCCGTTGCTCTGCCAGGGCGCGTCGAAGGCCTGCATGCGGCCGACGAGCACCACGGGCAGGGCCACCAGGCCCAGGTGCAGCACGTAGACCCCCAAGGCAAAGCGGCCCATGGCCAAGGCCCAGGTGGAGATCGGGTCGAGCAGCTTGCGGGCGGGGACCAGCAGCAGGTACAGCCCCACCACCACGGCAGCCACCAGCGGGATCATGCGCGGCTTGGGGTTGAAGAACGAGACCCGCAGCTTGCGCAGGGGCTCCCCCTGGATCATGTCCCAGGCATTCTGCAGGCCGTGGCCGCCACCCTGGAAGATCAGCCGGTGGCTGGTGCGGGCCCAGTCCGAGTCCAGGGCCGCCTGGAGGGACCCCGCAGAGACGAGCACCGACACCGCGGCCACGACCGCCGCCACCACCACAGCGATCGCCCCCCGCAGCCCGAAGCGCCGCCAGGCCAACAAGGCCGTGAGCCCGAAGCCAGCGTGGATGGCCGTGGGCAGCAGCGGCCCGTTGCCCGCGTTGAGGCCCAGCACCCACAGCTCCCGGTGATCCATGGCCATGGCCACGGACCACAGCCCCGCGGTGAGCACCGCCGACCAGGCCAGGGCCCCGCGGCTGGGCACGATGGGGGCGAAGAGGACGATGGCCCCCGCGATGATGAACAGGATGCCTGTGCTCAGCAGGAAGTGGGGCCAGCAGGGGCCGCGCTCCAGCAGGAAGAAGACCACGCTGATGGCGAACAGCTCGGCCGCCCGACGCAGCTGAGCCCGGAGCCAGGGCCAGCGCGCCACGCCACGGGCCTGCGCGGACTCCCAGGACAAGGCCAGGCTGACCCCCACCAGGCACAGGAACAGGGCCTGGCACAGAGGCTCCAGCATCAGGCTGGGCTCGGCCCACCAGGATCGCGCCGCGGGCGCAGTGAGCCGCGCGGTGTGCGAGCAGACCATCAGCACCACGGCCAGCAGGCGTAGGGCGTCGAAGACGGGGTCGCGGCGGGGTCGGTGGACGGAGCACCTCGAGATCTGCGATGGCATCAGGAACGCAGCATATCGCCCGCGGGGCCATGGTGACCCCTCGGTGACCCCCCCGTGGCGTCCAGAGCCAGCAGGGTCGAGTTACGCAGCGGCACGTTCCAAGACCTCACCATTATTTCCATGCAAGGAGCCCTCATGGCCGGCAGAGCATCGATGCGCGAGAAGCTTCGTTACAAGACCGACACCTTCCTGTCGAAGGGCAGCGGCGCGCTGTTCATCGCCCTGACCGTCGCGTTCTTCATCTCCCTGGTCGTCATCAGCGTGCTGCGCTGGGTGTTCCTGGGCTTCGACGTCGTGCTCGAGTTCGCCATGGGTGACGGCGTCACCTTCATGGACGTGGTCAAGGACTTCTTCTACGGCATCTGGCTCACCTGGCTGCAGCTGACCGACCCGGGCAACATGGCCCAGGACAACGAGTCGGGTACGCAGCTGTACAAGATCAGCGCCGTCATCGCGGGCATGACCGGTGTGGTCATCTTCTCAGCGTTGATCGCCTTCCTGACCACCGCGCTGGACCAGGCCATCGACACCCTCAAGAAGGGCCACTCGAAGGTCCTGGAGGAAGGCCACACCCTGATCATCGGCTGGGGCCCCCGGGTGGCGGAGATCCTCAACGAGCTGGTCGAGGCCAACGAGTCCGAGAAGGACCCGGTCGCCGTGGTGCTGTCCGAGGAAGAGAAGATCGAGATGGACGAGTTCTTGCGGAACGTGTGGACCGACCGCCGCAACCTGCGCCTGGTCACCCGCTCCGGCTCCACCTCCTCCTTGCGCGCCCTGGGCAAGGTCGCCGCCGAGAAGGCCGACAGCGCCATCGTGCTGGCCACCTGCGGCGCCGGCGCGTCCAAGGCCGATCAGCTCACCAGCGACGCCAAGGTCATCAAGACCGTGCTGGCCCTGGTGGCCCACGTGGGCGAAGACGCCGACATCAACATCGTGGCCGAGGTCTTCGACCCCCGGAACCGCGCCGTGGTCAAGGACATCGCCCCCGACCGCATCTCCGTGATCGACGCCGAGGAGATCCTGGCCAAGATCATGATCCAGACCTCCCGCACCAGCGGCCTGAGCGTGGTCTACGCCGAGCTGCTGTCGTTCTGGGGCTGCGAGCTGTACTTCTACAACAACAAGGCCTGGGACGGGAAGACCTTCGGCGAGCTGCAGTTCCACTTCCCGGACGGCGTGCCCATGGGCGTCCGCCAGGCTGGCGAGACCCTCGAGATGCGCACGGATCCCAGCTATGTCATGAAGGCCGACGACGAGATCCTCATCGTGGCCGAAGACGACTCCACCATCGACTACCGGCCCCAGCCCGTGGCCAAGCCCACGGACCTCGAGATTCGCGACGCCCGCATCGAGCCCACCAAGGAGCGCATGCTGCTGCTGGGCTGGTCCGAGAAGGCCCCCATCCTGATCAGCGAGTACAGCGAGTACGTGCTCGAGGGCTCCGAAGCCCACGTGATGATCAAGTCCCCCGGCCCCGGCGTCCAGGCCGCGCTGGACGAGCTGAACGAAGAGCTCGACAACGCTGGCTGCACCCACATCGACAAGGATCCCCTGGACGTCGATGACCTGGCGAGCATCGATCCCTTCTCCTACAACGTCATCATCATCCTGCCCCAGAAGCCCGACGAGGAGCCCACCCCCGAGCGCGTGGACTCCGAGACCATCATCGTGCTGCTGCACCTGCGCAAGCTGCAGCGGGAGGCCCAGGAGGCCGGCAGGAAGGTCGAGTCCAAGATCATCACCGAGGTGCTCGATTCTTCGAACCAGGAGCTCATCACCCGAGCCGGCGTCAACGACTTCATCATCTCGAACCGCATGGTCTCGATGATCTTCGCCCAGCTGGCCAACGAGCCCGACATCATCCATGTCTACGACGACCTGTTCCAGGAAGACGGCTCCGAGATCTACGTCAAGCCCGCCTGGCTGTACTTCGAGAAGCTGCCCATGACCTGCAAGTTCGCCGACCTGATGGCCTGCGTCCGCAAGCGGGACACCGAGATCTGCATCGGCGTGAAGCACAAGGCCTTCGAGAACGACCAGGACAAGAACTTCGGCATCACGCTCATCCCCAACAAGAACGACGAGATCACCCTGGGCTGGCAGGACGGCCTGGTGGTCCTGGCCGAAGACGACATGTAGGGGCGGGTTTTATACCCGCCCGCACAGCGGGAGCTGAACATTCGAGTCGAGGGCCCTCCGGGGCCCTCTTCCTTTCAGACCAGCCCTCGTCCTCGCTCTGCGGGGGGCACCCACACCCCTACTCCAGCAAGCTGCACTGGGAGGCTGCCGCCCCGAAGCCACCCTGGAACCGGTAGATCCCAGCCAGGGCGTCCTGCTGCCGCCGCGCCACCGCGTCGAAGACCTCCTCGGAGTAGCCGCTCAGTGCCAGCTCCCGGGGCGCTCGCACCGCGTCGCCGAGCTTGTACAGCTCACCGTCCAGATCATCGAACAGAGCGAGCAGGGGGTCACAGCCCGAGGGACCACCGGCGAGAATGGAACGCACGGTGTCGATCTGAGCGTCGATCTTCTCGACCTTCTCCAGGCCGCCCTCGGTGATGGAGTGAGCCCACTGCGCCTCTTCGCGGAACGCGGTGCTGTCCGTGACCGCCAGGGAGATGATGCGGAGCTGGTCCTCATAGATGCTGATCACGACGGTGAAGAGCGCGTCCATGGCGGTGAACTGCTCGTAGAGGCGCTCACGGGGACCGAGCGCGGCCGAGGAGGAAGCGTAGGAGGCCTCGCGGCTCTCCCGCTCCTGCTCCCTCAGCATCTCCTCGACCAGCGCCGTGCTGTACGCCACATACTCAGCGTCGGCGATGGCCTGGGCCTCGGCGCGGGCCCTGTCGCGCTCGGCCTGTATCTCCTGCCAGCCACCGATGGCCTCGAGAACCTCCTCGCCGTCGCGGTACCAGCCGTCGCTGGGCTCCCCGCCCACGAAGCGCCCGTCGAACACGCAGCCGTTGCTCCAGGTGAAGATCCCCTCTCCGTCCACACAGTCACCCGTGCGGCAGTACGGTGGCTGCATGTAGTGACCGAGCAGGTGCTGGTCATCGAAGGGGTGGGCCGATCCCCATGGACCGCGGATCAGGTACCAGCGCTCCGCACCGGCCCGACCTTCGCGGTCGCCCTGCCGCGGCGAGACCTCGACGCCGTACCCCCCACCCAGCCAGGTGTTCCCACCCCCCTCCAGGCGCTCGAGCCCCGCCAGGGCCCGCTCCTCCCAGCCCTCCCGCCAGTCGAGCTGGACCTCGGTGATGGCGGTGTCCACGGCGAAGCGCAGACCGTGCCCGTAGACCTCTCCCCTCTCCACATCGAGCTCGAAGCCGTAGTGGGTGGTGAGGATCTCCCAGTCCAGGAAGTTCAGATCATCGAGGGTGAAGAGCAGGTGCAGGTAGGCGGGGTCGTCGAAGGCCAGCCGCACAGCGTCCCAGCGGTCGTGCTCGAGGGAAGGTGGGGGGTAGGGATAGCTCGCGCAGTACGCCGCAATCTCCGAGGTGGGGTCGCCGACCTGGATCTCGAGCCTCTCGAGCCGTGTGCCGGTCTCGGGGTCCCAGCTGGCCCAGAACTCGGCGGCGCGTTCTGGGACTTCGCCTTCCACCATGTACTCGGGATAGAAGCTGCCGAAGCGCTTGGGCTGCCTGCCAAAGGCCCTCCTGGTGGCCTTGCGGGTAGGTGCGATGCGCAAGGCGGTGAGGAACTCGGACAGGACCGGCTGGGCCAGCTCGAGGTCGTGGATCTCGATCCGTAGGTCCCACACCCAGCTGTCAGCGGTGAACTCCACGGTCATCCCCGGCGGATGGAACGGGTACCCGTTCATGGAGGGGTCGGGGTCGTACTCGTGCTCATAGAACTGGAACAGGCTGTAGGTGGGGTAGTCCAGCTCCTCCTTGTCCAGGTGGCAGAGCAGGGCCGGTGAGAGCGGCGGGACCTGGGCCTGCTGGGCCGCGGCGGGCGGACTCGGGAGCAGGCCGACGAGCAACAACGGCGCGAGAAGCAAGGGAACCTCCGAGCGATGGCCACAGGCTATCACCACTCGGTGCCGCGCCGACCGCAGACTCAGATCTCGTTGGCGTTCTCGAGCAGGCAGTGCAGCAGCACGTTCGCCCCCGCCTCGCAGTCCTCCCACCGGGTCTCTTCGACCTCCACATGGGAGCGCCCGCCGATGCTGGGCACGAAGATCATGGCACTGGGCATCACCTGGTTCATGTAGCTGGCGTCGTGGCCTGCGCCGCTGACCCACTTCATGGTGGGGTAGCCCAGCTTCACGCCGGTGGCGTAGACCCGCTCGAACAGATCCTGGTCGAAGGGAGCCTTGACCACCTTCCAGGTCTCCTCGATGCGGATGGGGGTGCCGTGGCGCTGGGCGATCTCGAGCATCTGGGGGCGCAGCTTGTCGAACGCGGCCAGGGCATGGTCGTCGTCCCAGGAGCGGATGTCGATGGTGAAGTGCACGCCGTCGGGGATGATGTTCCGGGAGTTGGGGTAGTTGTGGATCTCGCCCACGGTGGCCACCATGTTGCCGCCCATGGCGGCGGGGAGCTGGTCGACCTTGATGATCATCTCCGCCGCGGCCACCAGCGCGTCGTTGCGGCCCTCCATGGGGGTGGGGCCGACCTGGTTGGCGGTGCCCTCGAGGTGGATGTCGTACCAGTGCAGGCAGAGCACGCCCTTGGGGGCGCCGATGATCATGCCCTTGGCCTCGAGCATGGGGCCCTGCTCGATGTGCAGCTCGTAGTAGGCGTGCACGGGGAAGGCTTCGCAGGGCGCCGAGCCCTTGTAGCCGATGCGCTCGAGCTCATCGCCCTGCTTCTTTCCGTGGATGTCGGTGCGGTCGTAGGCCCACTGCAGGTCGAGCTTGCCGGCCCACACGCCGCTGGCGACCATGGCCGGGGCGAAGCGGGAGCCCTCTTCGTTGGTCCAGTCCACCAGCACCACCGAGCGCTTGGGGCGCACGCCGTTCTCGTGCAGGGTGCGCAGCACCTCGAGGGGGCCCATCACCCCCAGGATGCCGTCGAAGCGGCCACCCTTGGGCTGAGAGTCCACATGGGAGCCGGACATCACCGGCGGCAGGGAGGGGTCGGTGCCCGCGTAGCGGCCGAAGATGTTGCCCATGGTGTCGATGGTGACCTCGCAGTCGATCTCCCGCAGCCACGACACCAGCAGGTCCCGGGCGCGCTTGTCCTCGTCGGAGCAGGCGAGCCGCTGGACGCCGCCAGCGGGGGTGGCGCCGATCTTGGCCATCTCTTCGAGGGTGTGCTGCAGGCGGGCGCCGTTGATGCGAAGGCTGTCGAGGTCCATGAGCGGTTCTCCTGTGCTGGGAAGGCGGGGAGGATAGCATGGACACACCACCACACCGGAGTCCACAGCGCGTGAACCCCCTGGACACAGGCAGCGTAGGCCCCCTGGACTGGCTCATGGCCAGCCTGGCGCTTGTGCTCACGGCCACCCTGGTCGCCCGGCTCTGGGGCCACTGGCGCCCGCCCAGCAAAGAACCAGCCCAGCGGGCTCTGCTGCTGGACAGCGCCTGCGCCGTGGCGCTGGCCGGCTACGGCCTGTGGTGGAGCTACCACCTGTTCGGGCAGGCCAACCCGGCATGGATCCCCACCGCGCAGGACTTCGCCGAGTACTCCGGCACCCTGGGCAAGGTGCTCGCGCCCGATAGCATCGACATCTACTGGAACCGCAGCCTGCTGTACCCCTGGCTGGCCACCCTGCTGGTCCACGGCCTGGGCCTGACGCCCTACGACGCCGCCATCCACCTCTCCATCGCCTCGTCGGGCCTGCTGGCTGCGGCCGTCTGGGCCGTGGTGCGCCAGATCGCGCCCCGGCCCATCGCCCTGGGCAGCGGCCTGCTGGTGCTGCACCTGCCTGCCGCCATGGAGCGGCTGGGCCACGTGAGCGACTACGCCACCAGCCACCTGCTCTCGCTGCTGTGCCTGGCGGCGGGGCTGCTCGCCCTGCGGCGCCCCAAGGTCTGGGCCTTCCTGCTGGCAGGCTGCGCGCTGACCCTGGTGCTCGCCTGCACCCCCAAAGGTCTGGCGGTGGCCCTGGTGCTGCTGCCCCTGCTGGCCCTGGGCGTACCCTGGCGCAGACCGAATGAAGCCGCCTTGGCAGCGGCCGCGGTGATGGGCCCCATCGCCATGGGCTGGTGGCTCTACGGAAGCTCTGGCATCGAGCACAGCTCTCTGGAGTGGGGGGTCATCGGCCTGAAGCAGACCTGGGCGGCCACCCAGGGCATCCGGCTGGACAACGGTCACTGGGGCCTGCCCCTGTCCGTGGGGGACCCAGGCACCTGGCGCTTCGGCGGCGACGGCGCGCTGGATGGCCTGTACAGCACCATCACCGTGATGATCCGCAGCCCAATCGACTACCCCTCCCTGGCCGCGCGGGTCGCCGACAGCCCGGCGCTGCTGTGCGAAGCCCTGAGCCTCAGGTCCCCGCTGCCCCTGGCCCTGGCCGCGCTGGGCTGCCTGGCCCCCTTGGTCACCACGGCCGACCGCGCCCGTGGGCTGGCGGCGGCGGTGCTGCTGCTGGCCTTCCTGGGCACCCAGGCGCTGGGCGCCCACGGTGTGCCCCTGCGCAGCTACTACGTGATCCACCTGCTGGTCCTCGCCCCCGGCCTGGCGCTGGCCGCAGCCTGGCTGGTGGGCCGCTCGCTGCTGGCTGGCCCGGCGTCCACAGCGCCCCTGTGGGCCCTGCCGGCGCTGGCCCTGTGTCTGCTCCACAGCCCCGCCGGCATCGGCCACAGCCATGCTCAACAGATGGTGCTGGCCCACCAGTTCGGCTTCCTGGGCAACCCCAGCGCCACCACCACCGCCACGCGTCTGCGCGACGAGCTGCGCGCGGGCGACGTGGTGCTGGACGCCACGACCCACCGCCAGGGCCTGGACGCCTTCTACGGCCTGGCACCGGTACAGGCCGCGGCCCAGCCTCGGGGCACAACGGCCGTCACCGGGTCGGGGATCGAGGCCGAGCGCCGCTTCGTGGTGCTGGACTGCGCCTTCGGCCACCGCTTCCCGCCCCAGGCCCTGATGCTGGCCCAGACCTTGAACCGCGCGCCCCGCTTCCACCCCTGGGCCAGCTGCATCTACCTGGACGACCACCCGGATCAACCCGTCGACATCCAGCCAGGCCCTGTGCCGGATGCGGCGATGCCGTGAGGTCTGGACGCTGGGTGGCGGCCTGCCTGGTCCTGGTCGGCAGCGCGCTGCTGGCCGCGGGCGGCGTAGAGCTCGTGGCCAGGGCGCGCCAGCTGGATCGCATGCAGCTCGAGCGGGTGGCGGTCGATGGGGGCGAGCCCTTCGGCGGCAGCAGCGAGCAGGCCATCGCCCCGGCCTGGCGCGAGCGCGCGGCGCCGCTGATCGAGGGCTACCTGCCCGCCGACTTTCGCCTGGACGAGGACGGCTTCGACAGCCGCCACGGCCGCTGCGACTTCCAACACCCCGGCCCCACCCTGCTCGCCCTGGGGGACAGCACCACGATCATGAGCTCCGACCCGGACGCGGCGGGGCCGCCCATGGGCGCCGGCGACCCGGCCTGGACCTGGCCAGCCCTGCTCGCGGCGCAGCTGCCCCCGGACACCCAGGTCTGCACCGTCGCCGAGCTCGGCTTCCATCCCCAGGACCACGCGCGCTTTCTGGAGCTGCTGGGGCCCGCCCTGGACCCGGCCCTGGTGGTGGTCCTGCTCTGCAGCAACGACCTCGAGGCCCAGGCCCCCCGGGTGCGCCAGGACGACGCGGGGGGCAGCATCTACTATGTCTCCTCCGGCACCCAGGCGGCCCACCGGGCCCTGCCGCTGCGCCCCCTCTTCGCGCGCTCCGAGGCCTTCCGCTTCCTGCACTGGCGGGCCGCCCTGCGCTGGCCCGAGGCCGCGCTGGATCTGCCATCTCCCCGCTTCCCCGCCACCCCCGCCGCCGACAGCCTGCGCCGCCTGGACGAGCTCTCCCGCAGCCTGGCCCTGTTCTACCTGCCGGAGCTCCGCGACGAGCTGCCGGCCAGCGGGCGGGCGTTGGAGGACCTCGATGTGGCGGTGCAGGTTCTGGACCTCCCCTCTCCCCGCCCGGCCCTGCGCTACAACCCTCAGGACCCGGTACACATGAACCGCCGCGGTCACCGCGCCGTGGCCGAGCTCATGCTCCCGGCGGTGCGGAGGGCGCTGGGGCTCGCAGCGCCCGCAGCCCCCGACGCACCGTGAGCAGCGCCGCCCTGCCCGGCGAACCCACCAGGGTGGGGTAGGCCTCGCAGGGGGTGAAGCACCCGCCACACTCCAGCGCGACCGCCCCGCGCCGCGCCGCGAGGGCCTCGGCCTCGGCCCACACAGCCCGCAGGTCGAACCCGCGCTCCCGCAGGTCTGCGATGGGCCGATCCCAGACGTGACAGGGGTAGAGCCACCCTTCGGCCGAGACGAAGCAGGCCGAGTGCAGGGCCTGGCAGGCCATCCCCAGGGGCTCGCCCCCCAGCCAGGCGCGCAGGTTGACCAGGAAGCCCAGCTCCATCAGGTCCACCGGGGAGCGGGGGGGCCAGCGCCGGCGGAGGTGCTGGGCCACCAGGCGGAGATCCGCGGCGCGGTCGGCGATCGTGCCGGAGCCAGCGGCCGCGCTGGGTGCGTTGCCGAAGAACATGGCCGAGACCTGGGTCAGGTTCCAGTGCCACAGGTGATCTTCGAAGCCGGGCAGCTCCCGACGCAGGGCCTGGCCCAGCTCTTCGAGGGCCCCGCGGTTGTCCGGGCCCACGGTGGTGCCCACGAAGACATCCACGCCCGTGAGATCCTGCAGCGCCGTCCAGGTGCGCACCGCCGCATCCCAGGAGCCTGGACGGCCTCGGAGCCGATCGTGCAGGGCGGGAGGGCCGTCGAAGCTCACGGTGACCAGCAGCTCCACGTCCGGGCGACGCGCCCGCACCAACCGCGCCCCCGCGGCGGCCTGCTCGGGGAACCAGCCGTTGGTGGGAAAGTGCAACACCGCCAGGCTGGGCGTGTTGTCGAGCACGGCCTCGAGGCAGGCGAGCCAGTCGGATCTAAGGCAGGGCTCACCTCCGGTCAGGTCGAGCCACGCCAGCCGGGGCATGGCCGCGAACAGGCCGCCGAGCTCGGCTGGGCTCAGCTCCTGGCCGGGCTCCATGGACCAACTGGAGCACTGAGTGCAGCGGCAGGTGCAGCGGCGGGTCAGGGCCACCACAGCCCGCCGGGGCGTGCCCGGCCTGCGCAGCCACACCGGCCCGAAGGCCCGCAGCAGGCGCGCGATGGAGCGGGGCCGCAAGGGGGCCTAGCGCTCGAGCAGCCGGCCCACCACCATGCGTCGCATGATGCGCAGGCCATCCCGAGCGGTCTCGAAGCCCGAGGCACCACCACCGCGAGGCGCGCGGGTGACCGGCACTTCGACCACGCGCCCGCCCCGCTGGACCACGTGCAGGCACAGCTCGGTCTCGATCTCGTAGCGCATGGCGCGCAGCAGGGTGGGGTCGAGCGCCGCGCGACGGACGAGCCGGAAGCCGGCCTGGGTGTCGGTGATGCGCGTGCCGTAGAGCAGGTTGAAGACGCGGGTGATGGCCTTGTTCCCGATCAGGTGGCTGCGGGTGATGGACCCGTCGTACAGGGTGCCGATGAAGCGCGAGCCGATGACCATGGCCACGTCGGGGGTCATGGCGCCCAGCAGGCGGGGGAACTCGGCGGGATCATCCTGGCCGTCGGCGTCGATGAAGGCCAGGATCTCTCCCGTGGCTTCGGCGATGCCCGCCCGCAGGGCCTCGCCCTTGCCGCGGTTGGGCTCGAGGCGCAGCACGCGCCCCCCCACGGACTGCGCCACCTGAGCGGTGCCATCGGTGGAGCCGTCGTCCACCACCAGCACCTCGCCCAGCCCCGGCAGCGCCAGGCGCGCGGCCTGGATGACCGCGGCGATGGTGGGGGCCTCGTCATGGGCTGGGATGACCAGGGAGACCCGCGGCGCCAGCGCAGCGGCGGCGTGGCGCTCGCGGTCGGTGATAGGACTCGCAGCTGTGGTCTGGACCGCCATGGGAGCAGCCTCCGGTGGGCAGGGCCAATAACCGCAATCCGCCGTGATATGAAGCTGCGGTACCCACGTCCGACCCGAGCCAACCCATGAGCGCCGCGGCATCCCCTCCCCTCACCCGTAGGCAGCGTCGGATCGTCCTGGCGCTCGGCGTCGTCGTCTTCCTGGTCTCCGGGCTGCGCTTCGACGGCCCCAGCCGTGGCTACTGGGACACCTACATCACAGTGCCCGCCATGTTCATGACCGGCCAGCCGGTGGATCTGGTCCGCATCGATGGCTCCCCGCGCTTCGACTACACCCTGGCGGGCGTGGTGCCCGACGACACCTTCGACCCCACCCCGGGCAGCTTCGGCATCGCGTCGAAGGATCAGCGGGTGGGCACGGGCATCCTCTTCGCGGCGCCCTTCGCCCTGTTCGGTCAGGCAGCCTTCCGCTGGGGCTACGCCGCCACCTGGGCCCTGCTCTTCGGCTTCGGCTTCCTGGGGCTGCGGCGGCTGGGCGTCCCCGCGGCCAAGCGCGCGCCGTCGCCGGGCATGGACTTCACCGTGCCCCTGCTGGGCGCGCTGTTCCTGGTCTTCAACCCCTTCTCCCTCTACCTCGACCGGCTCAACGGCAACCTCTTCGGGCTGGCCTTCCTGGTCTTTCTGTGGGTGCTGCTGTCCGAGGATCGCCCCTCGTGGTGGCTCTGCGGCCTGGTCTACGGCATCATCGGCGGCATCCGCAACGAGGCCATCATCCTGGGCCCCATGATGCTGGCCTTCATGGCCCTGGGCAAGCCCGGCTGGTCCCGGTACCTGGGCCGCCTGGGCACCTTCACGGCCGCGGCCTTCGTGGCCATCCTGCCGGTGCTGCTCTGGAACCAGTTCGCCTACGGCCAGATGATCATCCACCCCAGCCAGGTGGCCCACCTCGAGGGCTTCCGCCCCACCTTCCCCCACACCTGGTTCGGGTTGTCCGAGCCCTTCGAGTTCAACGGGCTGCTCAACTGGCCGTTCCACACCCAGATCATCCGCACCCCCCACTTCGCCTACCCCACCTGGCTGCACTGGCCCCTGGTCACCATCAAGAGCATGGGCCTGCTGCTCACCCCCGTGGCCGCCGTGGGATCGGTGGTGCTGCTGCGGCGGCAGCGCTTCCTGGGCGCGCTGCTGTGGTTCTGGTACCTCATCGTGGCGGTGCTGTTCGTCTTCCAGGAGAACTGGGAAGAGCTCAAGCAGACCTTCATGGCGCTGCACCTGTTCCCTCTGGCAGCCTTCGTCACCATGGGCCTGGCCTGGATGGCGCAGGGCCTGGGCTCGTGGAAGCGCTGGGCGGGCATCGCGGCGGCGGCGGTGCTGCTGGGCGTGACGCTGCTGGGCGTGCGCCAGTGGACGGTACCCGTGGACGAGCGCTGGTACGTGCGCTTCCCCCACGCCGGCTCCAACGACGCCGGCCTGGACGAGCTCCCCGTCCACCTGCGCAAGGACTGGCACTTCTTCTACACCCACGAGACCGACCGTGAGATCCTGGCCGAGCGGCGCCACATGACTCAGCCCTGGCCCTGGCCCAGCCTCTACCGACCGCTGCACCTGCCCAGCGCCGAGGATCTCGCCAGGATCCCGCGGGAGCCTACCACCCGCGAGCTCCGCACCCTGGCCATCTGGAGCTACATCTATGAGTAGCGCAGGGGCCGAGCTGCGGGTCACCATGATCCGCTGCTCCACCCTGCTGCTGTCCTGGGGGGGTCAGCACTGGCTGACCGACCCCTGGTTCGCCATGCACCTGCGCGGGCTGCCCTGCTTCCGCCGGCCCGGGATGCGCCCCGAGGCCCTCCCCCCCCTGGACGCGGTCTGGGTCAGCCACCTGCACCCGGATCACTACGACCCGCGGGCCATGAAGCGCTGCTGCCGCCCGCCCCTGCGCTGGATCTTCCCCCCCGGGACAGCGCGCAGCCTGGGCCGCCTGCCACCGGGCGGCCAAGAGCTCGAGCCCTGGGGGAGCGTCCAGCTGGGGCAGGTGCAGCTGTGGGCCGTGCCGGGTCCCCACACCTTGCCTGGGCCCGAGGAGATCAACTTCGTGGCCCACCTGCCCGGCTGGGGCCGCCTGTTCTTCGGCGGCGACGCCAAGCTCGACCGCAGCGTGCTGGCCCGTGTGCGCGCCGAGCACGGGCCCATGCGCCTGGCGATGCTGCCGGTGGGGGGCACCCGGATCTTCGGCAGGCGCACGGTCATGTGCCCGCCCCACGCGGCAGAGGCCGCCGAGATCCTCTGCGCCCAGCACGTGGTCCCCATCCACGAAGGCGGCATCTGGATGTCGGTTCCCCCTGCGTCCCTGCACAGCGGCCGGGCCAGCCACCTGCTGGACATCATGGCCCGCCAGGGTCAAGCCGAGCGCGTCCTGCTGCTGCGCCCAGGGCAGAGCGCCACCATCTGAGCCAGGGGACTAGATGTTGCGCAGCACCTTCATGGACGCCTGGGCGACCGCCTTGGAGCTGGGCCGTGCCCGCGTGGCCAGGAACAAGGCCAGCTTGGCCAGCTTGCCGGGCCGCAGGTAGAAGCTCTTGACGATGTCCCGCCGCATGGCCTCGATCTCGGCCGCGGAGAGGTGGTCGTTGCGGATGATGGACTTGCGCAGGAAGACATAGTCGTCCCAGTCGTCGGAGAGGAAGCGGCCTTCGGCCATGCAGTCGTTCCACAGCCCCGTCCCCGGCAGCGGAGTGGCGAAGGACAGCTGCAGGGTGTGGGGATCGAGCGCCAGGATCTTGGCCTTGGTGGCGGCGATCTTGTCGGCGTCGTCGCTCGGGAAGCCCACGATGGAGTAGCCCATGGCGATGATGCCGTGGCGCTTGAGGCGCTCGATGGCCGCGCCGATCTGATCCTCGGTGACGCCCTTCTGCACGGCGCTCAGGCGGGCGTTGTCGGCGCTCTCGATGCCCAGCCCGATCTGCAGGCAGCCCGCCCGGCGCATCAAGGCCACCAGATCGTCGCTGAGCATGTCGACCCGAGTGTTGCAGACCCAGCGCACCCCCTTCAGGGCGCGCCGGCGCAGCATGAGCTCGCAGACCTGCTCGACGAACTCGCGGCGCCCCGTGAAGGTGTGATCCAGGATGGCGAAGTAGTCGGAGCCGTGGCCCCAGACGCAGTCCTCCATCTCGTTGACCACCGCCAGCGGGCTGCGAGTGCGCATCCGCTGGCCCACCATCAGGTGGCTGTCGCAGAAGCGGCAGCGCCCCGGGCAGCCCCGGGTGGTGCGCAGCGCGGTGACCCGCCTGGACCAGGGCGCCGAGTACAGGCTGTTGTCCAGCAGATCCCGGGCGGGGACCGGCAGGGAGTCGAGGTCCTGGCACAGGATGCGATCGGGGGTGGCCACCAGGGCGTCCCCCTGACGGATGTGCAGGCCTTGGACCTCGCGCAGATCGGCATCGCGCACCATGGCACTCACCAGCTCGAGCACGGTCCACTCGGGCTCGCCCCGCACGATGGCCTCGAGGCCGTGCAGCTCGGCCAGGGTGCGCTCTGGCAGGGCCGATCCGTGGGGGCCGCAGAGCACCAGCCGCGGTCCGCCCGAGACGGCCAGCCGCTCGGCGAGGCGGCGCACCGAGTTGATGGCGAAGGTGGCGGCCCAGAAGATCACCACGTCGGGGGCGATAGTGCGGATGACACCCAGCTGGTGGTCCTCGTCCAGGCCCATGGCGTTGGCGTCGAGCAGCGCCACCTCGACCTCGGGCAGCTCCCTGCGCACCAAGGCCGCGCAGGTGGCCAGCTCGAGGGGGGGCACCACCGAGATCAGCGAGGTGTACTCGACCCGCTGCTGGTAGTGGGTGTTCGTGAAGAGGACGCGCATGGGTTCAGCCGCCCCGCTGCAGGAGGAAGGGACCCAGGGCCAGGCAGTCGACCTCCTTGCGCTGGAAGATGTCCAGGGCATCGGCGGCGGTGCAGGCGATGGGCTCGCCGTGGATGTTGTACGAGGTGTTGAGGATGGTGGGAGTGCCCGTGGCCTCGTGGTAGTGCCGGATGATCCTGTAGTAGCCGGGGTCGTGCTCGGGATGGACCACCTGGGGCCGCGCCGTGCCGTCGATGTGCACCACCGCGGGCGAGGCCTTCTGCATGGCGGGGGTGGTGTCCAGACAGATGGTCATGTAGCGAGCGGTGTGGGCCACGCCCGGGCCGTAGTCGCTGTAGCAGGCGGCCGCATGGTCGACCATGGTGGCCGGCGCGAAGGGCATGAACTCGGAGCGGTCCAGCCTGCGATTGAGCCAGTGGTTGACCGTCGGGTCCGCTGTGTGGAACAGGATGGAGCGGTGCCCCAGGGCGCGGGGGCCGTACTCCATGCGGCCGGTCACCCGGGCCACCACCTTCTTCTGGATCAGCAACTGGGCCACCCGGGCGTCGATGTCGTCGCAGCGCTCGTGGGGCACACGCTGGCGCTCGAGCAGCTGGCCGATGGACTCCTCGGTGATCTCGGTGCCCAGGTAGGCGTGTGGCAGGGCGTGGGGCGCCGCACCGTGATGCTCGGCCACCCAGGCCAGGCCAGCGCCCACGGCGATGCCCTGGTCGGTCATCCCGGGGTGGACCCAAAGGCCGTCGATGGCGGGCTGCTTCCACAGCAGCTGGTTGACCCGCACATTGGCGAAGACGCCTCCGGCCAGCACGATGTGGCGGTCGCCGGTCTCGCGCAGGGCCCGCAGCACATAGGCCAGCAGCAGATCCTCGAGGCGCTTCTGGGCTGCCGCGCTGACGTCCTCGCGGGAGAACGCCGCCAGCTTGGCGAACAGGCCCCGCTTCTTGGACTTGGGCCAGTGCCAGGCCAGCTGGAAGTCGGTGTCGTCCCGACGCAGCCGGAAGAGCTTCTCCATCACCGGGTAGGCCCGGCTGGGGTCGCCATGGGCGGCCAGGCCCGTGACCTTGCCCGCGTCCAGGATGCGGAAGCCAAGGTACTGGGAGATCTCGCCGTAGAACTCGCCGGGGGAGTCCACCGCGCTGGAGCCCCACAGCGGCTCGCAGCGGCCCCCACGGCAGCGGAACACCCGCGCGGAGAAGCCGTCGCCCATGTTGTCCACGGTGATGGCGGTGCACTCAGGGAACCCGGAGCTGAGGTAGGCCGAGTAGGCGTGGGCGGTGTGGTGGTCCACCAGAGGCACGGAGCGGCCAAAGCGGCGGGCCAGCAGCTTGGAGGACAGCGCCTCGAGGCTCTGAGCCAAGGGGCCGGGGGTGTGGAAGCGGTCCTGCACGCTCAGCCAGGCCTTGTGCTGTGGCCCGAACATGTCGTGCTCGCCTTCGATGGCGCGCCCGGTGACCCGCGGCAGGAAGTGGAAGCGGTTGCCCGCCACCACAGCGTCGACCTGGTCGAGGGTGACGCCCGCCAGGCGCAGCACCTCCTGCACCGCCAGGCGTGGGTAGCCCGCCTGGAACTTGGTGCGGGTGAGCCGCTCTTCGGCCACAGCGGCCAGGATGCGGTTGCCGCGCAGCAGGGCCGCGTTGGCGTTGGTGTCTTCGTGGATGGCCAGAATGAGGGGGGAGGTCAAGACGCGCCTCAGCTTGCGCGAGGGGCAGGAGCAGCGCGCCGCTGAAGCCACCAGCCCACCGCACCCAGCAGGTTGATCCCGGTGGCCACCGCGATCACCAGGCCCGGCCGTACGCTGACGCCGAGCAACCAGGCGGCGGAGAAGCTGGCGATGGGCACCACCAGCACCCCCAGGGTGAAGCCGGCGCCCAAGCGCATGGCCAGGGACCAGGCGCGACCCGCGGCCATGCCGATCAGCACGCCGGGGAGCACGAAGGCATAGGCGAGGGCCAGGGCCTGGAGCAGGAGAGTGAGCAGCAACACCGGGAGGCCTCACTGGATGCAGACAAGCCTCAGTACCACGCTGTCCGCGAGCAGACATGGCCCGGAGATCGCTGGTTGCCCAGCAGGTGGCAGGAGTTACCTGCGGCACATGAGCCTCGAGCACACCAAGGCCAGCGCGCAGCAGCGGTCCACACCCTCGGGCCGCAGGCGGAACCCCTCCCCGAGCCTCAGCGCCGAGCGGCTCGGGCGCTGGCTGGCGCAGCCCGCGCTGCACTGCGACGACGGCCAGATCCTGTCCTGGCTCAACCCCGCCCATCCCGGCTACCCCTACCCCGAGGCCAGCGCCCTGTGGCTCTCCTGGGCCGCCTGGCGCCACGAGCAGCGGCTGCCCGCCCCACCGCGCCAAGCCGCACGCCGCGCCGCGGCCTGGCTCCATGCCCAGCTCTCCGGCCCCGGAGCCATCGGACGCCAGGGCCGCAGCTACGCCTTCGACACGGGCCTGGCCGTCCACGCCCTGGTGCGGGCGGCCCGCACACCTGGGCTCATCGGCTTGGACAGGTCCGATCTCCCCAGCCTGTCGGCGGGCCTGGACGCCTTCCTCGACGCCGACCAGCCCGCTCTACCCGGCGCCCGCGGGGCCGCCCGCTGGTCCGAGCGCTGGGGCGGCCACATGGTGCGCGCGGCGGCGCTGGTGTTGCAGGCCGGGCTCTGGCTCGACCACCCGCCGACCCAGCAGCGCGCCCGTCGGATGCTCGCCCGGGCCGTGCGCATCCAGCCCGATCAGCCCTGCTATCTACACGCCCTGGCCTACCAGGCCGAGGGCGATCTGCTGCTCACCAGCCTGGGCGTCGCAGGTCTCCACCAGCACGTCCCCCACGCGGCCCAGCGGCTGGCGCAGCTGCAGCGCCCCGACGGGCTGCTGCCCGGCTGGTCGGACCGCCCCGACAGCGCCCGCTGTGACACCACCGCCCAGGCTGTGCGCCTGTGGGCCGCCACCGACCCGGAGCGCTTCGCCGACGCCATCGCCGCAGCCCTGGCCGCCCTGGCCCGCTGCCAGCAGCCCGAGGGGGGCCTGCCCTACGAGCCCGGGGGCCTGGACATGAACACCTGGGCCGGCCTGTTCGCGGACCAGGCGGCGCGCTGGGCCACCCACGGCGCCGATCCCGCAAGCCTGCTCTGACCATGGCCCACGCTGTCCTCGGCCTCTGGGATGGACACGGCGCGGGCGTGGCCCTGGTGGCCGAGGGCCGCCTGATCTTCGCCCTGAGCGAGGAGCGCCCCAGCCGTCGCAAGCGCCACTCCGGCTTCCCGCGCCTCAGCCTGGCCCTGGCCCTCGAGCATGCCGCCAGCCTAGGCCACGAGATCCGGGGCGTGGCCGTGGCGGGAGCCCGGGGCCGCAGTCCCCTGCGCCTGCTCGAGCCTCTCTACGCGGGCAGCAGCCCCCAGCGTGAGCCCCTTGGAGTCACCAGCCGAGCGGCCATGGCCTGGGAGAACCGCGTGCCTGGCATGCCGCTGCTCGGGCGGCTGGAGCCCTGGCCCTCCCGCCTGCTGATCCAGCGACGCCTGGCCCGGCTCCTGCCCCAGGCGGCCCCCTTCACCGCCGTGGATCACCACGACGCCCACGCCTACGGCGCCCTGCTCGGTCCTGGGCGCGAGGGCTCCCTGGTGCTCACCGCCGACGCCTACGGCGAGGGCCTGGCCGCCACCCTTCGCGCGGGCGACGCGCCGGCGGCGCTGCTGGCCCACCAGCACCCGGATCTGGGCCTGGCCCTGCTCTACGGCGCCGTCACCGTGGCCTTGGGCTTCGCAGAGGGCGACGAGGGCAAGGTCATGGGCCTGGCGGCCACCGGCGATCCCGAGCCTGGCCTGCCCCGCTTCCGCGCCCTGTTCCACGCTGACCGCGCCGTGCCCCGCCTGGTGCGGCCCCTCACCCGGCGACGGATAGCCCGGCTGGTGAAGGGCCTGGCCCGGCAGGACGCGGCGGCGGCGCTGCAGGCCTGCGTCGAGGAGCGAGCGGTCACCTGGGTCCGGGCCCTGCTGGCGGAGCACCCCGCCCCCCGCCTGCACCTGGCCGGCGGCCTGTTCGCCAACGTGCGCCTCAACCAGCTGCTGGCGGAGATCCCCGGGCTCGGGGGTCTGTTCGTCTTCCCCGCCATGGGCGACGAAGGCTTGGCGGCCGGCGCGGCTCACGCCCTGTGGCACCAGCGCTTCGGCGCCCTGGCGGCCCCGCTGCAGGGGGGATCCCTGGGGGTGGTGCGGGGCGCCGCCACCCTGGAGGCCGCCGCCAAGGCGAGCGGCCTGCCCTGCCGCCGGGTCGATCCCGTCCAGGCCGCCGTCACCCACCTGCAGGCCGGGCGGGTGCTGTGCCGCTACGGCGGCAGGGACGAGTACGGCCCCCGGGCCCTGGGGGACAGCTCCATCCTCTTCCGGGCCGACCGCCCCGCGCTGTCCCAGCGGGTGAACCGAGCCCTGAGCCGCGATCCCATCATGGCCTTCGCGCCCATCATGCCCGCCGAGGCCGCCGCCGAGTCCATCCGTTCACCCCTCCCCGGCCCGGACCTGCGCTGGATGACCATCACCGCCCAGGCCACACCCGCCCTGGTCGAGCGCTGCCCGGTGGCGGTCCACGTGGACGGCACCGCCCGCCCCCAGCTCGTCTCTCGCACAGCGGACCCCGAGCTGCATGCCCTGCTGACCGGGTGGTGGCAGGCCAGCGGCCAGCCCGCCCTGATCAACACGAGCTTCAACCTCCATGGCGAGCCCATCGTCCACAGCCCGTCCGACGCCCTGCGCAGCTTCACCGCATCGGGGCTCGACGTGCTGCTGATGGGCGAGTGGGAGCTGCGGCGCTGAACGCAGGCGCCTGCCTCAGGCCTTCTTCCAGCGCAGCCCGATCATGCTCACGAGCCCACCCGCGGAGTTGGCGATGACCTGGGTGATGTGAGCCACCAGGGCGAAGCCGAAGGCGGCCTCGGGCGTGGCCACACCGGTGAGCAGCAGAGCCTGGGACGCGAACCAGTGGTAGTTGCCCGCGCCGGTGGGGGGCGCCGGGATGGTGAAGCCGATGCCGATCATGCCCATCACGAAGACCGTGTGCTCCAGACCTCCGTCCACGTGGACCATCCGCATGCACAGCAGCAAGGCCACGGCCAGCAGCGCGAAGCTGGCCGCTGTGTAGGCGCTGGCGGCCAGGAAGGCGCGGGGACGGGACATGGTGGCCAGACCAGCGGCGAAGTGGACCGCGGTCTCGTAGGCCTGAGGGGCGCGACCACCCAGGACGCGCTCGAGCAAGCCAACCAGCCGGCCCCGTCCTTCGCGCTGCCGATCGGCCTGCACCCAGCGGGCGGCGATGACCCCTGTGGCCAGAGCCACCAGGCTGGCCGCCGACAGCAGCACGATGCCCGTGTGGGCAAAGGCGGGCAGCTCGAGCACCAGCGCCGAGGCCAGCAGGCAGAGCACCACGAAGAGCAGATCGAAGAGCTTGACCCCCAGCATGGTGGCCAGGGCGAAGCTGAAGCGGGCCTCGGGCACGTTGGCGGCCAGCAGGTAGGGGCGGCCCAGCTCACCCGCCCGGGCGGGCAAGAAGTTGTTCATCAGGAAGCCCACGAAGACCAGCCGCACGGACAGCAGCCGAGACACCTGGATCTCCTCGGACAGCAGCGCTCGCCAGCGCAAGCCCTTGAGGGCGTAGTGCAACACCAGCAACAGCAGCACCGGCGCCAGCAGCTCGGTTCGGCTGGCCTGGAGCACCTGGGCCACCCCCTGCCAGTCCAGGCCCCGGACCACCAGCGCCAGGAACCCGGCGGCGATGGCCAGGCTCACGCCCAGCCGAACGAACTGGCGGCGGGAGGAGCCCGCCATCAGAGGTAGCTCTCAGGCTCGCCGTACACGAAGCGCGTGTGGGGTACACCGTCGGCCAGCTCGATGAACCAGCCGTCGATGCGATGGGGGACGCCCTCGCTGGGGTTGACCAACCAGCTGCGCACCACCACCCGCATGTCCGCCGGGATGCGCAGGTGCACCACCGGCTCCGTGTCCATCCAGGGCAGCGCGGTCATGGACGTGGCCAGCCCTTGCTGCCGACGCTCGGGGAACAGCTCGTACTGCACCAGGTTGACCTTCTGGAAGCCCAGCTCGTCGCGCTCGAGGGTGACGAAGGCGTTGAGGTCCAGGTACAGCTCCCGGAGCACCCCGATGTCCGGCCGCTGGGCCAGCACCGTGACCGGCAGGGGCTGGGCCTGCCAGCTCACCTGGACCTGCTTGTGGTGGATGTCGAAGACGCGCCCGGGCTCTGCGTAGTCCACCAGCCGACGCCCTGGCGCCTCCTGCACCACCACCGCCGCCGCGGGGTCGGTGACCAGGCGCTCGAGGTCCACGCTCAGGCTGATCCAGCCGGGGTCCTGATCACCGGGGCCCAGGGGGGCGGGGACCTGGAGATCTTCGGCGTCGAGCCAGCGTTCGATCCAGGGGCTCTCGCGCCCCGCCAGCATCGTTGTCTCCACCAGCTTGGCCTTCGCCCACTTGGCGCGCCAGCGCAGCTTGTCGGCCATGGGGCCGTAGGACGGCAGGGCGCCAGACGGGGCGAAGACGGCGCGCATGCGGGCCAGGTAGGCGGGGGTCTCCCGCTGGTACACCGGCTTGCGCTCGAGGCTGCTGAGGTCGGGCTCGCTGTCGGATGCGCGAGCGCCCAGGTCCACACCGACCACCACCAGCAGGCAGGCCGCCAGCGCTGCGCTCCTGAGACCCCAGCCCGTGCGGACCATCAGCCCCCGCAGCCCGGCCGCGAAGAAGCAGAGCACTGGCCACAGGGACATGATGAAGATGCGCGTCTTGTCGTGCTCGATCCAGTCCCGCTGACCCGCCAACACGACCAGGGGCAGCAGCGCCATCAGCGCCAGCGCGACCCCCGTGACCGGCCGCTCCCGCAGCCAGCGCAGCGCCCCGTACAGGGCCAGCGCGGCCACCACCCAGCCCAGCTGGGACAGCAGGAAGACGAGGTAGTAGACCCCGTTGGCGTAGGGCAGCATGGGGGTGCGGAGCCCGGCGAGCAGGCCGGGCACGGCGGCGCTCTCGCCCATGCTGTGGAAGCCGTGGTGCTGCAGGTGGGGCAGCTCGAAGGCGAAGGCCAGCAGGACGCCGACCGCCAGCAACACCCAGCGCCGCCAGGGCTGGCGCTGCTCGGCGTAGATCAGCGCGACCGAGGCGAGGAAGAGCAGCGGCAGGAAGCGCAGGCCCAGCCCGCCCAGCAGCCCCAGCAGCAGGCCGTGCAGCAAGGACCGCTCCCGGTGGACCACCAGGGTGTACAGCAGGGCGGGGGTCAGGGCGAGGACGTAGACGTTGCGGTCCAGGACCTCGATCCACAGGGTGTAGGGGTTGAGCACCGCGAAGCAGGCCACCACCACCGCCACCAGCAGCGAGCCTGTCCAGCGCCGCAGCAGCAGGGTGCCGAACAGGAACAGCAGCATGTGGAAACCGGCCTGGAGGGCCTTGAAGGTCCAGGGCCCCAGCACCGCCATCCAGCTGGCGGTGAACATGGAGTTCCCGGGGGTGCTGATGATCTCGTAGGCGCGGCGAACCATGCCGGGATCCCGCCCGACGTTCAGCTCCGGCACGAAGCTCAAGGTCTGCATGTAGAAGCACTTGGCCTTGTCGGTCTGCAGGTAGCTGCCGAGGGAGAGCCACAGCTCCGCGTCGTTGTGGTGCAGCCAGGTGAAGCCACCCAGCGCCAGGCCCAGGGCCAACACGCCCAGCTCCCACGGCTCGGGGCGCGGCGGCAGCACCCCGCGACCCAGCCGCCACGACGGCCACGCCAGCCCCAGCAGGAAGGCCCCTGAGACGGCCAGCAGCAGCCCAGCGGAGATGAAGGCAGGCAGCGCGAGGGCCAGCTGGTAGGCCACCAGGGGCACGGCCGCGAGGGTGAACAGCAGCCCGTAGGCCACGCGCTCGAGGAAGCCCGCCCGAGGGGCCAGGACGCTGGCGAGCAGCCACCCCACAAGGATCATCGGGAGCGCAAGCAAGGGGCGGTGCCGCTCCATGTCGCCAGAGGAGGAGTCAGGGTAGCAGGGGACAAGAATGTGTCAAGGCGCAGCAGGCCCCCGGCCCCTGGCCTCCCTTCGCCCCGTGGTTTCCCTCACGCTCCGTCGCTGCGCCACTCCAGCAGGGCCCGCGCGCTGCAGCGCACCGATGGGTCCTCGTGGTCCAAGGCCTGGCCCAGGAGCGGCGCGGGCTCGGGCAGCACCCGCGCCGCCGCCTCGAGCAGCGCCAGCAGGCGGTCCACGGCAGGATCTCCACTCGCCACGCGCTTGCCCATGGCGAAGTAGCGCTGGGTCGAACCGCAAGGCTCCGCTCCGGCCCGCTCCTGCGCCAGGCTCCAAGCCGCCGTGTCGTGGGCCCAGCCTTGCCCGGGGCCCGCCGGGATCTCCGCAGAGCCGGGCGACGCTGGAGGCAGCTGTCCTGTGGCCAACGCACCTGCGAGGACCTGGTCCCAGGCCGTGAGATCCAGGGGTGCCTCGCGCAGCCCCCCCACCGTGTGCCAGGCCACGGCGGCGCGCAGGTGGGACTGGGCCCCAACGGGGAGCGACCGGGCGAGCAGGGGATCGAAGTCGCTGGGCCGCTGGAACGCGCAGCGCATAGCGCCAGCCCAGATCACATCCGCCACCTGCTGGCGCTCGAAGGCGTCCCAGTGGGCGACGGCGACGTCCATGGCGGCGGCCTGCTCGCCCAGCTCCCGCCACCGGACCTCACCGGAGCTGTCCACGGGAGCGCAGGAGCCGCCCAGGAACTCGGCGTGGTGGTGCAGGCAGGGCCCCTTGAGGGCGCCGGCCTGCAGGCAGGACCGCAGGGCCTCGCTCCCCCGCGCAGCCGGGACATCGGCGCGGAGCCGATCGGAGAGCCGAAACCAGCACTCGTCCCGGGCCAGGGGCTGAGGCAGGCTCCCACAGCCAAGCCCCGCCTGATCTTCAGCCAGCGCCACGGCGCAGTCCACCACCGACTCGGCCTCGTCGCAGCCCGGAAGGTCGGCCGCTTCCTGGCCCGGCGCGACGGCCGACCCGCGCTCCAGGGCGGCACCCCGAAACAGGTGGGGACGCCCCAGGTAGCGGCCGCAGGCCTGAACCAGCTCCGCATCGGCGAAGGCTGCGCAGCTGCGCTCGAGCTGGTCCAGATCCCAGGCACCGCTGTACACCACCCACTCCAGGGCCCGCAGCCGAGCCACCCGATCGGGCAGAGCCTGGATGGCCTCGGGGGTCGTCGCCGGGGGCTGCACCGTCCCGCAGCCGGCCAGACACCACAGCGAACACCACAGCGAACACCACAGCAGACACAGCCTCGCACAACCCATCCGCGCACCTCTTCCTTCGACGGAGCATAGCAGCAGCGTGGCACCGCGCACGGGGGCCCGGATACCAGTCATGCGGTCCCTCACCCGCCGGCGCCCCCCCGAATGACCCACCAGCAGGCTCCCCCCCTCACCTCGTCGGCCTCCCCGCTGCGCAGCGCCCTGCTGAGCGGTGAGCCTCGAGCCATCCAGCGCATCGTGGGCGGCGTGGTGCCCCTGCGCCCCAGCCAGTTGGTGGCGCGGCCCTGGGGGGGAGATCACCTGGCCCGCCTCACCGGGCTGACGCCGCCCTCCGCCCAGCGCGTGGGCGAGGCCTTCCTGGTGGCCGCCTGGCCCGACGACCCCGAGGCCCGTCGCTACCCCAGCCTGGCGCTGCTGCCCGACGGCGGCGTCCTGCCGCTGCCCGATCTCCTCACCGCCGCTGGTCCCGCCCTGCTGGGGACCTCCCACTGGGAGCGCTTCGGCCCCACTTGGCCTTTGCTGCCCAAGCTGCTGGATGTGGGCGACCTGCTCTCGGTCCAGGCCCACCCCCCAGGGCAGCCCGAGGTCTACCTCGTGCTCGAGGCCGAGCGGGGCGCCACCATCGCCCTGGGCTTCCGCGACGACCTGGACCGTCAGGCGCTCGAGGCCGAGCTCGGCCAGGCCCGCGCCATCCAGGATCAGCTGGCTCTCGCCCTGGCGCCCCACGCAGAAGAACAAGCCCTCGAGCCCGTGCTGGCTCCCTGGCTCGCCCTGGCACACGCGCCGGTCCAGGATCTGCTCCCTGGCCTGCTGCCCCTGCTGGTGCCCGGGCAGGACATCGCCGCCCTGAGCGCCCGGCTGGAGCGCATGCGGGCCACGCACCTCCGCCTGCTCGCCGCCTTGAACCACCTGCCGGTCGCACCGGGCCAGGTGATCTTCAACCGGCAGCTGGCCGTGCCGCCCGCGGGCCAGCTCCCCTCGGCCGATGTGCATGCCCTGGGCAACACCGCCGGGCGTGGGGTGCTGCTGCTCGAGATCCGGCTCCCCGGTGGCACCCTGCGCGCCTGGGATCACGCGCGCTTCCCTCGCCGGCGGCTGGATCTCGCGGCGGCCCTGGCGGCGCTGCCCCTGCGGTCTGTCCCCGCGGGCTTCTTCGAGGTCGAGCGCCGCCCCACGCGCCCTGGCGTCTCCCGCTCGGTCTCCTGTGCCCTGTTCGCTCTCGACCACCTGACGCCCTCCATCGGACGCGACCTGGCCCTGCCCGCCCTGCCTGGGGCCAGCACCCTGCATGCCCTCCGGGGCCAGGCTCAGCTCTACGCCCGCGACGGCCGCCTCCTGGCCAGGCTCGTCCCCGGGGACACCCTGCTGGTGCCCGCCGGTGTGGCCACCACCATGGCGGCCCTCGCCCCCGCCACGGAGATCCTCCACGTGACCCTGCCCACGCACCGCGACGCCCGCGCCGACGACGCCAGCCATGACCCCACGCCGGGCATCGCCCAGCTGGAACCACCCGCCCCCGTCGAGCTCGCCTTCGGCACCTCGGGGCTGCGGGGCCTGGTCAGCGACATGACCGACCGGGAGGTCGCCATCAACAGCGCGGGCTTCGTGCGCTTCCTCGAAAGCCAGGGCGAGCTGCCTGCGGGCGCCCCGGTGGCCATCGGCGAGGATCTCCGCGCCCGCTGCTCGGCCACGGGCCTGGACAGCAGCCCGCGCATCGCCCGCGCCGTGGCCCAGGCCTGCGCCGAGGCCGGCCATCCCGTCATCCACTGCGGGCAGCTCCCCACCCCGGCCCTGGCCTACTGGGCCTCGCTGGACCAGCCCGAACAGGGCAAGCGGCCCATGCCGGCCATCATGATCACCGGCAGCCACATCCCCTCGGACCGCAACGGGGTCAAGTTCTACAAGCTGCGCGGCGAGGTGCTCAAGTCGGATGAGCCCGCCATCCTCGCCGCCGTGAAGGGGGAACGCCAGCGCCAAGCCGCCCTGTCTCTCGGCGCCAGCCCCTTCGACCAGGCCGGCACCTACCGAACGCCGCCTCCGGGCCTCCCCACCACACCAGCCGCCAAGCAGGCGTACCTGCAGCGCTACCTGGCGGTCTTCGGCCAGGGCCGCCCCCTCGCCGGTCGACGCTTGGTCTTCTTCGAGCACAGCGCCGTGGGCCGGGACCTGATCGTCGAGCTGCTCGAGGCGCTGGGGGCCGAGGTCATCCGCACCGGCCGCACCGACGGCTTCGTGGCCATCGACACCGAAGATCTGGGTGCCGAAGCCCTCGAGCCCTTCCGCGCCCTGGTCCGGGAGCACCGCCCCTTCGCCCTGATCTCCACCGACGGTGACAGCGATCGTCCGCTGCTCATCGACGAGCAGGGGAACTTCCACCGGGGAGACCTGCTGGGCCTGGTCACCGCACTGGAGCTGGGTGCCCGATCCGTGGCGGTGCCGGTCAGCACCAACGACGCCGTGGACCGCCACCTGGCGGCCCTGGCCGCGGCGGGGAAGCCCCCCATCGCCCTCACCAAGACCCGCATCGGCTCGCCCTGGGTCATCGCCGCCATGCAGCAGGCCCACCACCAGGGCCACAGCGCCGTTGTCGGCTGGGAGGCCAACGGGGGCTTCCTGCTGGGCAGCGACATCACGCTGGCGGGCGCCACCCTGAAGGCCCTGCCCACCCGCGACGCCGTGCTGCCGCTGCTGGCGGTGCTGGTGGGCGCGGCGCGCCGAGGCCAAGCGGTCTCCCAGCTGTTCGCAGCCCTGCCCCAGCGCTGCGCCACCGCCGCCCTGATCGACGGCGTCCCCCCCGCCTCCAGCGCGGCCGTGCTGGCCTCGCTGATGCCCGGCGGAGCGCCCGATCCCGCCGCCATCACCGCCGCCTTCGCGCCCATCCCCGGGCTGGGCCCCGTGGCCTGGATCGAGCCGATGGACGGCCTGCGCATCGGGTTCGACAGCGGCGAAGTGCTCCATCTGCGCCCCTCGGGCAACGCACCCCAGCTGCGCTGCTACGCCGTGGCCGACAGCCGCCAGCGCGCCGAGCTGCTGCTGGCCCGCACCCTGCTGGACCCGGACAGCGTGGTGCGGTGCCTGCTCGCGCAGATCGACCTCCACACTACGAGCTGAGCGGGGAGAGGATAGGATGGGGCCTTCACCTCCTGTTTGGAGGACGTCATGCCCGTCTCGAGTCACCACTCCCCCCTCCTCCTGCTCCTGGCCCTGGGTCTGTCGGCCTGCCTGCCCGACCTGAAGGACGACACCGCGGCCTGCGCGGGCCCCGAGATCTGCAACGGCGAGGACGACGACTGCGACGGCTCCGTGGACGAGAACGCCACCGACGCCCCAGCCTGGTACCCCGACGGCGACGGCGACGGCTACGGTGACCCCACCACCTCTACCCTCAGCTGCGAGCAGCCCACCGGCTTCGTGTCCGAAGACAAGGCCACCGGCGCCAATGCCGACTGCGACGACGGCGACGACGACATCTATCCAGGGGCCGCCGACACCTGGTACGACGGGGTCGACTCGGACTGCGCCGGGGACTCCGACTACGACCAGGACGGCGACGGCCACGACCACGACGCCTTCAGCGGCGACGACTGCGACGACGAGGACGCGGACAGCTACCCCGGCCAGAGCGAGGTCTGGTACGACGGCATCGACCAGGACTGCGACGGCCTCTCCGACAACGACCAGGACGGCGATGGCCACGACGACTGGGAGCACGGGGGCGACGACTGCGACGATCTGGCGGACGACGTCTACCCGGGCGCCGACGAGCTCTGGTACGACGGCGTCGACCAGAACTGCGACGGCCTGTCCGACTACGATCAGGACTACGACGGCTACGACAGCGAGGCCTACAGCGGCACCGACTGCGACGACACCGAGGCGAGCACCAACCCGGGGGCCGTGGACACCTGGTACGACGGGATCGACTCCGACTGCGCGGGCGACTCGGACTACGACCAGGACGGCGACGGCTACGACTACACGGGCACCACCGGCGGCGACTGCGATGACGAGCAGCCCGCGGCCTACCCCTACGCCCTCGAGTGGGCAGACGGCGTGGACAACGACTGCGACGGCATTACAGACGAATTCACCCTCGACGGCGCACCCGTAGTCCTGGAGGGCGAGACCGGCGGGGACTACGCCGGCTGCTCCGTGGCCGGCGTAGGCGACGTCAACAACGACGGCTTCGACGATCTGCTCATCGGCGCCTACGGCAACGATGACGGCGCCCACGACGGTGGCGCCGCCTACCTGGTCTACGGCCCCGCCAGCTCCATGGACCTGTCGGGAGCCGCGGCACAGTTCAGCGGCTGGCTACCCTCGAGCAGCGCAGGCTACGCCGTGGCCGGTGCAGGTGACGTCAACAGTGACGGCTACGCCGACCTGTTGGTGGGGGCTCCCTTGGAAGGTACCGAGGGCAGCTCCGATGCCTACTCCGGCGCGGCCTACGTGGTGTACGGTCCGGCCAGCGGTGACATGGACCTGGACAGCGCGGACGTGCAGCTCCGGGCCGTGAGCTACTTCGACGGCGCCGGCTGGTCTCTCGATGGGGGCGAGGACGTCACGGGGGACGGTGTGCCCGACCTGCTGCTCGGTGCCACCGACCTGTCCGAGGACGGGTCCACCTACCTGGGCGGCGCCCACCTGGTGGACGGCACCACCACAGGCACCCTCTCCCTGACCTTCGCCACGGCCACCCTGCTAGGCGGCCAGGCCTCAGCCAACGCCGGTGCGGCGGTGACCACGGTCCCCGACATGGACGGCGATGGGATCGGCGAGGTGTTGATCGGCGCCCCCATGTTCGACGAGACCGACAGCGACGACACCGAGTTCCCCAACATAGGGCGCGCCTACCTGCTCCGGGGTCCCATCACCGGCAGCATCTACCTCGAGGACGATGCCGACATCAGCTTCCGCGGTGAGCAACAGGGCCACCGAGCGGGCGACTGCGTCACGGGGCCCGGCGACATCACCGGCGACGGCTATGGCGACATCCTGATCGGAGCCAGCCAAGCGGGCAACGGGAGCCTCCAGGGGCCCGGACGGGTCTACCTGGTCCAGGGCCCCTTCCTCAAGGGCAACGGCTACCTGGGCTACTCCAGCACCGCCATCTTCCAGGGCCCCAGCGACGACAACAGCGCCGCACTCTGCTCCTCGGACGCCGCGGGTGACATGGACGGCGACGGCGCTCAGGACGTCATCCTGGGGGCGTACAGCTACGACAACCCCGGTGAAGACGCCGGCAGCGCCTGGTTGCACCTCGGCCCCTTCGGCGGCACCATCGACGCCTCCTCGGCCGCGGCGGTGTTCTGGGGTGCCGACGATGATGGCTACGCCGGGGTCTCCGTTGCTGGTGCCGGCGACACCAACGCCGACGGCTACCCGGACCTTCTCATCGGCGCTCCCTATGCCGACACCACCGGCATCTATGCCGGCGCCGCCTACCTGCTGCTGGGCAGCCCGCTGCCCTGACAGAGACCTTGCGAAGCCCCCCATTCCACCTCGTCTTCCTGGCGGTGGGCCTGGTGGCCGCCAGCCAGTCGGGCAACATCGTCCGCATCGGTGACGCATCGGGCGTGGCCATCGCGGCCTGGCGCCTGGTGCTGGCCACCGCGGTGCTCGCGCCCTTCGCCTGGCGCCAGCGCCACGAGCTGCGCACCCTAAGCAGGCGAGACGCGGCCCTGGTGGTGGTGGTGGGGCTGATCCTTGCGGCCCACTTCGTGGCCTTCATCTCGGGGGTGCAGCGCACCACCGTGGCCAACGCCATGCTGTTCTTCGCGATCAACCCCCTCTTCACGGCCTTGGCCGGCTGGTGGTTCTTCCGCGAGCGCGTCGGACCCAGGCTGCTGGTCTCCATCGGCCTGGGCCTGGCCGGGGTCGCGGTCATGGGCGGGGCCGACCTGGCCCTGAGCGGGGATCACCTCACGGGGGACGCCCTGGCCCTGCTGTCGGCCCTGCTGTTCAGCGTCTACTTCACCCTGGGCAAGCACCTGCGCCGCGGCCTGTCCAACACCGTCTACGTCACCGCCATCTACGGCGTCGCCGCCGTCCCCTGCCTGCTGGCCCTGCCCCTGCTGGGCCTGCCCCTGCTGGCCTATAGCCCGCGGAACTGGGCCTGCTTCGCCATGATGGCCGCCATCCCCACCCTGCTTGGGCACAGCGGCATGAACCACGCCCTGCGGCGCATCGACGCCTCCCGCGTCTCCACCGCCACCCTGGTGGAGCCGCTGCTTGGCGGCCTGGTGGCGTTCTGGATCTGGTCCGAGGAGATGAGCCTGGCCACGGCCGGCGGCTACGCCCTGATCGCCGCGTCCGTGCTGGTGCTGCTGTCGGACAGGAAGCGGGCCTCGGCAGGCTAGCGCAAGGCCGCGTACTTGGCAGCCTGGACCGAGGCAGTGCCCACATAGTGAGTGGCCGCGAAGACCTCGATGCTGGTGTAGGGGCGCTGGGCCAGGATGCTGGTGACCCCCAGGCTGTACAGCCCGGCGCCCTTGAGCTCCCGCTCGGTGGCGCCGTTGACCCACGCCAGCGTCAGCCGGGACTCCTCGGCGGTGAAGGCCACCTCGTCCACGGTGACCGTGCCCTGCTGAGCCGGCGGGGGAGCCGACGCATTGCCCGTAGAAGATCGGATCACGAGCCCCGCGGGCTCGTTCGCGGCAGCTGGGACAGGCTCGGGCTGCACCGGAGGCGGCGGGGCCGCCGCCAGGGCTTCCCCCCCGGATCCGGTGATGGCCAGACCCAGGCCAGGGGCAGGCTCGATGGGCGGGGGGGGCTCGATGGGCGGGGGGGGCTCGGGCTCGATCATGGCGACCGCGGGGGTATCGAGGGCCTCGCGGACCTGCTCCAGGGCCCGCTGCCGATCGGAGGCCCCGCTGCCGCCGTCCGGCGGAGGCGGCGCCACGATCTCCACGGCCACCGGCTCGGGAGACGAGGCCGGCTCAGGCTCGGAGGCGCCCTCGTCCACCGCGGGTGGGGCAGCCTGCGCGGGCTCACCATGGACCTGGCCAGGTGCGACCTCGGCGGGCTCTGGGCCCGCCTGCTCGGCGACCGCGGGGGCGTCCGGCAGCTGGGGGACCTTGGGAGGAGCCTGCGCGTCGGCCAGCAGGGACTCGACCTGGCTTCTCAGCTGGGACAACCCCTCGAAGCTCCCGCCCAGCGCCAACTGCAACCCCGCCCCCAGGCCGCCGCAGAGCACGACGGTTCCCAGCGCGAGCGCCGCGAAGGCGGGCAGCAGCAGCGAGCGCTTGCGCCCGGGGGCCGCAGGGTCGGACGTAGGTGCAGGCGTCGGTGCCGGCGTGGACGGCTCGTCCGGAGGCACCAGGGTCGCGCGGGCCGCCGCGAGCCCGCCGGGCTGGCGAGGAGGGAGGGGTGCCGGCCCGTCCAGGGCCTCGGTCTCGGTGTCCAGACGCCCAGGATCGGTCTCCTCGGTGTCGTAGCGCGGCTCCAGGTCGTCCTCGGGGGACACCGGGAGATCCTCCACCTTGAGGGCCACCGCGGCCACCCGGGAGGCACTGCGATCCGGAGGAGGCAGCACGTCGGGCCCCAGCACGAAGCGCGACACGGCGCGCAGGTCTTCGAGCAATTCACCCGCGTCGGGGTAACGACTCGCGGGCTCCTTCTGCATGCAACGCCGGCAGATGGCCTCGAGCCGCTGGGGCACCTCGGCGTCCGGAGCCCGCTCGGCCATGGACGGGTAGGGCTGGTGCACATGCATGTAGGCCAGGGCGGCCGGGTTGGTGGCGGCGTAGGGCAGCTTGCCGCACAAGGCTCGGTAGAGCATCACACCCACCGAGTAGACGTCCGAGCGTGCGTCGGTGGGCAGGCCCATGGCCTGCTCGGGGGCGATGTACTGGGGAGTCCCCAGGAAGGTGCCCACCTCGGTGACCGTGACCTCACTGTGGACCTCGCGCACCAGGCCGAAGTCCATCAGCTTGGGCCGCCACTCCTCGCCGTCGCCCCGCAGCAGGAACACATTGCTGGGCTTGACGTCCCGGTGCACGAGCCCCCGGGCGTGGGCGTGGCGCAGGCCCTGGGTGATGCCGTCGAAGATGCGCATGATGCGCTTGGCGGGGACCTGATGGCGCCGCAGCACCTCGCGCAGGGTGTAGCCCTCGAGGTACTCCATCACCAGGTAGCAGAAGCCCTCGTCGGCGCGGCCGTAGTCGTGGATGGTGACGATGTGGGGGTGCTGGAGCTGCCCGGCCAGGGAGGCCTCGCGCAGAAAGCGCGCCTCGAAGTGGATCTGGTCGTCCTCGGGCAGATCGGTGCGCAGCACCTTCACCGCCACCTGCCGCCCGATGGGCTCCTGGGTGGCGCGGTAGACCCAGCCGCTGCCACCGCTCCCGATGAGCTCGTGGATGCGGTAACGTCCGGCGATCAGCAGACCTTCTTCGAGCAGGGTAGGCACGCTCGCTCCTGCAGGCTGCGAGGCGAGCGCAAGGTAGAACGGGGAGCGACCGTCCGCAAGGGGGAATCGGCCCTCGATCCCAGGCTCCAGGCGCGCTAGGCATCTCACCAGGAGGTGTCCATGAACCAAGACGCCTGGACAGCCTGGAGCCACATCGAGCAGGTCACCGTGTTCCGCCTGGGCGCCGAGGTCCAGCGCGCCGTCGAGCTCGACGCTCCAGCGGTCTTTCCCGCCGAGCTCCACATACCCGGCCTGCCCCTGCAGCTGCGGGACGAGACCGTACAGCTGTCGGTGCGTCCCCTCGCGGGGGCCGACGCCGCGGCCTGCCCACAGGCCGTGGACCTCCGGCTGGCCCTGGTCCCTCCCCCCGTCGATCCGGCCCTGCCGCCGGCCAGCGACGCCGAGCTGCGTGGGGCCGAGCATCGGGTCCGCACCGCCAAGGCCACCCACAGGCGCCTGACCCACCAGCTGGCCTCCATCACCACACTGGAGAGCCCCGGCCGGGCCGATCCTGCCGAAGGCGAGCCGCCGCTCCCCTCCCCCACCGCCGCGCGCCTCGAGCTGCTGGCCTTCCGCCGCCAGCTCCAGGACCGCCTGTACAGCCAGTTCGAGGGAGCCCGCGAAGAGCTCCGCCTGGCGCAAGAGGCCCTGGCCAAGGTCCAAGCCAGCCGTGAGCAGCGCGAACAACAGCGCCAGCTCCACCCCCACGAGCTGCGCAAGGAAGCCCGGATCACCCTGCACGCGCCCGCTGGTTCCGGGCCCTCGGCGGCCCGCTTCGCCCTGGTCTTGACCTACCTGGTCCCGGCCGCCCGCTGGGCGCCCGCCTACGCCCTGCAGCTGCAGCCCGGCGGCGGCGAGGCCACCCTGAGCATGCGCGCCCAGGTGAGCCAGAAGACCGACGAGGACTGGGCTGGCGTGCGCCTGCGCCTGTCCACCGCCGACGCCCTGCGGTGGGCAGACCTGCCCGAGCTGCACCCCCTGCGCTTCGGCCGTGCTCAGGCCGCCCAGCCCAGCACCGGCTGGCGTCCGCCACCGCTGGGTGCCCAGGCGCTGTACGCCGACTATCTGGCCTCCCAGCTGCGCCGCAGTGATCCCCCCATCGGCGGAGCGATGCCTCCACCTCCCGTGGCCAGGCCCGCCCCCCAGGCCCCGCCAGAGCCGCAGCCCGCGGCCTTCCGCAGGGGCGAGCCGCTCATGGAACAGGACGACGAAGAGTGCTTCGAGGAGGCGGCCGCCATCGAGGAGCCGCCGCCGGCCCGCAGGGCGATGCGACGCAAGGAGTCCGCCAAGAAGGCCAAGGCGTCCATGCCGTTCCAAGCCAGCCCCGGGGCCGCCGCGGCCGCCTCCATGTCCCTCTCCATGGCCCAGGCGCACGACGCCCCCACGGGCTCGAACGCCTACGGCGGCGCCGAGCCTCCCGTGGGCCTGGACGCCGGCCGCGACCTGCTGGACTACGACAGCCTGCGCATGTCCGGCCCGGACGACGACCAGCCCGGCAAGCTGCGGCCCAGCTCCGACCATCAGCGCTACCTCGAGCTGCTCCCCCCCGGCCTCCAGGGCCGCGTGCCCGCCCCCCGGGCCCTCACCACCTACGTGCGCCGCCAGGTCTCCGAGCTCGAGGGCCGCGCCCTGCCTCCCGGACACCGCCCCCCCGCACGCCTGGACGCCTTCGATCACAGCTGGCATGGCGAGGGCGTGGTCGATGTCCCCAGCGACGCCCAGTTCCACGCCGTGCCGGTGCTCACCAGCACCGCCCAGGCCCTGATCCACTACGTGACCGTCCCCCGCGAGAGCCAGGACGTGTTCCGCGCCCTGTCCATGAAGAATCCCCTCCCAGGCCCGATCCTGGCGGGCCCCGTGGACGTCCGCGTGGCCGGCGACTACCTGCTCACCGCGCCCCTGGACCCTGTGCCGGCAGGTGGCCAGATCGAGCTGGGCCTGGGGGTGGAGGAGTCCATCCGGGTGGCGCGCAACACCCGCTACGCCGAGCAGCAGCGGGGCGTGGTCTCGCGGCACCACGAGCTAGAGCATCAGCTGCACATCGAGCTGCGAAACCTGCTGCCCACCGTGGCCAAGGTCGAGGTGCGCGAGCGGGTCCCGGTGGCCCGCGAGGACGACGATCAGATCGAGATCTCCACCCGGGACGTGCAGCCCCCGTGGGTCCCCTGGGAGCAACCCAAGGCCCCCTTGCGAGGCGCCTACCGCTGGCAGATCGAGATCGAGCCCGGCGCGGTTCGCCAGCTCCGCGCCACCTACGTGGTCAGCATCGCCTCCAAGCACGAGCTCGCAGGTGGCAACCGGCGGGAGGACCAGTCATGAGCGCTGCACCCACCATCGCAGTCCAGGCCCCCGTGGTCGAGGTCGTCCTGTTCGAGGATCGCGCCCAGATCCTTCGGCGCGGCAACACACAGCTCCAGGCGGGCCGCCACCGCCTCGAGCTCGAGGGCGTCGCTCCCGTGCTCTCCGACCGCAGCCTGCGGGTGGAGATCCAGGCCGAACCGTCCGCAGCCGCCCAGCTGATGGACTTCCGCGTTCGCCGCGAGCGCATCACCACGCCCGCCCAGCTGCCCTCGGATCTCGAGGCACTGCACGCAGAAGACCGCCACCGCACCGCCGCCCTGCAGGCCCTGGCCGAGCGCCGAGCCAGGCGCGCCCAGGAGCGCGAACAGCTGAGCGCCGCGGCCTCGCAGCTGCTGGCCGAGGCCGTCGAAGACAGCGGCTGGAACCGCCCCGCGCCCGGTCGCTGGCAGGCGGAGCTCGAGCAGCTGTGGACGCGCCAGGCCGAGCTGGACGCCGAGATCCTCGACCTGCTCCAGGGCCACGAGGACGCCGAGCGGGAGCTGAACCTGCTGCGCCAGCGCATCCAGGGCCAGGCAGGCCCCTCCACCCGGCTGCGCTGCTGGCTGGAGCTGGATCTCGAGCTCGAGCAGCTCGGCTCGGTGCAGCTGGAGCTGTCCTACCTCGTCCCCGGCGCCTGCTGGAGGCCCCGCTACCGTGCCACCTTGCACACTCAGCCCAGCCCCAGCCTGGCCATGGAACACCAGGCGAGTGTCTGGCAGCGCACAGGCGAAGACTGGACCGACGTGCAGCTGCGCTTCTCCACCCAGCGCCCCTCCCTGGGCACAGAGCCGCCCCTGCTGGGCGAAGATCTGCTGCACATCCAACCCCGGCAAGAGCGGGTGGTGGTCGAGCTGCGGGAGCAACACGCCAACACCACCGGCCTCGGGCAGCGGCCCCAGCAGGCCCAAGAGCTGCCCGGCGTGGATGACGGCGGGCAGGCCATCGACCTCAGGGCGGCCCACCCCGCCACCGTGCCCTCCGACGGTCGTCCCTACCGGGTCTCCATCGGCGCCAGCGAGGCTCCGGCCAAGGTCGAGCGCGTGGTGATGGCCGAGCTGACCAACGCCGCCCTGCTGCGCTGCACCACCACCAACAGCAGCCCTAATCCCCTGCTGGCGGGTCCCGTCGATCTGCTGGCGGACTCCGGGCGGGTGGGCCGGGGCAAGGTGGCCTTCATCGCGCCCCGTGAGAGCGTGGCCCTGGGCTTCGGCCCCGACCCGAACATCCGCGTGTTCCGCCGCCACGATGTGGTAGAGCGCGAAGCGGGGGCCCTGTCTCGCTGGGACAGCAGCGACCACCGGGTCGAGGTGCTGGTCTCGAACCTGGGCGCCGAACACCGCACCCTGCAGATCCTCGAGCGCGTGCCCGTCTCCGAGTTGGATCAGATCCAGATCGACCTGAAGCCCGACGACAGCACCGGGCCCCTCAGCCCCGACGCCGACGGGCTGATCAGCTGGCAGCTCGAGCTGGCCCCCGGGGCCACCGATCAGGTCGAGCTGGCCTACACGATCCGCAAGCGCGGCGGGGTGGTGGAGCGAGGATAGCCCGCCGCTCCTGCGCCGCCGCGACCACTCGCCTCAGCGCGCCGACCGCTGGCCCGAAAGGGTGGATGCCCACGCCCTGGGGGCGGGTACCGTCAGCATGAACCACGAGGTGATCATGCTGCGCCCAAGGCTCTCCTCCCCCGCCGGTCACCCCATGCTGACCGCCCCGACCCTGCCGCCCCCCGTGCCAGGCGTCCCCGATGCCCGCGCCGCCCTGCTGGTGCATCCCTTCTACGCCAAGGACCCCCGGGGCAGCTTCGGCAAGCACGTCCTGACCCCGGCCACCACCTTCAGCACCCTCGCTGCGGCCACTCCACCAGGCTGGCGGGTGTCCATGTGGGATGAAAACCTGCTGCAGGGGCCCCCGCCGAGCGGACCACCGCCCGCGGTGGTGGGCATCACCGTCCACCTCACCTTCGCCCAGCGCGCCGTCGCCCTGGCCCGCTGGTTTCGCGCCCGGGGCAGCCTGGTGGTGATGGGCGGCCTGCACGTGGAGGCCTGCCCCGAGGAGCTGGCGCCCTGGGCCGACGCCCTGAGCCTCGGCAACGGCGTGGGCACCTGGCCCGCCATCCTCGCCGACGCCGCGACCGGCCGGCTGCGCCCTCGCTACCAGGCGCCGTATGCCGGCTTCGCACAGGAGCCTCCCCCCGATCGCAGCATCCTGCCCGAGTGGGCCTACCTCACCCCCACCAGCATCATCGCGACCCGGGGCTGCCACAACCGCTGCGGCTTCTGCTACCTCTCCACCCGCGGCCTGCGCATGCCCCGGGAGAACCGTCCCGTGCAGGACGTCCGGCGTGAGCTCGAGGCCAGCCCCACGGGCTACGGCGTGTTCGTGGACAACAACCTGGGCTCCGATCCCGACTACCTGCTGCGGCTCTGCCAGGCCCTCGAGCCCGCCGAGCGCATCTGGAGCGCGGCGGTCTCCCTGGACGTGACCGACCGGCCCGAGCTGGTTCGAGCCATGGCCCTGGCCGGCTGCACCGGTGTGTTCATCGGCCTCGAGAGCCTCGAAGACGGCAACCTCCGCAGCGCCGGCAAGCGCTGCCCGCCCGCCGCGGACTACGCCCGCCGCGTAGCCATCTTCCACGACCACGGCATCCAGGTGAACGCCAGCTTCGTGCTGGGCTTCGACCATGACACACCCGATGTGTTTCAACGCGTCGCCAGCTGGGTGGAGGACCACCGCCTCGAGTCCGCCACCTACCACATCCTGACGCCCTACCCGGGCACGCCGCTGTTCCGGAAGATGGAGGGCGAAGGCCGCCTGCTGCACCGTGACTGGTCCCGCTATGACACATCTCACTGCGTGTATCAGCCGCGACACATGAGCCCAGCCCAGCTCGAGGAAGGCTATGGCTGGCTGTATCAGCGCACCTTCTCGGCCCGGTCCATCTGGCTCCGTCGCCCTCGCGACCCCATCGCCGCCGCGCCCTACCTGGCCCAAGCCTGGCTATACAAGAAGAACAACGCCCTGTGGACCCGCTTGATCCGGGATCGCCAGGTTCGGCGGGCGTGGGCGCCCTTGGTGGAGCTGCAGCGGCGCCGGCACCTCGCCTTCCGCGCCCGGCTGCGCACCACTTGTCCCGCTGAGAGCCCAAGACGTCGCGCAGCCTGATAGCTATGTCGCAGCGCTCCAGCCCCTGGAGCCGCCTGTCCCGGAGTCATCATGCGCGCCCTGGTCCTGCTCCCGTTGCTGTGCGGCTGCGCCA
>CALDOK010000076.1 GCA_937912125.1 uncultured Pseudomonadota bacterium
GGTGGAAGATGGCGTGGATCTCCGCCTCTTCCCGCTCGAAGAGCAACACCAGCTCAGGGTCGAGCTGGGTACCCGCGACCCGCCGCAGCTCCGCCGCGGCATCCTCGAGGGACAAGGACTCCTTGTAGACTCGACGGGTGACCATGGCGTCGAAGACATCGGCGATGGACACCAGCCGCGCTTCGCGGGGGATGTTCGCGCCAGCCAGCCCGTGGGGGTAGCCGCCCCCGTCCCAGCGCTCGTGGTGGTGCAGGGCGATGTTCACCGAGAGGGCCGGCAAGCCCGCCTCGCCCAGCAATTCAGCGCCGATGAGGGTGTGGGTCTTCATCTGCTCGATCTCGAGGGGCTCGAGCCTGCCGGGCTTCTTGAGGATGGCATCGGGGATGCCGACCTTACCGATGTCGTGGAGCCCCGCGTAGCGCTGAACCTGCTGGACGAAGTCCTCTTCACCACCCCAGGCCCGCGCCAGGTGAGCGGCGTAGCCGGAGACGCGCTGGATGTGCCGGCCGGTGTCGGTGTCGTTCAAGGTGGAGGCGCGCTCGAGGGCGGCCACCAAGCCCAGGGTCAAGCCCTCGAGCTCCCGGGTGCGCACCTGCAGGCTTCGCAGGGCTTCGTTGCGCTGCACGGTGACGGTGCCCAGCACGTCGACCAGGGCGGCCCGGCGAGCCATGGCCATCAGGCGCGCGGTGAACTCCAGCGAGTCCACAGGCTTGACCAGGAAGTCGTCAGCGCCCGCCTGGAGCAGCTGGATCTTGGTGCGCCTCAGATCGTCCGAGGTGATGACCATGATGGGCACTCGAGAGCCCTTGCGCAGCTGGCGAAGACGAGCCACCAGACCACGGCCGTCCATGCCGGGCATGTGGTAGTCGGTGACCACGATGTGGGGTTCGAGGTGCCGGAACACCTCGAGGGCTTCGATCCCGTTGGGTGCCTCGACGGTCTTGAACCCCGCCTCGCGTGCCAGCTCCGCCATGTGCGTACGCTGGATGTCCTCGTCGTCGACGATCAGCACAAGGGGTCGCGCCATTCCTCACCAGGCCCTCACGCAGCGCTGGACTCACGCGCCCCGAGGGAGGATGAGTATAGCAGAACGTGCTCTTTGCATGGCGCAGCTCCCCGAAACCGCACAGCCGGCTGGCTACTCGAGGTAGGTGTAGCCGTCCAGACCGTGCCGGAAGGCGCGCAGCAGGCGGCGGGACTCCTTGAGGGTCATGTCGCCGCGGCGCAGCGCCTTCTCACAGGCGAGGCGCACACGGGTGACCAGCTCGCCGCGGTTGTAGCCCACGTAGCCGAGCACCTCGGTGACCGAGTCGCCCTCGAGCACGCTGTCGATGACGTAGCCACCGTCGTCGTCCAGGCTGACATGCACGGCGTTGGTGTCGCCGAAGAGGTTGTGCAGATCGCCCAGGATCTCCTGGTAGGCCCCCACCATGAACACCCCCAGGTAGTAGGGCTTGTCGTTCAGGGAGTGCAGCTCGAGCACGTCCTTGACGTCGCGCAGGTCGATGAACTTGTCCAGCTTCCCGTCGGAGTCGCAGGTGATGTCGGCTATCACGCCGCGGCGAGTGGGCTTTTCCTTGAGGCGGTGGATGGGAACCACCGGGAAGAGCTGCCCCACGGCCCAGGCGTCGGGCGCGGACTGGAAGACCGAGAAGTTGCAGTAGTAGACGTCGGCCAGGTGTTTCTCGAGGCCCTCGAGCTCGTCGGGCACGTAGTCCAAGCCCCGCACCACGTTCAGGATGCGGGCCAGCGCCTGCCAGAAGATCCGCTCGGCGCGGGCGCGCTGCCGGAGGTCCAGCAGCCCCAGCTCGAAGCGAGAGAGGGCTTCTTCGCGCATCTCGAGGGCATCGTGCCAGGCTTCCTGGAAGGTCTTGCGGGAGACGCCGTCCCGCACCTCGGCCAGACCGTGCAGCAGATCGTTCTCCTCGTCGGCGACCACGACCTTCTGATCGGCGCCGGACAAGGGAGAGGCGACACCCAGCACGTTGAAGACCAGCAACGAGGAGTGCGCGACCAGGGCTCGACCGCTCTCACTCACGATGTCGGGGTGGGGTTGATCGTGCTCTTCGCAGGCGCTCTGCAGAGCCCCGACGATGTCGGCGGCGTACTCGCTGACGGTGTAGTTGACCGAAGACGGGAAGTTCGAGCGGGAGCCGTCGTAGTCCACGCCCAGGCCGCCACCCACGTCGACGATGGTGATGGGCGCGCCCAGCTTGCGCAGCTCGACGTACAGGCGAGCCGCCTCGCGCAGCACGGACTTGAACGCGCGGATGGCGCTGACCTGGCTGCCGATGTGGAAGTGCAGCAGCTCGAGGCAGTGGAGCTTGCCGCGGGCGCGCAACAGATCGATGCCGTCGACGATCTCCTGGGCGGACAGGCCGAACTTGGAGCGGTCGCCCGTGGAGCCCTCCCAGCGCCCGGCGCCGCGGGTGCTGGGACGCATACGCACGCCGATGCTGGGCTCGATGTCCAGCCGCTCGGCCACCTCGAGCACCGCGTCGAACTCCGAGAACTTCTCGACGACCACGATGGCCCGGTTGCCC
Source organism: uncultured Pseudomonadota bacterium (assembly GCA_937912125.1). GTDB lineage: Bacteria > Myxococcota_A > UBA796 > UBA796 > JAFGLY01 > CALDOK01. Next base: position 2,544 of record CALDOK010000076.1, read on the forward strand.
AGCTTCTTGGCCAGCATCGCGGCCTCGAGGTACTCCTCGTCCTTGTAGCCGTTGCACACCACCAGGGACCCGGGCTGCTCGAGCAGGGACATCACCACCAGCAGCTCGGGCTTGCTGCCCGCCTCGAGGCCCATGCCCAAGGGCTCGGCGAAGCGCACGAGCTCTTCCACCAGGTTGCGCTGCTGGTTGACCTTGATGGGGTAGACCGGGTTGTAGCGCCCCGTGTACTCGTACTCGGTGATCGCTTCGGCGAAAGCCCCCTGCAGTGTGGCGACCCGGGACTGGAGGATGCCGGGGAAGCGCAGCAGGATGGGCAGCTGGATGCCGCGGGCCTCCAGGTCTTCGACCAGCAGCTGCAGATCGATACCTCCGGGCTTGACCCCACCGGGCGTGACCTCGATGTGGCCCAGGTCGTTCACACGGAAATAGCCCGCGCCCCAGTTCTGGATGTTGTACAGCTCGGCGCTGTCTTTGACGGTCCATGCACGCATGGGGATGCCTCCGTGGCGACGGTCCTGCCCAGGACACTCCGGGCCCGCCCACCTATCCCGGGCCTGGGCCTCCAGGAAAAAAGTCAGCCCCATTCGGTGGCCCAAGGCGGTGACATTCCCGCGCGCCAGCACCGACACGCTCCAGGCGATACCCCTCAGCTCATGCGGCCCCTCCCCGTCACGCTCCTGATCCTCACCGCCTGCCGCGGCTGCGGCAGAGCTCCGCCTACGCCCCCTACCGTCCCCAGCGGCACCTACGGGCACGAGACCATGGAGCTCAGCGTGGCGAGTCACGGGGATCGGCTGGTGGCCGCCTACGCCTCGCTCTTCGACGGAGGTGCCCAGGAGTGCGCTTGCCTGCTGGACATGCAGCGCCAGGAGCCCGGCCGCTGGGTGGCCCAGCACGCAGGCCAGCAGGTGGTGCTGGGCATGAACGAGCGGGAGATCTGGATCGAGCCCGCGGGGGGCCAGCCGGTGGACCTGGCCTGCTGCGGCGCTGGCTGGTCCGGAGACCGCGTCGCCCGCGACAGCCGCAGGCCTCCCCGGAAGTGCCGCACGGTCTCCCAGGCCGCGGCGGTCTTCCTGCCGGTGCCCTATGTCGAGGAGCCCGAGGAGTCGGAGTGGACCACCCTCGAGCACGACCGGCTCGAAGGCACCCGCCTGTTCCGGGCCTTCGATGTCTGGGTGCTGGTGGAGATTGCAGACCCCGACGGCCTGGTGGGCCTGGTGCGCCACGAGGACCTGGACTGCGGGGCATAGCGCGCGATCAGTCCTCCGACGCGGTGTCCTCCGCCATCTCATCAGCCACCGCCGGGAGGCCCTCCGGCTCCGCCAGCTGAGCCACCACCCGGTAGAGCTTGCCGCCGAGACCGATGGTGAAGGCGGAGAGATCCCGGATCTCCGTTGTGGTGCCCGGCAGGATCAGGCTCGCGGGCAGCACCGACTGATCCACGAGGAGGGGAGCCCCACAGCGGCTGGTCAGGCGGGTGCTCTGGCCCTCGAAGCTCAGGTCCACGCAGTCCGGCTGGCCCTGGAACACGAACTCCACCAGCGGGCCGGCATCTGCAGCGGGGACGAGCAAGGCGGCGATGAGGACGAGGACCAGCGACATGGGAGGGCTCCGCGCGGGTGGCGCCGAGGACCTATGCAAGGCGCGTTCCAACTACGAAAACCCTGGTCTACCGCCCATCGGGAGCGGCGACAGCGCTCAGGCCGCGGCGGGATCGAGACATGGAGATCGCGGGCTGGAGATCGCGGTTCAACCTGGAGGGCCTGGCCATGCGGCGCCAGCCCGGCGGCTACAGGCTGACCCAGCGAAAGAGGTAGACCTCTCCATAAGGCTCGTAGGGGGAATCCGAGTGCACGTCCGGCGCACCGACCACGAGATCCCAGCGCAGGGCGTCGTCGGACTCGATGGCCAGCAGCGCGGCACCGAAGCTGTCGTCCGGATGTTGCGCGCCGATCAAGTGAGCGCTGGCGTCCCCGCCCTCGAGGCCGCCCGCCTCGATGGGGCCGCTGAAGACCCACACCGACCCGTCCCCTCCAGCGGCGAGCTCCGCCACCCCGTCGCTGTCGAGATCCCCGGTGGTGAGGGCGACGGCGGGCAGGGCGATGGCCGTGGCCGCCTCATCCATGGCAGATCCACCCGCGTCCACGAGGAGGTACACCGTGGTAGCGGCGCCGTCGTTCCAGGCCACCGCGATGTCTCCACGGCCGTCGCCGTCGAGGTCGTCGCCCGCCACCATGGCCGTGGCATGGCCCATGGGCGCGGTCCAGGTGGCCTCGGCCGCCGACGCGAGATCGACGTCACCAGCCGCGAAGGAGGTCAAGCGAACCAGGGCCGACGACGCTGGATCGGCGAGGAGCAGGTCGTTCACTCCGTCGCCGTCGAGATCCGCAGCGGCGATACGCATGCCGGCGGGATCCGCGGCGCTCCAGGTGAGCCCGGGCTCCGGCGAAGGGCCGACAGGTCCAAAGGCCACCCCGCTGGCGTGGCACAGCTCGTCCACGCCGTTGCCATCCAGGTCCCCGCAGCGCACCCCTGACCACGCGTCCCGGCCCGCCACCGGCAGGACCCCGGGGTCCGTGACGCTGTGGGAGCCCAGCAGCGGACCGGGAAACAGGTAGGCGGGCTCGGAGAGGTCCGAGTCCCCGGGAGAAGTGAACGCCAGCAGGTCTGGCTCACCGTCGCCGGTGACATCCCCCGGGAGCACCACCTCGGTGCCGAGGAGGGTGTTTGCGTACCCCCCAGAATCGGACACGTAGTCCCCCTCCGCCCGCGCGATGGTACCCCCACTCAGGCTGCCAATGAGCGAATTGATCAGATAGATCGTCGAATTTTCGGTGTCCTCCCAGTACTCGCTCCCCCTGCTGGGCCCCCCGATCACCAGGCGCGCGCCCGGTCCGGACGTCAACGAGGCGCCGAGCCTCTGGTCGCAGGTCGCACTCCAAGTGACGCTCGGGGCGAGATCGGTGATGGGCGAGCCCGTATCTGCTGGCGGACCTGTGTCGGTGGAGGGCGGAGAGCCGCTGTCATCCTCCACCCCACAGCCGACGAGCAACACGAGCGCGTACATGCAGTCAGTCATCGCTCGATGGTAGCACCATGCTCTGCTATCGCCGAGCGGTGGTTCCTCACCGCGCCGGATCGAAGGTCAGGCTGGGGGGCGTGCGCATGTCGATGGGCACCGACCCATCCCGTCGAGCGGCGCCGGAAGGGAACTCCCACGGCTCCAACGCCACCGTGGTGGCGCCGGTCCAGTCCGCCGTGCGCCAGGCCCCGGCCCCGGCAGAGCTGGCGAAGGGCGGGCCGAACAGGGCGGTGAGCGCCTGGCGCTGGCGGCTGACGGCCTGGGCCAGGCCCAGTGGATAGTGCTCGCGGTTGAGCACGATGACGGCCAAGCCCCGGTCCTGCAGGACCGCGAGATCAGCGGCGTCGAAGTCCAGCGCCCCCACAAGGCTGCCGTCCTCCACCGCCTGCAGCCCCCGCAGGAAGCTGTTGGCGGCCACGAACGCGTCCCAGGCCGGGGGCCGGACCCTGTCTACCCACAGCCCGTGGCCGTTCACCAGGGCCTTGCCGTGGGCCAGCTGGTACAGCAGCGGCTTCTGGCTCAGGGCCACCCGGGGGGACAGGGGCAGATCCAGCAGCACGTCGCCCGGCTCCTGAGCCAGGCTGGCGTAGAAGGCGGGGGGCCAGATCAGGGCGGTGCTGTGCGCCCGGACCCCTGGACCCTGGACCAGGAGAAGGACGGGACAGCTCGCCACCAGCAGCCCGGCCACGCCCCAGGAGGCCCAGACCCGCCCCAGCGCCGGCAGCGCCCGCGCCGCCAGCAGGCACAGGGCCAGGTTGCACACCAGCACATGGCGCGAGGGCCACCAGAAGCGCCGCAGCGGCGCCGCGACGCCATAGACGAGCTCGAAGGGAGAGAGCCCCCCGACCTGCAACGCCGGCCCCATGGCCAGCGCCAGGAACAGACCCCAGCAGCCGAGCAGGGCGAGGTCGAGCCAGGCTCGATCGCTCCGCCCCAAGACCAGCTTCACCACCTGAGCCAGCGCCAGGACCACCACGGTGGCGGGCAGCGCCTGCCCCACGAAGCGGCCCTGCCGGACCAGGAAGGGCAGCATGGGGTCCAGGCTGTCCCGCACAGCCTCGGGGTGGGGGAAGATCTCCTCGCCGGTGCCGGGCAGCTCGGCCCAGTGGCCCAGGTACCAGAGCAGCGGGCCGGCCACCAACACCAGGAAGCAGACAGCGAACGCCACCACGGGCTTCCAGGGCAGGTCCCGCAGCCGGCCGCCGCGCCGCCACGCCCCCGCGCCCGCGCCCAGGGCCAGGATCCCGCCAGCCAGGATCGCGAAGAGCCCGTGGTACCAGTACAGCGCAGACGCCACCGCCAGCAGCGCCCCCGCCGCCAGCGCCCAGCGCAGCCGAGGCGCGCGCAGGAACCGAAGCCAGGCGCCGATGAACAGCAGCACCCAGAGCAGATCGGCCTGGCTGAAGCGGCCCGCGCCCAGCTCCCGCACCGCGTAGGGGCCAGCGCCCAGGGCCGCTCCCGCCAGCAGCGCCCCCGGCCAGGAGGCCCCCGCGCCCCGCGCCATCCAGCAGGCCGCCAGACCGTTGCCCACCAGCACCAAGACCAGGAAGACGTTGGCGCCCACAGGCCAGCCGAAGGCCAGGTGGAAGGGCAGGTAGAGCAAACCTTCGCCGCCGTTCCCAGCCAGGAAGGGGGCGTCGCCGACCGGCCAGTAGTAGCGGCTGTTGTGCAGCAGGCCCTCGAGGCCCACCACCCGCTCCGCCACCCACACCAGCAGCCACTGATTACCAGCGCAGTCGGGGTGCATCACGCCACAGAGCATGCCCTGACCGGGCGCCTGCCACACGGGGGCCGTGGCCAGCAGCGCGAGCCCGAGGCTGGTGACCATCGCGGCAAGCCACCACCAACGATCCGCAGCGGGGGTACTCTCGAACGCCTGCGTCATGGGCCTGCTCTATTCCATCGAGCCGGCGCACGATACCATGGCGGCCGGATGTCCCCACTCCCTCCCCCCGTCCCCGCGACCCAGACCGCCCCCGCCTGGCTGCTGCCCGCGGCCTTCATCGGGCTGCTGGCCCTGGCCGCCTGGTCCTTGGTGTCCACGGGCGGTGAGCCCCTGCTGGCATGGCGCGGAGCCGAAGTCTGGGGTCACGCCTGGACCTGGTGGTGGCACGGCGAAGCCCTCCCCGCCTGGCCCGACGGCACCAGCCTGGCCACCGGCGCCGCCTCCTGGCCTGTCATCGATCCCCTCCCCGCTTTGCTGGGCGCCGGCATCAGCCGCGCCGCTGGGCCGGTCGTCGCCTGGAACGCCATGGCCCTCGCAGGCATCGCCGGGGCGTTCGCAGGCGGCAGGTGGCTGTCCCGACGCGTGGGCGGCAGCGGGGCCGTGGGCGGCCTGGTCCTGGCCATGGGGCCCGTGTTCACCGGCAGCCTGCTGTCGGGCTTGAGCGAAGACCTGGCCATCGGGCTGCTGGCGGTGGCGGTGGGGCTGGTGGTGAAGCCCCCCGCCCTCGGTCCCTCAGCCTCGGCCACGAGCTGGCGCTGGGCCATCGCCGCGGGCTGCTCCCTGGGGCTGCTGGCCTGGTGTGGCCCCTACCTGGCCTGGCTGGGGGCAGCGACCGCGGTGGTGGCGGGCCTGACGCACCTGATCCGGGCACCCCGCTCCTGGTCGCGCTGGCTGGTGGCCGGACTCATCGCGGCCGCCCTGGCCGTCCCACCCCTGCTGGCCCAGGGCGCCCGCGCCATCACCGGGGCAGGACACCGCAGCGGCGTCCACCTGGGCCAGGCCGAGCCCCTGTGGCAGCTCAACCCCTGGGGACAGGCCGACCTGCTGTCCTTCCTCACCCCAGGGGCCATCGCCCTTCCGGCCGACGCCGTGATCCGACTCCACCCCACCTACCTGGGGCTGGGGGTGCTGCTGCTGGCCTCGCTGGCGGGCCGCAGCCGCTGGTGGTGGCTGCTGCTGGCTGCGCTGCTGCTGGCGCCAGGAGAGCAGCTGCACTGGCTGGGCCAGGCCCACGACCTGTCCAACCCCGCGGCCCTGGCCCTGGACTGGCTCCCGGGGGGAGCGCTGCTGAACCACCACGCCAGGCTGTTCCTGCTCGGACAGGTCGCCCTGGCGGCCCTGGCGGCCCTGGGTGCCCAGCGGCTGGCGACTCGTCCGCGCTGGCGCCCCAGGCTCGTGCTCCCCTTGGCGGCGCTGCTGGTCATGGTGGACTACGGGCTGTTGGCCCCGGTGCCATGGCCTCTGCCTGCCGCCCAGGCCCAGAGCCCAGACTTCCTCGGTGAGCTCGGGCCGCTCAACCCCGGGATGTTGCTGTGGCTGCCAACGGGGGGGCCCGGGCTCTCTCCGCAGCGGCCCCTGCTGGACCAGCGCGCCCACGGCCGGCCGCTGGCGCTGAACCCCAACCGCCCCGGAGCCCCCACCTGGCTGCCCCGCAGCCCCCTGGGGGGCTGGCTGGCCGCGCTGGGGCGCACCCCCGGCGCACCCCCGCCCGCCGATCGAGACGTCCAGCCCCTGATCGACCACGCGCTGCGCGTGCTGGCCGTGGCCGCCCCCCTCGACCGCGCCGTGGCCGCCCACCTGGGCCCACCCACCGTCCAGGGCCAGGACGGCGCCGCGTGGGATCTGAACCTGCTGGCCGGTGAGCTGGCCCCCGCCACCGCCCCCCAAGCCGGTCGCTCCGGGGATATGCTGATCGAGGAGCCACAACCGTGATCAACGAAGCCCGCCTCACCGAGATCCTCGACCTGCTCATCGCCCGTGGCGTGATCCACCAGGGTCAGAAGCAGGACGTGCTGAACCGCGGCCGCGAGCAGGCCCGGCACATCCTGCTGGACAAGCGCGCCGAGCTACGCCGCCTGCTGGGGCGCCAGCGGGTCAACTACCGCGTCCACGAGATCGAGCTGGTGGCCTCGTTCCGCTTCCATCGGGGCGATCGGCCCGACGAGCTGGTGGACGAAGAGGTGGTCACCCGGGTGGTGGCCGAGGCCCGTCAGATGCCCTTCGTGCACCTGGACCCCCTGGCCCTGAACTACAAGCTGGTCACAGAGACCTTCGGCGGCCCCTTCGCCGAGCGCCACATGGTCATCGCCCTCGAGGACACCCCCGAGCTGCTCACCCTGGCTATGGCCGACCCCTGGGACCAGGAGCTGCTCGACAGCATCGCGCGCTTCAAGAACAAGGCCATCAGCCCCGTAGTGGCCACCAAGTCCGAGATCCTCCAGGTCATCGTGGAGTTCCACGGTTTCCGCCGCTCCATGCGCGCGGCCGAAGAAGAGTTCCGCTCTGACCTGCCCGATCTGGGCAACCTCGAGCAGCTGTACCGCATGAAGGGCGCAGCCGAGCTGGACGCCACCGACCAGCCCGTGGTCCAGGCCGTCTGGTACCTGCTCAACTATGCCTTCGAGAACCGCGCTTCGGACATCCACATCGAGCCCAAGCGCGAGGAAGCCCTGGTCCGGATGCGCATCGACGGCGTGCTGCACCGCATCCACCGCCTGCCCAAGCTGGTCCACCCCGCCATGGTCAGCCGCGTGAAGATGCTGGCCCGCATGGACATCGCCGAGCGCCGCCGACCGCAGGATGGTCGCTTCAAGACCCACCACGGCGGCGACGAGGTGGAGATGCGGGTGAGCACCGTGCCCACCGCCTTCGGCGAGAAGGTGGTCATGCGCATCTTCGACCCGGGCATCTACGTCAAGAACGTAGACTCCATGGGCCTGTTCCAGCGCGAGCGCATGCTCCTCGAGCGCATGCTCTCCACCAAAGCCGGCATGGTGCTGGTCACCGGCCCCACCGGCAGCGGCAAGACCACCACCCTGTACACCGCGCTCCACCACATCAACTCGCCGCGCATCAACATCTGCACCCTCGAAGACCCCATCGAGATCGTGCAAGAAGAGTTCAACCAGTTCCCCGTGCAGCCCAAGATCGGCTTCACCTTCGCCACGGCCCTGCGCACCGTGCTGCGCCAGGATCCCGACGTGGTCATGCTGGGTGAAATCCGCGATCCCGAGACCGCCGAACATGCCGTCCAGGCCGCGCTCACCGGCCACCTGGTGCTCAGCACCCTGCACACCAACGACGCCGCCTCGGCGGTCACCCGCCTGCTGGACCTCGACATCTACCCCTTCCTGATCGCCTCGGTCCTCCAGGGCGTCATCGCCCAGCGCCTGGTGCGTCGCATCTGCCCCAACTGCGCTGTGGACGAGATCCTGAGCGAGGATCAGGTGCTCAGCCTGCGCATCGGCGGCGCCCGCGGCCGCAAGCTGGGCGTCAAGCGCGGCGCAGGCTGCATCAAGTGCCGGGGCACCGGCTACCGAGGCCGCACCGGCGTGTTCGAGGTGCTCCCCATCACCCCCCGCATCGGCAAGCTCATCGCCGATCGAGCCCCCTCGGTGGAGATCAAGAAAGAAGCGCTGAACGACGGGATGATGACCCTGCGGGAGTACGCCATCAAGAAGATGGCCATGGGCGAGACCACCTACGAAGAGGTGCTCGCCATGACCGACGAGGTCAACGTCTACACCTAGGCGTCCACACCCAGGCGTCCACACCCAGGCGTCCCCACAGGGGAGCCCACCCGCTCCCGGACGCGGGGCGCGATCCCGCTAGTGCTTGAAGATGTCCCGCAAGTGCTGGAAGACGCCGCTCTGATCCTTGCCGGCGAGCAGCTCGAGCTCTCCCTGATCCAGCAGGACAGCGCCGCAGTCGGGGCAGACCTCGATCTCCACGCCACGGAAGACGACGGTGTTCATGTCGGCGCCACACTTGCCGCACTTGAGCCAGTGGAGCCGCTTGCGCGCCGCGAGCGCTTCTCTCTCCCGGGTCTCGCGGAGATCCTTGGCCAAGCGGGCTTTTTTCTCGGCTTCGAGCTTCTCGAAGTACTTGTTCTCTTCGCTCATGGCAGCTCCCTGCTCCGGGGGATCGGGTCGATCCCCTCTATCCGATCCGGCTCGTCCACCGCGACGTCGCTGTCCGTGTCGTGGGAGGGCCCACCATCTCCCCATCCGTCCGACGCCGTCGAGGCGTCCACCAGCACGCCGCCACCGCCAGTGGTGGGGGAGCTGTCCAGGAAGCGCACCACCGCCAGGAAGGGCTGGAGGGCCGGGATGCTGTCGACGGGGCTCCAGCGCACCCCATCGGCCGAGACGAGATCGCTGGGCGCGGCCTTGCGCTCCATCACCAGGCGCCGCAGGCGATCCAGGTCCCGCACCCTGAAGTCCTGCCCCCCCCGCCGCAGCCTCAAGGGACGCCCGGCCAGGCCTTCGTCGGTGGCCTCGCCCAGATCCTGCAGGGGCGGCACGCTGGACATGCTGGAGCCCAGCGCGATCGAGCGCAGCACCCGGGCCGCGAGAGCGTCGCACTGCAAGCAGCGCGTCCGATCCTCGAGGCCGATCTCCAGCCGGGCGAGCTGTTCCTCGCTCAGCTCCAGCTCTGCGCCGCAGGCGCTGCATACCAGGACCACGGTCAGCCCCCCGTGAGCTCCTGGAGCTTCTGCTTCACCTCGGCGTCGCCGGGGTATGCGGCCTCGTACTGGCGGAGGTAGTCCATCGCGCCAGCCTCATCTCCGAGCTGGTCCGCGATCAGGCCCAGGAACTTCTTGGCGCGCGCGTTGCCGCCCACGAGGGACTGGAAAACACCCTGGGCGCGCTCGGCATCCCCAGAGCCGCCTCTGCGGAACAGCGACTCGGCCAGACCCCAGCGGTACGTGGCGTTGCCCGGCTCCATCCTGCTCGCCTGGTCGTAGGCCGTCACGGCCGTGGCCCAGTTGCGCTGCTGGGCGGCCGAGCGGCCGATCCCGGCGTGGTCGGCGGCGGTGGTCTTGGCCACGTCGTTGCTGCCCTGGGAGCCGCTGGGCTGGAAGGTGGGAGCCACCGGACGGGTGGACGCGTCGGAGCAGGAGCTGGCAGGCAGCTCGCCCTTGGCGCACATCTCGGCGCGCTTGGCCGGGTCGATGGTGATGATGGGGCCCTGGATCTCTTCCTGCTGCCCGTCGGTGGGGGGCGCCACCCCCGCCGCCCGCATCTCGTCCTCGAGCTGCTGGATCAGCTTGCTCTGGAACTCCTTGGGGTCGGTGGCGGGCGGCTGCTGCGCGGTGGGGCCGGGCTCCACAGGCTGCACAGGCTGAGGCGGCACGCGCAGGAAGAAGAACCACACCACCGCCGCCACGGCCATGACCGCTGCGGCGATGAGCCACATGTTGCGGCGGTTCTTGTCGCTGGCTGCGGCCTTGCCGTTCTTGCGATGGGTGCCGGTGGTGGGCCCGCCGTCGCGCCGCTTGGCGCGCATACGGTCGCGCTGGCGTTCCTTGAGGCTCTCGAAGGGATCCACGAAGCGGTTGTTGTCGCTGGCGGGGCCACCGGCCCGCGGGCGGGAGGGCTTGCCAGGAAGCGGGCGCGTGGAAGGCGGGGCGCCCTCGGTCTTGGCACCCGGTCGCTGGAACACCCCGGTGGAGATGTTCGAGCGCAGGCTGCCCATGCCCACCACCATGGTGGGGCCATCATCCTCGAAGGGCTCGCCCGTGTCGGCTTCTTCGTCGACGCCGCCAGCGAGCTGGTCCTCGAGCTCCTCGTAGACCTGGACGAAGTAGGCGTCGAGATCGGGAATGTCACCGATGCGGACCCAGCTGGCGCCGTCGTGGGAGATGACGTCGTCCTCGGTGACCCGGCGATCCTGGATGTACTTGCGCAGGGTGCCGATGTCCGAGAAGTCGTAGACCAAGCCGATCTTGACCTTGACCTTCCAGGTGGAGATGCCCACCTTGCGGAAGTCGATCTGGTCGGCACGGGGGCCGGACCCCACCAAGCCCGCTGGGCTGTTGGGGTCTTGGGCCAGGGGGTTGGCCGAGCGTGCCACGGGCTGCTCGTCGGAGGACGGCTCCTCGGAATCGAGCTCGGGATCCGGCTCGGCGGGCTGCTCGTCCTGCGCCTTGTTGTACACCACGAAGACGTGCTGGCACTTGGGGCAGGTGATGCGCGCACCGCGGCCCTTGATCTTGCTGTCATCGAGCTTGTACCGCGCTGAGCAGCGCTCGCAGGTGACGATCATTACTGGGACCTTCCCGAGTGGACCTCGAACAGCGAAGCTACCACGCCGCGGGAGCGGTCCGCAACGCGATCACGCGCTGGCGAACCTCCGAGCCTTGGCGCGATGGAGCGGTTCCGAGCGCTAGAGGCTGAGCATTCAGTCGACCAACACCTCGAGGCGCGCTTCTCTTACACGCAGCTTCTTGGTGCCAAAGCGCTGGAAGAAGACCACCACCTTCAGCGAGGGGCCGCGCCCCTCGAGGGACCGCACCTCGCCGTCGCCGAACACGGGGTGGCGCACGCCGACCCCAGGACGGAAGACATCCGGAGACTCGGGGACCAGGGTGAGCCCGCCAGGCCGAGGCGCAGGCGCGGACTGTTGGTCGCGGGAGCGCACCTGGGCCAGCAGCGCATCCAGCTTGCGGGTGGACGATGCTGGCACCGGCGGTGGGGCGGGACGAGCCCTGTGGAGGGGCTGGCCGCCCAAGGGCTGCACAAGGTGGCGAGGCAGCTCGAGCAAGAAGGGAGACGGCCGCGCTTGCACGACTCGGCCCCCTCCGGACCAGCCCATGCCGTCGCGCACCCAGCGGCGGGCGGGCCGGCACAGGTAGAGGCGCTCCCGGGCACGGGTGAACGCCACATAGGCCAGGCGGCGTTCTTCTTCGATGTCCTCGAGGCGCTCTTCGGAGCGAGCGTGGGGAAAGACCTTCTCGACCAGACCCACCACGAAGACCAGAGGAAACTCGAGGCCCTTGGCCAGGTGGACGGTCATCAGGGTGACCTGGCCGTCGTGGTCGGGGAGGTCCTGATCGGCCGAGGCCAGGGTGGCCTGATCCAGGAAGTTGCGGAGCCGCTCGTCGTCGGGGGTGTCGGCAGGCAGGGCCTCGTCGGCGGTGCGAGCGGCGCGGGACAGGGCCTCGATGTTCTCGAGGCGGCCCTGGGCTTCGAGGGTGTCCTCAGCGCGCAAGGCTTCGACATAGCCGGTGAGCTCGGCCACCCGCAGGATGAGCTGCGACGTAGGCAGGTCCCGGGCTTCTTCGACCAGGCGGCCGTACAGATCGAGGAAGCCACGGAAGGCCTTGGCGCTGCGGCCCTTGCCGGCGCTGGCGGCGCGCTTGGCGGACTCGAGCAGCGGCACACCGAGCTCTTCGGCCTGGGTCCGCAGCTGGGCGATGCTGGTGGCGCCGATGCCACGGGGAGGCACGTTGACGATGCGCAGGAAGGCCATGGTGTCGGAGGGGTTCACCATCAGCCGGAGCCAAGCGACCATGTCGCGCACCTCGCGCCGCTCGTAGAAGCGCCGACCGCCCACCACCACGTGGGGGACCCGAGCGTTGCCCAGGGCCTGCTCGAGGGGCCGGCTGGAGGCGTGGGTGCGGTAGAAGATGGCGATGTCGCCCGGGCGGCGCCCCGCCCGCACCTGACGACCGATCTCGTCGATCACCTTCTGAGCCTCGTCTTCCTCGTCGGAGCCCACCAGCGCGAAGACGGGGTCGCCCGCGGGCGCCTCGGTCCACAGGGTCTTCTCCTTGCGCTGGGAGTTGTGGCGCACCAAGGCGCCTGCCAGCTCGAGGATGTTGCCCGTGGAGCGATAGTTGCGCTCGAGGCGGATGGTCTTGACCTGGGGGAAGTCACGCTCGAAGTCGAGGATGTTGCGGATGTCGGCGCCGCGGAAGGCGTAGATGGACTGATCGTCGTCGCCCACCACGGCCAGGTTGTGGGGCTCCCGCCCGGCCAGGGCCTTGATGAGCCGGTACTGGGCGTGGTTGGTGTCCTGGTATTCGTCCACCAGCAGGTAGCGGAAGCGGTCGCGGTAGCGCTCGCGCACCTCGGTGTCCTGCTCGAGCAGCTGGACCATGCGGCCGACCAGGTCGTTGAAGTCGAAGGCGTTGGCGGCAACCAGAGCGCGCTGGTAGCGAGCGTAGACCTCGTCCACGCGCATGGCCATGGCGCCGGGGTCGCCCAGCAGGCCGGCGGCCACGTCTTCGGGCTCGAGCATACGGTTCTTGGCCTGATCGATGCGCGACAGGAAGGCCTTGGGCGGGAAGCGCTTGTGGTCGATCTGCAGCTCGCGCAGGATGTCGCGCACCAGGCGCTGCTGATCGTCGCTGTCGTAGATGACGAAGCTCGAGGTGTAGCCGAGCTTGGGGGCCTCGCGGCGCAGGAAGCGGGCGCAGGCGGAGTGGAAGGTGGACACCACGATGCGATCGGCGGCGTCGCCCACCAGCTCGGCCACGCGCTCCCGCATCTCCTGCGCCGCCTTGTTGGTGAAGGTGACCGCCAGGATGTTCCAGGGGGCGATTCCCGAATGGACCAGGTGCGCAACGCGACGGGTGAGCACGCGGGTCTTGCCCGAGCCGGCGCCAGCGAGCACGAGCAGCGGCCCCTCCAGGTGGGTGACGGCTTCGAGCTGCTCGGGGTTGAGCTGCTGGAGGTGGGAGAGCTCGCTCACGACTGGCCCCCGTCACCGGGATCGGAGCCCGAGGAGCCAGCGGCCTTGGCCTCGAGGGCGCGGGCCTGGAACTGCTCGCGCAGGGTACGGCCGCCGTCGGTGAAGGTGACCTGGCGGGCGCGACCGATGGCGAGGGCGTCAGGGGGCACGTAGGCGGTGATGGTGCTGCCCGCCCCGAGCAAGGCCCCATCGCCCACGGTGACCGGCGCCACCAGGGAGGTGTTGGAGCCGATCAGGACGTCGCTGCCGATGATGGTGCGGTGCTTGCCGTAGCCGTCGTAGTTGCAGGTGATGGTGCCCGCGCCCACGTTGGTGCCCGCGCCGATGGTGGCGTCGCCGATGTAGGACAGGTGCGACGCCTTGACCCCTTCGGCCAGGGTGGACTTCTTGATCTCCACGAAGTTGCCGACCTTGCACCCACGCCCGATCTCGGCGCCTGGCCGCAGGTGGCTGAACGGCCCCACCTGGGCCCCCGGGCCCACCTGGGCGCCCTCGAGCACCGAGTGGGGCTTGACCACGGCCCCGGCAGCCACCACGGTGTCGCGCAGGACCGAGTAGGCCCCGATGCTGGCGCCCACGCCGATGCAGGTGTCGCCCACCAGGATCACCCCAGGCTCGAGCACGGCGTCCTGGCCGATGCACACCCCGACCTCGACCCGGATGGTGCCCGGCCGATGCAGGGTGACCCCCGCTTCACTGTGCTCCTCGAGGATGCGGTCCTGCAGGACGTCTTCGAAGCGGGCCAGGGCCGTACGATCGTTGATGCCCGCCAGGCTGGCGGCGTCGTCGAGGCAGGTGGCGTTCAGGCGCCCCGCAGCCGCGGCCAACGCCACGGCGTCGGTGATGTAGTACTCGCCCTTGGGGGGATGGGGCTCGAGGGAGGGCAGCACCACGTCGCGCAGCCAGGCCGCCTCGAAGGCGTAGATGCCGGCGTTGACCTCGGTGATGGCCAGCTGTTCCGGGGTGGCCTCGGAGGCCTCCACGATGCCCACCACACGGCCTTCCTGGCGCACGATGCGCCCGTAGGCGGCGGGCCGGACCACCACCGTCGACAGCACGGTGCACAGGGCGTCGCCGTGGCCCTCGAGCAGGGCCTCGAGCATGGCGGGGCGGATCAGGGGGGCGTCGCCGGGCAACACGATGACCGTGCCGCTCGCGGGCAGCAGATCGAGGGCGGCCCGGACCGCATCGCCGGTGCCGCGGGGCTGGTGCTGGCGGGCGCAGGGCACCCCGGGGAGCGCGGCGCGCACTCGATCTTCCTGGTGGTGGACCACGGCTGCCACGTCGCAGCCCGCAGCCTGAGCCGCAGCGGCGACCCACCCGACCATGGGCCGCCCGCACAGGGGGTGAAGCACCTTGGCAGTGGAGGAGCGCATGCGGGTGCCGAGCCCTGCGGCGAGGATGACGGCGAGGGGCTTGGGGCAGGGTGCCATGGTTCACCTGGAGGCGGGCCGAGGAGGCACCTCCTCTATCCCGGGGGGCCGTCGGCCGCAGGACAGCGGGTGACCGCTCGCAGCGGGGTGTGGCAGCGCGGTGCAGCGTTCCGCCGGGCTCGGTCCGCTGCAGGAACGACGCCGGTGGAGGTCGCCAGGGTCGGTGCGGGACGGCGGTCTGCGGCGGCCGGGGCCGTCCGCAGGAACGACGCCGGTGGAGGTCGCCAGGGTCGGTGCGGGACGGCGGTCTGCGGCGGCCGGGGCCGTCCGCAGGAACGACGCCGGTGGAGGTCGCCAGGGTCGGTGCGGGACGGCGTTCTGCGGCGGCCGGGGCCGTCCGCAGGAACGACGGGGGCAAAGGCCGCTTCGTCGGCCTTTGCCTTACTCGATCACGACGGTGTAGTCGCCTCCAGCCCCACTCCACCCCGCCACCACCACCACATAGGTGATGCCCGGCTGAAGGGTCCGCATGAAGCGCTCGGGCTGGGTGTTGCCGTCTTGGATGGACTGAGCCTCGGTGGTGCCGTTGACCATCAAGTGCAGGTCGTAGTCGGCCCCCGGGGCGGTCCAGGTGAGGCTGAAGGAGGCATCTTGGGTGCTGGCCACCCGCAGCTCGATGAAGTCCAGATCGCCGATGTAGGCGTAGCCATCGTTGGCCGCGCGGTAGATGTCACCCTCGAGCACGGCGGGGAGCGAGATGACCCCCAGGCTCTGGGTGTCGGTGTCGGTGTCGCCGTTCTCGGTGATGATGTAGGACGCGCCGGCCAGGGTGAGGCTGTCGGTGAGGCTGCTGGAGCGGTGGCCCGCCGCATCGACCAGGTACATCACGCCGTTGATGGTCTGGCCCGCCGAGAGCCAGGAGGAGTCGACGTGAAAGCGGGAGGCGCCGGTGGCGGAGTACTCGTCGAGGTCGTCTGGAATGGCGATGGTGTAGGGCTGGCCCCCGAGGGTCAGCGAGGCCTGGCCGCCCGCGAGGTCGCCGTCGAGGTCGAAGGACTCGTAGATGACCTGGATGGTGCTGTCGCTGGACCGCTCGGCCAGCTGCAAGGAGCTGAGCTCGGGAGAGGACTCACCGGGAGGGTCGCTGTCGCGTGGGTCATCGTCAGGCTCGCTGTCATGGTCTGGACCCGGGCCGTGCTTCTCGCCCGTGTCGGAGCCCAACAGCTCGAGGCCAATGGAGCCGCAGCCCGTGAGCAGCAGGCTGAGCAGAACGAACAGATGCGCAGGCATGGGAGCTCCTCGCAGTGGGCAGAAGCCGCGGCATGATACCGGCCAGCGGGCGAATCCGCCACCACTTTCACACGATGATCGCCCGATCCCCTGCCTTTGCTGCAGCGTACCGAGAGCCACTGCGCACGATCAGGCTCCGGATCACCTGACCTCGTCTGGACACCTCCTTCCCGGGGGCCGAGTTATGGAATTGCGGTTTTCCGACATCCAGCCCCCCCCGGGGCTCACCACTCCCTTGCACCCGAGGTGACCAGTGTCCCAGCAGATCGCCATGGAGCTCACCGATCGCTACAGCGCCCGCAACTACAACCCCCTGCCTGTTGTGCTCTCCAAGGGCTACGGCGTGTGGGTCGAGGACGCCGACGGCAAGAAGTACATGGACATGTTGGCCTGCTACTCGGCGGTCAACCAGGGCCACTGCCACCCCGCCATCAAGGCCGCCATGCTCGAGCAGCTCGATCTGCTCACCCTCACCAGCCGGGCCTTCCACAACGACAAGATGGGCTTCTTCGTCCAGAAGCTCTGCGAGCTGTCGGGCTTCGACAAGGCCCTGCCCATGAACACCGGCGCCGAAGCGGTCGAGACGGGCATCAAGGCCGTGCGCAAGTGGGGGTACAAGGTCAAAGGCGTGCCCGCCGACAAGGCCGAGATCATCGTCTGTGCCGACAACTTCCACGGCCGCACCACCACCATCGTGGGCTTCTCCACCGAGCCCTCCTACCGCGACGGCTTCGGCCCCTTCGCGCCCGGGTTCAAGGTGATCCCCTACGGCGACATCGACGCACTCGCGGCCGCGTTCAACGAGAACACCGTCGCCTTCCTGGTCGAACCCATCCAGGGCGAGGCCGGCATCATCGTTCCGCCCACCGGCTTCCTGAAGCAGGCCCGGGCCCTGTGCGACAAGTGGAACGCCCTGCTGTTCCTCGACGAGATCCAGAGCGGCCTGGGCCGCACCGGCAAGATGTTCTGCTTCGAGCACGAGGGCATCCGCCCCGACTGCCTGACCGTGGGCAAGGCCCTGAGCGGCGGCTTCTACCCGGTGTCCGCCTTCCTGGCGTCCAGCGAGGTCATGGCCGTCTTCGAGCCCGGCCAGCACGGCTCCACCTTCGGCGGCAACCCCCTGGGCTCCGCCGTGGCCTGCGCCGCCCTCGATGTCCTGGTCGACGAAGACCTGGTGGCCAAGGCCGAGACCCTGGGCGCGTACCTGATGGAGCAGCTGCGAGCGATCCCCAGCCCTCACATCGACTTCGTGCGCGGCAAGGGCCTGTTCATCGGCGTGGTCATCAAGGACAGCTCCGGCCCGGCGCGGCCCTTCTGCGAGCGCCTGATGGAGCTGGGCGTGCTGGCCAAAGAGACCCACAATCAGGTCATCCGGCTCGCGCCCCCGCTGGTCATCACCAAGGAAGAGATCGACTGGGCCCTCGAGCGCATCCGGCAGGTCCTGGTGGACTGAGCTAAGTTCGGAGCCCCATGGCTCCCCCCCTCGCCCCCTCCGCCCTCCGCATCGTCCACACAGGCTGCGCCGGGCTGCGCCTCGAGCTCGGCACTGGCACGGTCGTCGCCATCGATCCGGCCACCGACCCCGGCCCAGTGGACGCCGTCGTGATCACCTGGAACGAGCGCGAGCGCCTGCAAGGCGCCCTCGAGGCAGTGCGCGGGGGTCGCCGACCCCGGATCGCCGCCCGGCCGGAGATCCTGACCTGGCTGGCCCGCGAGGGAGCCCTCGAGGCCCTCGACCTCGCCACCCCACTGGGGGGCCTCGCGCTCGAAGCCCAGGCCTACCAGCCCGTGCCCTACGCCACGCCGGCCGAGGGCCTGCGCAAGCTCCGCAGCGGGCTGCTCTCCCCAGCTCGGGCCGCCCAGCGCCTGGCCACCCGGGCCCGGCTGCCCCGCTGTCCACCTGTGGTGCTGCGGCTGGTCCTGCCCGACGGGCGCACCCTGGTCCACCTCAACTGCGCCTTGCACCGTGACACCCCCGACCCCTGGCTCGCGGACCTCGCCGCACGCTGGGGGGGGGCCGACTGGCTGCTCACCAGCTGGGACTTCGACGAGGACCGAGCCTTCGAGCAGCGCGTGCCGGCCATGGACGCCCGCTGCGTCGTGATCACCGATCTGGTCAACGAGGTCCGAGACCAGCTGGACCTGCCCAGGGTGATTCGCACCCCCGTGGCCGACCGCCTCGTCGCAGCCGGCCAGCCGGTGCTGATCCTGGCAGCGCGCACCTCCCTGCGCTTCGCCTAGGCGTCGAGAGCCCTCCCTCCGCCTGGGCCTTCGGGCCATCGCACGCGCCGCGGCGTCGCGAGAAGGGGAGCGCCCGAGCAACAGGTCGCTGACGGCGCCTCGACCTCCCACACTCGTCCGTCGATCGCAGGTCCTGGTATGTTCCAGCTGCCGATCGAGGCGGGACCCAGGAGCGGACATGGTGAGCACCAAAGCCCAGCAGCAGTGGGATATCCCCATCCACAGGCTCTCTCACTGGGCCGAACACACACCCGACGCACCTGCGCTGCACGAGCGCGACGACAGCGGCTGGCGGCCCACCAGCTGGGCCCAGTATGCCGAGCACGCCCGCGCCGTGGGCGCCGCCCTGGTGGCCTGGGGGCTGGAGCCCGGCCGCTGCGCCGTGATCCTGAGTGGGAACCGCGCCGAGTGGCTCTACCTGCAGTGGGGCATCATGATGGCCGGCGGTGTGGTGGCCCCCAGCTACACCTCCAACATCGCCGAGCAGGTCGCCTACCTGGTAGGACACTGCCAAGCTCCCATCGTCTTCGCCGACAGCCCCGCACAGCTGGCCAAGCTGGCTGAAGTCCGAGAACAGCTGCCCGAGCTCCGGCAGGTGGTGGCCCTGGACGACCCGGGCGACACCGAGGGCGCGATGTCCTGGGGATCTTTCCTGGCCCTGGCTGGACCACAACACCGGGCCGAGCTCGACGCCCGCATCGCCGCCATCAAGCCCCACGACGACGCCTTCATCATCTACACCTCGGGCACCACGGGCACCCCCAAGGCCGTGGTGATCTCCCACCACAACATGGCGGTGCAGGGCCGCGCGGTGGTGGCCCACTACCCCACTCATCGCACCCGCAGCATCTGCTACCTGCCCCTGTGCCACATCGCGGAGCAAGGCGCGACCAACCTCACCCAGCTCGACACCGGGGGCGAGGTGTTCCTCTGTCCCGAGATGGCGCTGATGCCCAAGTACCTGCCCGAGGTGCGCCCCAACGTGCTCTTCGGTGTGCCACGGGTCTGGGAAAAGGTCCAGGCCGTGCTCGAGGGCAAGTTCGAGCAGGCCCCCCCGCTGAAGCGCAAGCTCATCTACTGGGCGCTTGGGGTGGAGCGCCGCGCCTTCGAGGCCGAGCTGGGCACCGGCCAGCCCCAGGGCGGCCCCTCGCGCTGGATCGCGCGCAAGCTGGTGGTCGACAAGGTCCGGGCGCAGCTGGGCCTGGACGGTGTGCTCCACACCCTCACCGGCGCAGCGCCCAGCAACCCGGACACCCTGCGCTTCTTCACCGGCTTGGGCTTCCATGTACACGAGGTGTACGGCCTATCGGAGACCACCGGCATCCTCACGGCCACCAAGCCGGGCGAGCGAGCCATGGGCACGGTGGGCAAGCCCCTGCAGGGCGTGGAGATCGCCATCGCCGGGGACGGCGAGATCCTGGCCCGCGGGGCCTGCCTCAGCCGCGGCTACCTGCACGACCCCGACGCCACGGCCGAGCTGATCCACAGCGACTGGCTTCACACCGGCGACACCGGCGCCTGGGACGAGCGGGGAAACCTCAGGATCGTCGGACGCATCAAGGACATCATCGTCACCGCGGGGGCCAAGAACGTCGCACCCCTGCCTATCGAGGCCAAGCTCAAGGCCATCCAGGGCATCAGCCAGGCCGTCGTGGTGGGCGATCGGCGTCCTTACCTGGTCGCCCTGCTCACCCTCGATCCAGAGCACGCGGGGGCCTCGGTCGACGACGGTGCTTTCCGCGATCGAGTCCAAGCCAGCGTCGAGGCCATGAACGCCGACCTCGCCAGCTACGAGTCCATCAAGCGCTTCGAGCTGCTCGGTCGAGAGTTCAGCATCGAGGGCGGCGAGCTCACCCCCACCATGAAGATCAAGCGGCAGGTGGTCTACGAGAAGTACGCCGATGTCGTCGAGTCCATCTACGACAGGCCCCGGGACGCCTGACTACAGGCCCACGTAGATCTTGGTGATCAGCTGGTCTTCCGGGGTGGTGGCCGGGTCGGAGACGTAGGCCTCCCACACCACACCGCTGCCCTCGCGCTTGTTCAGCGTGAGCCAGGCGTCGATGGCCGCGTAGGTGACAGGGAGGCTGGCGTAGGACCCGGTGTGGGTGACCTTCAGGACCTCGCCGCCCGGGCTCGTGCCGAACTGGACGGGTCCATCGATGGCGTCCTTGGGGGCGGGGCCGCTGATGGGCACACCCGCCCGGAACAGCCAGCTGTCGGCGTCGCGGGACAGGGTCACCGCGATGGGGGCGCCGGAGGGCTGCAGCTCGGCGCCCTGCATGAAGGCCTGGATCTGCCCGTAGGCGGCTCCGAGGGCCTGGGCCATGGCCTGATCGCTGTTGGCGCTGCGGGACTCCGTGGCCACGATGGTCTTGGCCTCCACCGTGGTCTGCTCGAGCTCGAGAGCGCCGATGTCTGCGACGGGCAGGCCCTCGGCCAGGGCCTTCAGCTGGGCCAGCCCCTTCTCGTAGTCAGGGCCGATCAAGCCATCGAGCAGCAGCCCGAAGATGCGGGCCACGGGGTTCATGCCGTGCTCGCTGACCAGGTTCCAGGTGGCGGTCACCCCGCCATCGGTGGGCGTGAGGGTCCAGGTGGCCATGGCCTTGCCCTGCTGCCCGAAGTCGATGGCGTGGGCCAGGGAGCTGCAGGGCTGGGCCACGGTGATCTCCATGTTGCCCGAGCCCACATTGGGGTCTTCGCTGGCCCAGATCATGCGGGAGCCGACGCCCACGCTGGGCCCTTCGTAGCTGTAGGTGGTGGCCGGATCGATGCCTGCCCAGGGGGAGAAGTCGTTCCACCACCCGTAGCCATCCAGCAGGACGTAGACGTTGCATGCCGGCGACCGGATGTCGGCGCTGCGCTCCACGGTGGTGGTGGCGGGGAGCAGGAAGGCGCCCCCGATGACGAGCACGATGACGACCAGCAGGGCGATGCCCAGACGCTTGAGGTAGGCCACGGGATTCTCCAGGTTCCAGGGTAATCCCATCCTTTCACACCCACCCGCGCAGGCCAAGTGCGCGGCAGCTGTTCTGTCATGCCCGTGACAGGGCCGACGACCGACGCCGAACTCATTAGAGGGCCGCTCCGGCGGAGCCCCCCTCCGCACGCACCCGTCTGGAGGAGCGATGATCACCCTGCGTGAGAACGAGTATCGCCTGCTGCAGGCCCTGGCCCAGGCCCCCGGCCCGGTCCAGGTGGCCCAGCTCGCGGCAGCGCTCGGGCTCGACCAGAGCCTGGTGCTGGCCGCCGCCGCCACCCTCGAGGAGCGCGACCTGCTGGTCCGCGACGAGCAGAGCTACACCGAGTACCGCATCGACGCCATGGGCCAGGGCTTCGCCGACCATGGACTGCCAGAGCGCCAGGTCGTGCAGGGCTTGCGTGCCGCGGGCGGCTCCTCGACCATCCCCGAGTTGCCCCAACACTGCGGCCTGAACCCGGGCGAGATCGGGCAGTGCCTGCGCTTCCTGGTGGCCAAGGGCTGGGCGCTGCGCCAGGGCAAGGACCTCACCCTCACCCCGGCGGGTCAGGCCCTGTCGGACGAGCCCGGCCCCGACGAGGCGCTGCTCGCCGCGCTGGCTCAGCGGGAGCAGGCCACCGACGCCGAGCTCCGTGCTGCCGGCGTGGACCTCGACGCCGCCGAAGCGCTGCTCCAGGGGCGCAAGGGTGCCTACAGGTCCAAGGCCCGCAGCCTGCGCTTCCTCGAGGCCACGGCCGCCGGTCGCCAGGCCGCCCCCACAGCCCAGCTCCGCCGGCAGGTCAACATGCTCACCGGCGAGATGTTGGCCGACGGCTCCTGGCGCGACGTGGACTTCCGCCCCTACGACATGAGCGCAGGCACCGAGCCCGCCTTCCCGGGCAAGATCCACCCCTTCCGCCGCGTGCTCGAGCAGACCCGCCGGGTGTTCCTGGAGATGGGCTTCGAGGAGATCGTCAGCCCCTTCGTCGAGTCGGGCTTCTGGGACTTCGACGCCCTGTTCCAGCCCCAGGATCACCCCGCCCGCGAGATGCAGGACACCTTCTACGTCTCCCGGCCCGCCAGCTGCGAGCTGCCGCCCACTGAGCTGGTCGAGGCCGTGCGCAACACCCACCAGGACGGCGGCGACACCGGCGGCCTGGGCTGGGGCTACACCTGGGACGAGTCTCTGGCCCGCAAGCCGGTGCTGCGCACCCACACCACCGCCGCCACCGTGCGGGCCCTGGCCGAGAACCCCAACCCACCCCGCAAGGTCTTCTGCGTGGGCAAGGTCTTCCGCCGCGAGACCGTGGACTACAAGCACCTGCCGGTCTTCTACCAGGTCGATGGCATCATCATCGACAAGCACGCCAGCTTCGCGTCACTGCTGGGCACCCTCGAGGCCTTCTACCGCAAGATGGGCTTCGACAAGTTCGAGTTCCGGCCCGCGTTCTTCCCCTACACCGAGCCCTCGGTGGAGATCTTCGTCTGGTTCGAGTCCAAGCAGGACTGGGTCGAGATGGGCGGCGCCGGCGTGTTCCGCCCGGAGGTCACCAAGCCCCTGGGCTGTGACGTGCCCGTGCTGGCGTGGGGTCTGGGCCTCGAGCGCCTGGCCATGTTCCGCCACCAGCTCACCGACATCCGTCAGATCTACGTCGCCGACCTGCAGTGGCTGAAGGAGGCCGAGCTATGCCGGTAATCGGAATCCCCGTCAAGCTCCTCACCGAGCGCCTCGAGGGCGATCTCACCCCCGACGAGCTGGTCCAGCACCTGCAGCACATCGGCTGCGACGTCGAGGGCTTCGCCACCCTGCGCCGCATCAAGTGTACCCGCTGCGGGAACATCGTAGAGATCACCGCCACCATGGACCCCCCAGTGCTCTGCAAGCGCTGCGGTATCGACTACGTCCAGCACCCCGAGCTGCGGGTGGACCTTGGCGAGAACCACGTGATCCGCATGGAGCTGCTGGCGGTCCGCCCCGACATGTTCGACCCGGGCGGCCTGGCCCGCACCCTGCGGGGCTACCTGGAGCAGACCACCGGCAGCCCCGAGTACGACCTGGGCGCGCCCCTGGCCCATGTGTGGGTCGACCCGGCCATGGCCACCACGGCCTGCCCCCGGCCCGCCATCGCATGCGCCGTGGCCACCAACGTGGTGCTCGACGACGACTTCATCAAGGAGTTGATGAACCTGCAGGAGAACCTGCACTGGGCCCTGGGCCGCGACCGCAAGCACGCCAGCATCGGTGTCTACGATCTCGCTGCCACCAACGGCAAGGCCTTCCGCTATCGACCCGTCGGTCGGGACGAGCTGCGCTTCGTGCCCCTGGGCTACGACCCCCAGGACCCGGCCGCGGCCATCACCCCCCAGCAGGTGCTCGAGGAGCACCCCAAGGGCGTGGAGTTCGCCCGGCTGCTGGCAGGCTTCGAGGCCTACCCCCTGCTCGAAGACAGCGACGGCGTCGTGCTGTCCATGCCCCCCATCATCAACTCCGAGCAGACCCGGGTCACCGACGCCACCACCAGCTTCTTCATCGACGTCACCGGCACCAACCGCCGCATCGTCTCCCGCTGCCTCAACGTGCTGGTCACCTCGCTCATGGAGCTGCAGCCCGGCATCAACCTGCACCAGGTGGGCATCCAGTACGGCGACGAGGTCCTGCACACCCCGGACTTCGCGCCCCAGGTCATGGAGCTGTCCGTCCCGGCCACCGCCGGCTGGACCGGCATCCCCATGGACGCCGTCGAGCTGGTGGAGCTGCTCAACCGCATGGGCCACGACGTGGAGATCCTCGATCCCGACACCGTCCGGGTCTCCGCTCCGGCTTACCGCAACGACCTGATGAACCCCGTCGATCTCATGGAAGACGCGGCCATCGCGTTTGGCTACCACAACATCGTGCCCACCCTGGTGCCCACCATGACCGTGGGCGGCGAGCGCCCCATCGAGGGCGTCTCTGGCACCGTGCGCTCCTGCATCACCGGCCTGGGCTGGGCCGAGGTGATGACCCTGGTGCTCACCAGCGAGGCCAAGTGCTTCGAGGCCCTGCGCCGGCCGCCGCACCAGGCCTACGTGTCTCTGGCCCACCCCATCAGCCGCGACCAGACCATGCTGCGCACCAGCCTGGCGCCGGGCCTGCTCGAGACGCTGACGGTCAACGGCCACAACAAGTACCCCCAGCGGGTCTTCGAGGTCGGCGAGACCACCGAGCTCACCGACACCCAGACCGGAGCCTCCGAGCGTCGGGCCGTGGGTGGCGTGGTCATCGGCGAGCGCATCGGTGCCACCGAGGTGCGCGCCGTGGCCGAGGCCACCCTGCGCGAGCTGGGCTGGGGCATCCGCACCCAAGGCGCCGAGCTTCCCAGCTACCTGCCCGGCCGCGGGGCCATCATCTTCGCGGTCAAGGACGGCCTGGAGATCCAGGTGGGTGAGCTGGGCGAGCTGCACCCCGCCGTGCTCGAGGCCTTCGAGCTCAAGCACCCCGCCGCCATGTTCGAGATCGACCTGACCACGCTCACAGGGCTGCGCTGACCCTCGCGCACCGCTGTGGCTGGTGGTCGATGAACGCCCTGCCGCGGCGCGGAAGGGAGCATGCTGGCTCGTTCTGCTGCTACGATGTCGCTGCCCCCAGCCGAGGCCGCCATGCGCAGCACGTTCCTCCTCTTCATCCTGCTGCTCTCCGCCTGTCGCAGCGACCCAGACAAGTCTGACACCGGCGCCCTCGACGATGCCTGCGACTGGTACGCCGACGGCGACGGCGACGGCTACGGCGACCCCGAGGTCATGGCCAAGGGCCCGTGCGTCGACACCCAGGACGGCTGGGCTGGCAACGCCGAGGACTGCGACGACGACGACGCGGCCATCCATCCCGCCGCCACCGAGGCCTGCAACGGCTACGACGACGACTGCGACGGCAGCGTGGATGAAGGGCTGCTCACCACCTGGTACGCCGATCTCGACGGGGACGGACACGGCGATCCCGACAGCGCGGTCGAGGCCTGCGAGCAGCCACCGGACCATGTCGAGAGCAGCGACGACTGCGACGATGGCGACCCGGACATCCATCCAGGCGCCCCGGAGCGCTGCGACGGCGTGGATGAGGACTGCGACGGCCTGGTGGACGAAGACCTGCAGACCCGCTGGTACCTGGACAGCGACGGGGATGGCTACGGCGACGCCGAGATCGCCATCGACTCCTGCGACCCGGGCGAAGGCTGGGTGGTCGACGCCACGGACTGCGACGACGGCGCCGAGAGCATCCATCCCGAAGCGGACGAGATCTGCAACGACCTCGACGACGACTGCGACGGCCTGGTGGACGAGGATCTCGAGTCCACCTGGTACGCCGACGACGACGGCGACGGCTACGGCGACCCGGAAACCGCGGTGGCGGACTGCGCCCCCGGCGCTGGCTGGGTGCAGCCCGCTGCCGGCGAGGACTGCGACGACGCCAACTCGGCCATCAACCCCGCCGCCACCGAAGCCTGCAACGGCTACGACGACGACTGCGACGGCCTGGTTGACGATCAGGACCCGGGTGTGGCCGACAGCGCCACCTGGTACCTCGATGCCGACGGCGACGGCTACGGTGACGATGCCGCCAGCCAGCAGGCCTGCGAGCAGCCATCGGGCACCAGCGCCCTGAGCGGCGACTGCGACGACGACGACCCCGCCTACAACCCTGGCGCCACCGAGGCCGACTGCACGGATCCCAGCGACTACAACTGCGACGGATCGGTGGGCTGGGCCGACGACGATGGAGACGGCTGGGCGGCCTGCGAAGACTGCGACGACCGCGACGCGGCGGTCAACCCGGCGGGCGTAGAGCTGTGCAACGGCGTGGACGACGACTGCGACGGATCGGTGGACGAGGACGACGCCACCGATGCCGCCACCTGGTACGCCGACGCCGACGGTGACGGCTATGGCGACGCCGACAGCACCACCCTGGCCTGCGCAGCCCCGTCGGGCACCGTGGCCGACGCCACCGACTGCGACGACGGCGACGCCGGCGTCAACCCCGCGGCGGCCGAGGCCTGCAACGGCGTCGACGACGACTGCGACGGATCGGTGGACGAGGGCGTGCTCTCCATCTGGTATGCGGACAGCGACGCCGACGGATACGGCGACGCTGGCGACAGCACCGAGGCCTGCTCTCAGCCCTCGGGCTCCGTCGCCGACGACAGCGACTGCGACGATGACGACGGGACGATCAACCCCGCCGCCACCGAGACCTGCGACGGCGCCGACAACGACTGCGACGGTACCGTGGACGAGGCGGACGCCAGCGACGCCGCCACCTGGTACCAGGATCACGACGCCGACGGCTTCGGCGATGCCAGCGCCGGCACCATCGCCTGCGACCAACCCTCCGGCGCCGTGGCGGATGACACGGACTGCGACGACGGCGAAGGCCAGGTCAACCCGGCCGCGGACGAGCTGTGCAACGGCATCGACGACGACTGCGACGGCACCATCGACACGGGCGCGGTGGACGAGGCCTCGTGGTACGCCGACACAGACGCCGATGGCTACGGTGACCCCGGCAGCAGCACAGCTGCCTGCACCCAGCCCTCGGGCTCCGTCGCCGACGACAGCGACTGCGACGACACGGACGCGTCCATCAACCCCGCCGCCACCGAGACCTGCGACGGCGCCGACAACGACTGCGACGGCCACACCGACGAGGACGACGCCGCGGACGCGACAGCCTGGTACGCGGACGCCGACAGCGACGGCTTCGGCGACGCCGGCGACAGCGTGACCGCCTGCGCCGCTCCCTCCAGCTATGTGGGAGACAGCACGGACTGCGACGACGCCGACGGGTCCATCAATCCCGCCGCCACCGAGACCTGCGACGGCGTGGACCAGGACTGCAGCGGCGCGCTGTCGTGGCTCGAGCAGGACGCTGACGGTGACGGGTACCTGGCCTGCGAGCTGTCCCTGTGGCTGCGCAGCGACGGCTCGATCAACAACGACCCCGCGACCAGCGGCACCTACGGCTCCAGCGAGGCCGCCGCGCTGCTGGCGGTCGAGGGCATGGACTTCGACACGGCCGACACCGCCGCCACCACGCTCACCGCCGCCCTGCTGGACAAGTACGGCCTGCTGGTGCTGCACGGCACCGCGGCCTACGGCACGCTGGACGCCAGCGAGAGCGCCGCCCTCGAGGACTGGGTGCGCGACGGCGGCAGCCTGCTCTACCTGGCCTACCACCCCAGCTCCTACACCTGCGCCATGGTCAACAGCCTGCCTTCCGCCTTCGGGCTCGGCTGCAGCGACTACGCGAGCTACTGGAGCGGCTCGGCCACCAGCATCGTCTCCCACGCCGTCACAGCCGACATCTCCACCATCGAGGGCATGGGCGGCGAGCACTGGACCGTGGCCAGCCCCGCCCAGACCGTCGTGGACCAGGCCGGCTGGCCGGTCGTGGTCGTGCTCGAGCTCGAGGATGGCCGCGTGGTGGGCCTGGCGGACGAGTGGCCCCTGTACGACAGCGGCACGGGCAGCGCCGACATCAGCCAGGGCGACAACTGGATCCTGCTGGAGAACACCTGGGCCTGGTTGGCTGACTTCGCCCTGTGAGGCCGCGTCCGGGCCCACCCGGGCCGAAGACCCTGATCCTCAGCCCGCCAGCAGCTCCCGATACTCCTGGATGGCCGCCTCCTGGGCCTCGAGTCGAACCCGGTCCAGCTCCCCTTGGTGGCTGCGCGCGAGCTTGACCAGGCGGGGGTCCAGCGCTCCCTGCTGGGCCATGTCCCCCAGGATGTCCAGGGCTCTCTCCGTACCCATGCCATCGCGGTAGGGACGATCCTCGGTCAGGGCCACGAACACGTCGGCCACGGCCATGATGCGGGACCCCATGCTGATGTCCCTGCCGCCGATGTGGAAGGGATACCCCCTGCCATCGAGCCGCTCGTGGTGGTAGGCCGCCCACTCGGCGATCACCTCGAAGTCCCGGATGGGCCGCAGTGCCCGCCAGGTGGAGTAGGTGTGGCTGCGTATGAGGTTGAACTCGGCCTCGCTCAGCTTGGCGGGCTTCTCGAGCACCTCGGCGGGCACCGCCAGCTTGCCCAGATCGTGCAGCAGGCCCGCGGCCCGCATCAGCGCCTGCTCGCGGGGGCTGAAGCCTGCGTGGCGCGCCAGGAACTCCGCGGTGGCCGCCACCCCCGCCGAGTGGGAGGCGGTGAAGCGCGACCTGAAGTCGATGAGCCGCGCGAAGAACGCCGCCAGCTCGAACACCCCCTGCATGTCGAGCTCGACGGCCTCGTCACCCAGCCGACGACGGATCTCGCCGCCCAGGGTCGGGGAGACCAGGTCGAGCCACAGGGATTCCTGACGCGCCAAGGCTTCGAAGGTTTCCACCAGCCCAGGGTGGAACAGTCGCCCCGCCTCCCCCCGGATCCGCGCGGCGATCCCGGCGACCTGCCCCAGGACCTCCGCGCCCCGGTCCACCAGCACAGCGATGCGGTCGGCCAGGTGCAGGATGTGCGCCTCGATGGGCTCGTCACCCGGCGCCGAGCGGTGCCCCCACACCGCATGGTGGCCGCCTACGATGGGGGCCAGGTCACTCAGCAGCGAGAAGGTTCCGAGCAGGCGAGCACCCATCCGCGCGTGGTCCTGGAGCCCCTCCGCCTCGAACTCCAGCACCCCCAGGCGCTCGCTGACGGTCATACCGCCCAGATCGTGCAGAGCCCCCGCCACGATGCAAGTGCGCTGACGCTCCCGCCCGAGCCCGTGGGCTTCGGCGATGCGAGCGGCCAGGTAGGCCACCTGCTTGTGGTGGTTGCTCAGCGCAGGGCTGACCATGTCCACCGTGTCGGAGATGCACATGATGAGATCGAAGGTCGAGATTCGGTAAGAGCGCAGCATCGTCCAACAGTCCTCCCACAAAGCGGCACACGGTGCCTATCCCACAAGGCACACCCGCGGCCTCGCTCACGGGGTCGTCTGGACCCTTTTGGGTACCTTTCGGGTATTCCACGGTACCCCTTCTGAGCTCGACAGGTGGACGCGGGTTCGCCACTGGGCGGTGATCTCCAGGCTGTCTCCGTCCACCCGTGCCGCGTCCATGTCGGTCATCACGTGGGCCTGGGTCCACTGTCCGCGGAGGTGGGGTCGTCGTTCATGGCCCGCAGCACGGGCAACAAGCCGAGAACAGGGTGGCCCCATTGACCCACACCAGGCGCAGATCCGCCACCGCGGAGTCGGTCGGCGCCAAGCCAGCAGCCCGCCCAGGCCCAGCTGTCGGGCCAAGGGGCCCGACCGGCGGCTATCGAGCCCTGTGGGACGGTCCACCCCGGCCCAGCAGCAGCGCCAGCGCCACGGGCCTGTCGGGATCGTCGGAATCGACGACCACATAGTCCTCGTGGTCGCCAGGCCCGGAAGGCCTGAAGAACGCAGAGAAGTGGGTGCAGGCCTGCGGCGGGACCAGCACGGACTCGGGGAGCCCGAAGCTGAACGACCCTGCATTCTCTTCCAGCTCGATGTTCTGGATGTGCAGGTCGGCGTCACCGAGGTTGCAGATCTCGAGATCCTTGCTCACCTCGCTCGGAGGCGTCAGGTCCACCAAGCCGAAGTCCAGCTCGCCCGGCTATAGGGTGATGTCAGGCACCCTCCCGTTATCGATGTCGCCGTCGATGTGATGCTCGGAGGGGCTCGCTGGAGGCGGTCCACACGCCACGCTCCAGCACAGCAGCGCAGGGGTCACATAGCTGCGACAGGGTCGGCGCTTCATGGCAGCTCCAGGGTTGAGACAGATCTGTGCGACGGAGTCGTCGGAACGATCACCTGCGCGCGGTCGGTCGGGCAGGACTCCCTCGGCCTCGACACCGCCGGCTGCCCGCCCTCCCGAGCTTGGTTCCCAGCCCGCCCGGTGGAATAGCCCACGGCAGCGCCGCGTACATGGGGCGCCTACGGCGCCATTCGTTGCGCCGCTGGCGGAGGCGGCTACGTTCCCCTCCGATCCTCACCCCGTTCTCGACCGCAGGAGAGCAACCATGGGCCTCTGGGACACCCTCAAGACTCACGCCGGCGCACAGTTCCTCGATGTCATCCAGTGGCTGGACGACAGCCGCGACACCCTGGTCTACCGCTACCCCATCATGAACCAGGCCATCCAGGACGGCGGCAAGCTGGTCGTGCGCGAGGGCCAGGCGGCCATCTTCGTCGCCGAAGGCCGCTTCTCCGAGTGCTTCGGCCCGGGTTCCTACGAGCTGTCCACCCGCACCAAGGCCATCTGGGGCTTCTTCGAGACCATCAAGTACGCCCTGAACTACCCGTACAAGGGCGACATCTACTTCGTGAACACCCGCCAGTTCCCGGACCAGAAGTGGGGCACCCCCCAGCCCCTGCCGGTGCGCGACCCCGAGTTCGGCTCCATCCAGATCCGGGCCTTCGGCATCTACCAGTACCGCATCACCGATCCGGTCAAGTTCCTGCGCGAGGTGGTGGGCACCGACGGCCTGTTCACCACCGATGAGATCAACGGGCAGCTCAAGCGCAAGGTGCTGTCGGTCTTCGCCGCCCTGCTGCGCGACGCCAAGATCCCCTTCGACATGCTGGTGGGCGCTGGCCTCGAGCTGGCCGAGGCCCTGAAGGAAAAGATCACGCCCATCTTCGAGGAGTCCTACGGCATCGCCGTCACCGACTTCACCGTCGATGGCGTCACCCTGCCCCCCAAGGTCCAGGAGTACTACGAGAAGCGTCAGGGCATGGGCATCCTGGGCGATCTGAACGCCTACACCCGCCTGCAGCAGGCCGACGCCATCGGCGACGCCGCCCGCAACACGGGCATCGGCGGGGCCGGCGTGGGCATGGGCGTGGGCTGGGCCATGGGCCAGCAGATCGGCGGCGCCATGTCGGGTCCTCAGCAAGGTGGCGGCCAGTTCAACCCCCACCAGGGCCTTCAGGGCGGCGGCGCTCCCCCTCCTCCCCCTCCAGGGCTGGCCAAGCTGCACTACAACGGCGACGCCGGCAGCGGCGAGTACACCGCTCAGGAGATCGCCCAGATCGTGGCCAACAACCGCACGGGCACCCACCACGTGTGGGCCCAGGGCTGGCCGGGCTGGAAGCCGTGGTCCGAGGTCCCTGAGATCGTCCGGGCCGTGCCGCCCGCCCCTCCCCCTCCTCCGCCCTCGGCCAGCCAGCCCTTCCACTACCTGGGCGCGGGCGAACAGGCTGAGCAGCTGCCAGCCGCCGAGATCGCCAAGCGCGTGCTGGCCGACCCCACCGGTCGTCACCTGGTGTGGCGCCTCGAGCTGGGTGGCTGGAAGCCCGCCACCGAGGTCGGCGAGATCGCCGCGCAGCTCAACGCCGGCGGCCCGCCGCCCCCTCCGGGCTCGATGCCGCCTCCCCCGCCGGCCTAGCAGCCCCGATCTCCGCACGCCCACGCCCGCCCCGAGCGCGGCGTGGGTGTCGTGCATCGGGCCTCACGCAGCGCGCGCCCCGGGGAGACAACGCGACATCTCCGGGCTTATTTCCTGGCTTTTCACCATCTTTCAGAGCCTGGCACACGCCTTGCAAAAGCGACAGGCGACCCCAACCGGAGAGCCACCATGTCCCGCATCGCCTTCCTCGCCGTCAGCACCCTCGCCCTGACCCTCACCATCGCCGGCTGCGAGCTGGGCGGCGAGGGTCCCAGCTCGGGCGCCTTCACCATCATCACCGGCGACTGCGAGGGCGACGGCTACGGCAAGGACATGGACACCGGCTCGCCCGACCCCACGGCCGTCTGGGCCGAGGCCGACGGCCGCGACGCCGTCCTGCACCTGGACAACCTGCTGGCCAACTGCTGCCCCAGCGCCGACGCCACCGTCACCATCGACGGCACGGACATCCTGGTGGAGTTCGAAGACGTGACCACCGAGGACCCCTGCGACTGCATGTGCGTGACGGACTTCCTGATCACCATCGAAGATCTCGACCCGGGCGCCTACACCATCGAGGTGGACTACGACGGCAGCATCATCGGCGACGCCGAGGTGGAGATCGAGGCATAGCCTCGGCTCGAGGGCTGCCTGACCGTTTCTTTTCTTTTCCGCCTCCACGCGGGAAGCCCGCCTTGACCCTGGCATGGCGGAAAGACAGGCAGCCACGGCCAAGTCGCCGGGTCAAGCGCCACTGTTCAGGAACCGATGGGCCCGATGTGACCCGGGTCCCGACCCGAGCATCCCGAGCCATCCGTTGCCGCCTCCTGGGCAGCGCCGGTTTCTGCCCAGGGGGCGCCTTGACCAAACCTCCACCCCTCTTGGACACGCCCTTCCCCCAGTCCCCTGAGGACACCCAGCGGGAAACTGCCCTGCGCGACCTCATCAAGCTGGGCGCCGTGGCCTCCTACCTGGGCAGGGGCGAGCACCCACGGCGCGTCCTGGGCTTGGCGCTGGGCATGGTGCTGGATCTGACGGGGGGCACCACCGTGGCGTTGCTGGTGGATGACCGGGTGCTGGAGGCGCTGGCCAGCCCCCTCGAGCGCAGCCTGGGCCAGATGGACTTCGGGGAGCGCAGCCGCCTGGTGGCCCGCGGCCCCGTGGCCGATCGGATCCGTGACTGGGAGGGCTCGAGCGCGCCGGTGCTGTCACTCGAGGGCGCCGACCTCGTGATCCCGGGCTCCGGCGGCGGGCTCGAGGTGCAGGAGCCCGACTGCGGCGCGCTGGGGGAACCCGGGCGCGTGGTCCTGCTGCACACCCTCACCGATCTGTGTACCGGCTTGGCCATGCTGGCGGCCAAGCAGGTGGAGTCCGAGCAGCGAGCGCGCGCCCTGGTGGAGACCCGCGCACGCTTCCGGGAGCAAAACCTGCTGCTGCGTGAGCTGGCCGTGGTGGACGAGCTGACGGGCCTGTACAACCGCCGCTTCTTCGACGGGCGCCTGCAGTATGAGCTCGACCGCCTGGGGCGCTACGGCTCTCCCCTGTCCCTGTTGGTGATGGACATCGATCACTTCAAGGCGGTCAACGATCAGCACGGCCACCCGGTGGGCGACGAGGTGCTGCGGCAGCTGGCCAGCCGCTGCAAGGCCATGATCCGCCGCGTGGATCTGCTGGCCAGGATCGGCGGCGAGGAGTTCGCGCTGCTGATGCCATGCACTGGCGGCGAGGGTGCCATGGCGGTGGCGGGCCGCTTGCTGGCCACCGTCGCCAGCCCGCCCTTCGCCCTGGGCGAACTGGCCCTTCCGCTGACCATCTCCATCGGCCTGGCGACCGTCGCCGGGGGCTGGCAGGGTGACGCCGCTCAGATCTTCCGCGCCGCGGACCAGGCGTTGTACCGCGCCAAGCTCGACGGGCGAAATCGCGTCGTGGTAGCTATGAAGACAGCATGAGCACCTCCGACGGATTCAGCGACAAGGTCATCGGCGCCCGCCTGGCGCGGGCGGATGATCTGGGCGTGTTCCCTCCAGCTGCGGTCCGCATCCTGAGGGTGGTGGACGATCCGCGCACCAACCTCGTGGACCTCGAGAAGGCCGTCTCCATGGACCCGGTGCTCACAGCCCAGGTCCTCAAGGTCGCCAACTCGGCCTACTTCGGGCTGGCCCGCACTGTGGGCAGCCTGCGCCAGGCGCTGTTCGTGCTGGGCTTCCGCACCGTGCGCTCGATGGCCCTGTCCCTGGCGGCGATGACCATGGGCGCCACCGAGGGCCCCTGGCGGCGCAGGGTCTGGCGCCGCAGCATCCGCACCTGCCACGCCATGCGCCACCTGGGCACCCACGTGGACTGGGACGACTACGCCGAGCCCTTCGCTGTAGGCCTGCTCCACAAGATCGGCATGCTGCTGCTGCTGGTGCTCGAGGAGAAGACCTACGTCGACATGCTCGAGCGGATGCGCTGGGGCTCCCCCGAGCTGCTCGAGAAAGAGGCCCACTTCTTCGGCTTCGACCACATCCTGCTCGGCGCGGCCTGCCTCGAGCGCTGGAACCTGCCCGAGGAAGTCTGCCTGGCGGTCCGCCATCAAGAAAACCCCGACGCCCTGGCCGGCCAGGATGACCCCCAGCTGCTCGCCAGGATGCTGTGGATCGCTACGCGCATGGAGCGTCGCCTTTCCACCCAGGAAGGCGCCGACACCATCGCGGTGGCCCTGGCCGCCACCCCCGTGGCCCAGCAGATGGGCCTGAGCGTCGCCGTGTTGACCAACATCGCCGTGGCGGTCCGTCGCGAAGACGACGACATGTTCTCGCTGTAGGGACGGCCAGAGGCCAGGGGTAGGGCTCCCACTCGTGGGCGCTGACCCAAGAAACTCGAAGTATGCTTCCTCATGCAAACGACCTGAGAGGAGGACGCATGACCGCCGGCCCCACCCCTGTCCGCTGCGTGCTCGAGACCACCCTCGCCTGCGATCTGCGCTGCCGCCACTGCGGCTCCCGCGCTGGTGCAGCCCGTTCCAGGGAGCTGTCCACCGCCGAGGCCCTGGACCTGTTCCGACAGCTCGCCGGCCTGGGCTGTCAGCGGGTCACCCTCTCGGGTGGAGAGCCCACCTGCCGGGCCGACTGGGTCGAGCTCATCCAAGGGGCCCACGACGCCGGCCTGCTTGTGGGCATGATCACCAACGGCGTGCGCTTCGACCTCGAGGCTGCACAGCGGGCGAAGCGCAGCGGGCTCTCCACCGTGGGCTTCAGCCTCGATGGCCTCGAGGCCAGCCACGATCGAGTGCGCCGCCCCGGCCACTTCGCGGCCACCATGGCGGCCATCGCCGCCGCCCAGCAGGCCAGGCTCTCGGTCTCCATCGTCACCACCCTCAACCGCTGGAACACCGGCGAGCTCGAGCAGCTGCACCGGCTGGTCTGCACCCTGGGCGCCTGGTCCTGGCAGGTCCAGCCCGGCATGGACATGGGTTCGCTGCACGACCACCCCGAGCTGATGCTCCGTCCCGCGCAGCTGCCCGCCCTCGAGCGCCGGCTCGCCGCGCTGGTGCAGCAAGGCGAGCAGCGGGTGGCCGTGGCCAACAGCTTCGGCTGGTTCGGCCCCCACGAGCACCAGCTCCGCAGCGGCAAGCGGGCCGCCTCGTTCCAGGGCTGCGCCGCGGGTGTGCGCACCCTGGGCATCGAGTCCAACGGCAACGTCAAGGGCTGCCTGTCCATCCTGCCTGGCCACGGCCAGGATCCTGGCGCCTACGTCGAAGGCAACATCCGGGAGACCTCCCTGGCGGAGATCTGGAACCGCCCGGGGGCCTTCGCCTACAACCGGGACTGGTCCCTGGACGAGCTCGCGGGCTTCTGCCGCAGCTGCTGCCAGGCCGAGCGCTGTCGCGGGGGCTGCCGCGCCACCATGGTGGCCTCGGGCGACGGGGTCGAGAACCCCATGTGCGTACACCGGGCCGCCTGCGAGGCCGGCATCTCCCTGCCCACCACCGGCCCCTCCTTGCGCAGCTCGGTGGTGGCCGCGGCCCTGGGGGTCATGGTGGGCGCCGCGATCCCTGGTTGCGGCGACAAGGACGACACCGCGCCGCCGGCGGACACCTACGAGGCCGACGCTGACAGCGACAGCGACAGCGACAGCGACAGCGACAGCGACAGCGACAGCGACAGCGACGCCTACGACATCGAGATCCAGCGGGTGATCGAGGAGATCTGATTCATGGCCGCCCCCACCCTGCGCTTCATCAGCCTCTTCGTGCCCGAGCTCGAGGCCACCGCCGCCCGCTACACCGCCTTCCTGGGCGTTTCGCCGGTGCTGGACGACCCCGACGTACCCCGGGACCACCCCTACGCTGCAGGCCCGCCCCTGGTCTTCCCCCTGGGCCAGGTCAAGCTGGCGCTGTACCCCTGCGACGACCGCATCACCCACCCGGGCGACGTGGCCCTGGGCCTGCACGCCGACGATCTCCCCGCCGTCATGGGCGCCGCCGAGGGGGCTGGTGCCAAGCTCTTTCCCCGCCGACCACCCATCGGCGACGGCCGCGAGCTGGGGGTCTTCGTGCTCCCCGACAAGCACTACTTCGAGGTGCTGGGTCCGAAGAGCGGCTAGCCGAACACCCCGTGCAGCGGCCGCCCGCAGCGGGCGCAGGCCGCGCCGTTCATCCTCCGCTCCCCCAGCTGGTAGCCCGCCCGCTCGATCAGCCGCTCCCCGCAGCCCGCACAGAAGGTGCTGGAGGCCTCGGGGTCGTAGACATTGCCCAGGTAGACGTGGTGCAGGCCGTGCTGCTGGGCGATGGTCCGGGCACGCTGCTGGGTGGCGTGGGGGGTGCGGGGTCTGTCGAGGAGCTTGTGGGCGGGGTGGAAGGCGCTGAAGTGTACGGGGACCTCAGGGCCCAGCTCCCCGGCAACGAAGGCGCACAGCGCCTCCAGCTCCGTGTCGCTGTCGTTCTCGCCCGGGATCAGCAGCGTGGTGAGCTCCAGCAGGATCGGCGTCTCCCGAGCCAGGTAGCGCAGGGTGTCCAGCACCGGGTCCAGCCGGGCTCCGCAGAGCCGCCGGTAGAACGAGTCTGAGAAGGACTTCAGATCGATGTTGGCTGCATCCATCACCCCGAAGAACGCCTCGCGGGGGCCCGGGCTGACGTAGCCGGCGCTCACAGCCACCGCGCGAACCCCAGCCTCGCGACAAGCCAGAGCGGTGTCGATGGCGTACTCGGCGAAGATCAGCGGCTCGTTGTAGGTGAACGCCACCGACTCACAGCGCTCCCCGCCCGCCAGCCGAGCGATCTGCTCTGGGCTGGCGTGGGCCTGGGCCCGGTCGGCGCTGCGGGCCCTGGACAGATCCCAGTTCTGGCAGAAGCGGCAGCCCAGGTTGCAGCCCGCGGTGCCGAACGAGAGCACGCGGCTGCCCGGCAGGAAGTGGTACAGTGGCTTCTTCTCGATGGGATCCACCGCGAAGCCGCTCGAGCGGCCATAGGTGTCCAGCACCAGGCCGTCCTCGTCCGCCAGCCGCACGTAGCAGTAGCCTCGCTGGCCCGACTCGAGCTCGCAGGCCCGCGGGCACAGCTCACAACGAAAGCGGGACAGGGCGCCCGGTACGCGGCTCCACCAGCGCGCGGGATGGGGAGAGGAACCCATGGCTCACCTCAGGGGTCGATGGTGCTCAGCGTAGCGCATCACACCGACCCCCACCGGGTCGGCTCCCGGTCCCCGACCCGTGATACGGAACCGCGACCCTTCCCTCTCCCCCGAGGCGCCCTTGCCCCCCATCCTCCTCCTCGCCCTCCTGCTCCCTGCCCAGGCCGCCGAGCCCTCTTCCCTCGAGGCCGCCCTCGACGCCGAGCTGGGCCGCGCCATGGCTGTCTTCGAGCAGCGCGGCGAGCCGCCATACTACGTGGCCGTGGCCGTGGAGGAGCGGGAGACCACCCGCATCGCCGCCACCGCGGGCACCATCCTGGACAGCGACAGCCAGCGCATCGCTCACCTGGACGTGGAGCTGCGCGTGGGCAGCCCCGAGCTGGACTCTACCCACCCGCTGCGGGGCATGAGCTCCCTGCGGGACGACGCCCGCCGCTCCCTCAACCTGCCCCTGGACCAGGACCAAGACTACGCCCTGCGCCACGCGGTGTGGAAGGAGCTCGACGCCCGCTGGCGCGACGCCGTGGAACGGATCGTGGTGGTGCAGAGCAACCAGACGGTCAAGGTCGAGGAGGAGATCGTGGCCCCCGACTTCGAGCTTCGGGAGCCCACGGTCGACCGCCAGGAGGTGATCTTCGAGGGCGTCGACCTGGCCGCCTGGGAGCAGACCCTCGCGCGCGTCTCCGGCCGGCTGGATGCCAGCCCCCTGGTTCACCGCAGCCGCGCGGTGCTGCAGGTCGAGAACCTCCGCGAGACCTTCGTGGACACCGAAGGCTCCCGCATCGTCCACGGCGGCGCCTGGGTGCGCGTGGGCGTGTCCGTGGGGGCCACGGCCACCGACGGCGACGAGCTGAGCATCGACCGCATCCTCTCCTACCGCAGCGTCGACAAGCTCCCTGCCGAGGACGAGCTGCTGGCCCTGGCCGACCAGGCCAGGGATCTCCTGGTGGCGCAGCTCGAGGCCCCCCGCGGTGAGCCCTACAGCGGCCCGGTGCTGCTGGACGGCCGCGCCGCCGCCGTGTTCTTCCACGAGGTGCTCGGCCACCGGGTCGAGGGCCACCGCATGAAGCTCGACCACGAGGGCAAGACCTTCCTCGAGTACGTAGGCCGCCCCATCCTGCCCGAGTTCATCGACATCTACGACGACCCCACCCTGCCCGTCCTGGCCGGCGAACAGCTCAACGGCTTCTACGCCTACGACGACGAGGGCGTGCCCGCCCAGCGCGCTGTGATCGTCGAGGACGGCGTCTTCCAGGGCTTCCTGATGGGCCGCTCCCCCCTGCCCGAGTTCCCCCACACCAACGGCCACGGCCGGCGCAGCAGCGGCAAGGCCCCCACCTCCCGCATGGGCAACACCATCGTCGAGGCCAGCCAGACCGTACCCAAGGACAAGCTGCGCACCATGCTACTGGCCGAGGTCCGCGACCAGGGTCTCGAGTACGGCCTGTACATCGAGGAGATCGCCGGTGGCTTCACCATGACCGGCCGGGTGCTACCCAACGCCTTCAACGTCCGAGCCATCACCAGCTGGAAGGTCTACGCTGACGGCCGCCCCGACGAGCTCATCCGCGGAGTGGACCTGGTGGGCACCCCCCTGGTGGCCTTCGGCAACATCGTGGCCGCGGGCGACGATCAGGGCGTGTTCAACGGCACCTGCGGCGCCAGCTCCGGCTGGGTGCCCGTCTCGGCCGTCAGCCCCACCCTGCTGCTGCGGGAGGTGGAGCTGCAGCTCAAGGAGAAGGGCGAGGACCGGCCACCCCTGCTGCCCAAGCCCGAGGGTCCGCCCATGGGCGGCCAGGCCGCCGGAGGTGTGCGATGACCCCCGCCCTGTCCCTGCTGGTCCTGCTCGCTGGCGCCGCCGTGGCCACCGAGCCCCCCCTCGAGGCCGAGCAGGTCCGCTCTGTCCTGGCCCAGGAGATCGAACGCCACCAGCAGCAGCTCACGCTGCCCGACGCGCCTCCCCTCTACAACCTGCGCTACCACCTCTACGACCTGCACCAGGCCCAGGCCCAGGCCAGCTTCGGCAGCCTGGTGGCCAGCGAGGCCTCGCCCTTCCTGGCCCTTGGGGTCGAGGTGCGCGTGGGCTCCCCCGCCTTCGACAACACCGGCTACGGCGGCTGGGAGTCGGGCTTCGGCCGCCTGGCCCTGCCCGAACGGCTCACCGAGCGCGCCCTGCGCCAGGGGTGCTGGCAGCTCACCGATGGCACCTACAAGGACGCGGTGGAGCAGTACTCCCGCAAGTCCTCGGCCTTCACGCCGCCCCCGGACTACCCGGGGGACTACCAGACCGTGACCACCGAGCCCCTGGTGAGGCTGTCCATGAGCGGCACCTATCATCACATGGAGCCGGCCCCCGAGGGTTGGGCCGAGCAGCTGGCCCGAGCCACCTCGGCCGGCTTCCCCACCGACGGCAGCCTCGAGCTGGGCTCGGTCATCGTGGCCATCGAGCGCGGCTCCCACACCATCGTGGACAGCGAGGGCACCGACCTGCAGCTGGCCCACACCGAGGTGGTCCTGCGCGCCATGGCCCACGCCCGCGCCGACGACGGCGCGCTGTTGTCCGACCACCGCTCCTGGATCTTGTTGGGCGCGGGGCTCCCGTCTGAGGACGAGCTGGCAGCCAGCGCCGCGGAGCTCGCCGACGATCTGATCTCCTGGACCCAGGCCCCCACCCTCGACGAGGAGTATGTGGGCCCGGTGATCTTCGAGGATCAAGCGGCGGTGGACCTGTTCCGCACCCTGCTGGTCAGCCAGCTCGAGGGCACCCCGCCCCCCATCCCCTTCGAGGCCCGCTTCGGAGCCATGGGCGAGGGCTTCTCCTTCGCCGACGACAGCGCCGGGGGCGGCGCCCGCCTCAACCGCCGCGTGCTGCCGGCCGGGTGGTCTGCCCAGGACTCACCCATGGCGCTCCCCCAGCCCCCCCCCGCGGTGTTCATGCCCATCGACATGGAGGGCACCAGCAGCCCCTCCCCCGTGCGGCTGGTCCAGGACGGCATCGTCCGCACCCTGCTCATGTCCCGCACCCCCCGCAAGGACATCCCCAGCGGCACCAACGGCCACGCCCGGGGCAGCCTGGGCAGCCGCCCCGCGGGTCGAGTGGCCCAGCTCGAGGTCACCCCAGGCAAGCGGGTCAGCGAGCGCAAGCTGCGCAAGCAGGCCCTCGAGCTGGCCGCCGCCTACGGGCACGACCATGTGATCCTGGTGCGCCGCTTCCAGGACGACACCGTTCGCGCCCAGGACCGCGCCGACGGCGGTGGCTTCTCCTTCATGGGCGACGAAGGCTCCCGCCTGCCGGTACCCCTGGCCCTGTACCGGGTCTACGCCGACGGCCGCGAGGAGCCCCTGCGCGGCGCCGCCTTCACCAAGGTGGACCGCTGGGTGCTGCGGGACATCGTGGCCGCGGGCGAGCAGGTCGAGGGCCGCTACCTGGCCCCCTTCGAGCCCGGGGGCATGAGCTACTCGCCCATCGTGGGCATGCCCACCACCCTCTCCGTGCCCAGCGTGCTGGTCGAGGAGCTGGAGCTGGTACCCGTGAGCGCCGACCCCCGCAGCAAGCCCGCGGTGCCGGCGCCCACGCAGTAGCCCTACAGGCTCACCACTCCCGTCGCCGCCAGTGCCGTCAGGCCGCCAGCAGCCAACACCAGCACGTCCTCGACCAGGCTGACCACAGGGTTGCCCAGGCCGCCGGTGGAGCCGGTGGAGCCTACCCGCACGGTGGCCTTGGTGGCGTGGGTCAGCCCCGCCACGGCTCCGCCCGCCGCCATGCCGGCCACGGTGGCCAGCAGGGGATCGGCGCCCACGATCAAGGTGGTGCCCACCAGCGCGCCGGCCAGGGGTCGCACCACCGTCCCGATGACATCTACCGCGTGGTCGATAACGGGAATCTTGTCCGCCAGGATCTCCACCAACACGGCCACCGCCAGGCAGAGGGTCGCGGTGGGGGCTCCCAGCCAGCCCATGGTGTCACCCAGATCGATCACGCCGGCCCAGCCCAGCACGGAGACCGTGAACAAGGGAACGAAGGCGCGGAGGCCAGCGGAGGCTGCGAGGGCCAGGCCGAGGCCGAGGGGAAGGATGAGCTCGAGACCGGACATGAAGGCTCCCTTGAGAAGCGGTGCGAGCACCGGAGTCACGTGGGATACGATCCATCGGCCCGTTCTCATGCATGCGGACGCCCCAGCGGGGTAAGCGAACTCACGCTCGGGTGATATCGTCCCGAGGTCTCGCGGAGGTACAGCATGCCGCGCATGGATCCCACCAAGTTCAGCGCCCACGAGCGCCAGGCCCGGCTCATCGTCTACGACAACCCCCAGTACGACGAGCACGACCCAGGCTGGGGCCACCCCGAGTGCCCCGAGCGCCTGCCCTCCATTCGCCGCGCCCTGGCCTCGCACAACTGGCCCGTCCGCCCTGGCCGCGCCGCCACCATGGAAGAGCTGGCGCGGGTACACACCGAGGCCTACATCCATCGGGTCATGGCCGTCGCGGGCCAGACCACCCGCCTGGACCCAGACACGGGCGTCTCCCCCGGCTCGGTGGACGCGGCGCTGCTGGCCGCGGGCTCATCGGCCGAGGCGGCCGAGGTCACCCTGGCGGGCCGCAACTGCTTCGTCACCTGCCGGCCTCCCGGCCACCACGCCACCTCCAACCGCGCCATGGGCTTCTGCCTGTTCAACAACGCCGCGGTGGCCGCCGCCCACATGGTGCACCTGGGCTACCGGGTCGCGGTGCTGGATCCCGACGCCCACCACGGCAACGGCACCCAGGACATCTTCTACGGCAGCTCCGATGTGCTCTACGTCTCCTGGCACCGCTCCCCCTTCTTCCCGGGCAGCGGCGAAGCCGACGAGTACGGCGCGGGCACGGGCGCCGGCTTCACCATGAACATCCCGCTGCCCATGGGGGCGGACGACGGGCTGTACCTCATGGCCCTGCAGAGCCTGGTCTTACCAGCCCTGCAGCGCTTCCAGCCCGACGCGGTGATCTTCTCCGCGGGCTTCGACCAGATGGAGGGCGATCTGCTGGGAGGCATGGACCTCACCCGCGAGGGCCTGGCCGCGCTGTACCACGCGGTGGCCTGCCGCTGGCGCTGCATGGCGGTGCTCGAGGGGGGCTACAACACCCGCCGCCTGGGTGGCGACGTCGAGGTCGCCGCGCGCATGCTGGCAGGCGAGCCCGGTCCCGACGTGGTCCTGCGGGTGCGCCCCGACTGGCAGGAGATCTTCAGCGCCTGGCAGCACCCGCTGCTGGACACCTAGACCCAGCGTGCGTGGGGTCTTCCCGCTGCTGGCCGCCTGCGCGCTGGCCTGCACCAAGAGCCCACCCCTGAGCTGGGCCAGCCCCGCCGGCGGCGAGCGCCCCGACGTACCCTGCGCTCCTGCCGATGCAGCGCTGGCGACGCGGTTTGCCACCGGCATGGCGCTGGACCCACAGGCCGCTGGCGCGCTCTTCCCGGAGCTGGGGCTTCAGCAGGGCTGGGTGGCCCGCTGCGAGCTGCGAAGCCACCATGTCGAGCGCTGCGGAGACGAGGTGCTGCTGCTGGACCCCGAGCTTCGCTTCTGGAACCGCCGGGGAGAGCTCCTGGACGTGGCCCTGGTCACTGAGGCCCTGGTCCACCCCCGCATGATCATGGCGGT
Organism: uncultured Pseudomonadota bacterium; assembly: GCA_937912125.1. Classification (GTDB taxonomy): domain Bacteria; phylum Myxococcota_A; class UBA796; order UBA796; family JAFGLY01; genus CALDOK01. The sequence continues at coordinate 45,524 of CALDOK010000076.1, forward strand.
CCGGCGGGCCGACGACGACGCCCTGCCCCCGCCGGGCGCCTGGCTGGCTCCCCAGCGCACCGTCCTTCGGCGGGTGGGCCCGGTGCTCGTGGGCCGCGTGGGGCCAGACTGAGCACCGACCCGGGGATCGCTATCTGAGACGAACCCACCAACGCCGTGGCTATCGCGGCAGGCAGGGCTCGCCGGGCGCCTCGTCCGGAGCTTCATGGACGGGCTCCTCCTCGTCGTCCACGTAGCCCAGCGCCCTGAGAGCCTCGACGCTCTCGGGATCGAAGCCGCCCAGCTCTCGGCCGTCGGCCGGAGGCTCGGGGGCCACGCCGTAGCTCAGGCTCACGCGGGTACCCGAGCCCTTGGTGTTCAGCAGACGCTGGGTGCGACCGTTGGTCACGGGCGCTTCGTCCTGGGGGTCCCAGCGATCGCTGCTGCACTCCTTGCCGCGCCGGGCCTCGAGCGTGAGCCCCACCAGGGCCTCGGCCACCGAAACGCTGGGTGCCACGAAGACCTCGCGGGTGCCGGGCATGCCCCCCGCCCAGGTGGCGGTGACGGTGGCGCCATCGACGCTCACGGTGGCCGCGGACTTCTCGGTGGGGTCCGCCCCGACCCAGGCCGCCTTCACGCCGCCGGGCACGGTCAAGGTGACCTCCAAGGGCTTGCTGCCGGAGCCACGCTCGGGCCGCAAGCGGAAGCCCAGGTCCACACCGCGGTCCAAAGAGCTCCCCATGGCGACACGGCGCCCGGCCAAGACGCCGTCTTCGGATCGCCGGGCGAGGTCTTCCTGCTCGCCGGGATCGGCGCCGAGGTCGTAGAGCTCCTCCTTGCCTGCGCTGGTGCTGTACTTGAGATCGCCCTCGAGCACGCCCCACTGCTCGTCTCCGTACAGGGGCCGGCCGAAGCCGTGCAGGCGATCGTCGAAGGCGCGGACCGCCTCGGCGTCTCCCCGGGCCAGGGGCAGCAGAGACAGGCCCGTGATGCCAGCGTCACCTGGGATCCCCAGCTGCTCGAGCAGGGTGGGAGTCACGTCCATCAGGCTGACAGTCTGCTCCACTCGGCCCGCCGCCAAGCCTGGTGCCCGGATGACCAGGGGCACCGCCAGCAGCTCCTCGTAGACCGAGTGGCCGTGCTCGAAGCCCTTGTGGTCCCAGAACTCCTCGCCGTGGTCGGAGAACACCACCGCCACGTCCCGGGGGCCCAGCTCCTCCAGCACCCGCGCGATCTGATCGTCCACGTAGCGGATGGCTCCATCGTAGCGGTCGATGACGTACTGACGCGCCCGCTCCTTGTCCTTGCCCTTGGCAGCGCCGAGCACGTCGTTGCGCAGGAAGGAACCGCTCAGCCCTTCCGGCGGCGAGCCGGCCCAGAGCTTCTTGTAGCGACGGGGCTCGGTGTAGGGCAGGTGAGTGTCCATCAGGTGGAGCATGACCATGGCGGGCTGGTCGGGGTGCTCGTCCAGCCAGGCCTCGAGCCGCTCGACCTGATCGGTGGCCCGAGGCCAGTTCTCCACGAAGTGGTGGCTCCAGCCGTCGGCCATCTCGAAGTTCGCGCTCAGATAGACGTTGCCCACGAACGCCGCGCTGACCCAGCCGGCGTCGCCCAGGCGCTCGGGCAGCGAAGCGCGGCCACCCCAGAACTCGGGCTGAGCGCCAAGCAGCAAGGCGCGAGCCGAGGGCAGGGTCCACGGCGCCGTGGAGCGAGCCGCGTCGAAGACCACGGCATCCTGCGACCACTCCGTGAGCCGCGGCATGGTGTCCCGGGAGTAGTCGTACAGCTCGAGGTGGTCTCGGCGCAGCGTGTCGACGAAGACCAGCACCACCCGCGGCGGGTCCACCTGGGGGGTGTACAGGGTGGGCTCGCCCACGAAGACGTAGTCGTATGTGGACGTGACGCCGGGCTCGGAGATCAGGCTCAGCTCCACCTGCTGGCCGGCCCAAGGCGCCAGATCGGCCCGGACGGTGTCGAACACGCCGGGCTCGAGCTCGAAACGGTCCACCAGCTGCGGCTCGCCGCCACCGGCGGTCACCTGCACCACGAGCCGGGCACCGTCGCTGGGGGCCAGGTCTGCCACCTCGGGCAGCAGCATCCCCAGCTCCATGGACAGCTTGCCTTCCGCGGGCACCGTGACCGACCAGGACGCCGAGCCGGGCGCTGGGAGCAGCACGCCGTGGCGCTCGACATGTCCCTGCCAGGCCGAGCGGAGCAGAAAGTCCTCTTCGCCTTCGCGCTCGGCCCAGGCCCGGTTCAGGTCTCGCTCCCTGTCGCTGGCCCGGGGGTAGATCAGCTCGAAGTCACCTGCGACGGGGGGCCCATCAGCCTCGAGGTGCACCTGCAGGGTGCGCGCCGCGAACGACCAGGTGGCGTCCTGGGGGTCTTGCCGCGATCCACGCCGAAACTTGTACTCGTCCTGCTCGCCGCCCAGGTGCAGGCTCATGCCGTCTGGGGGGTGGATGAAGAACAGGGAGCGAAGCCGGATGGGCAGCTCGGCCTCGAAGCTGTGGACGCCGTCGGTGGTGCGCCGCAGCATGAACGGCCCACGCACCGGGATTCGATCGGGCACGGGGACCCCGTCTCGGCTGTCGCTGGGCAGCTGGACAGTGGTCAGCAGCTCGGGGTGACGCGCCAGCAGCACCGGAGCCGGGCCCATGGGGGCATCGATGGGCGCCTGAACGAGGTCGGATGCACACCCGACCGCCAGGAGCCCCACGGTGAGGGGCAGGAGGCGCGACATGACAACCCGGGACACGGGACAGGGGAGGATCAGTCCTCGCGGCGACGGGTCAGGGCCAGCCCGAGGCTGGCGAAGAGGCCCATCAGGCCCAGCCCCACCGGCGCAACCGGCACCGCGCTGCAGCCACGGGCCTTGTGGTCGGCGGTGTCGATCTCGAGCTCGGCCGCGGACATGCCGCCGGGACCGCCCACGTTGAGCAGGACGCGGTATGCGCCCTCCTCGGGCAGCTCGATCTTGGGGGACCAGGCGGAGATCTCGTCGATCAGCTCAGTGCCCGAGTAGACCTGCCACAGGACGGTGTCGAGGCAGCCGTAGGTGGACGTGTCGGCGCGGTTGATCAGCTGGTACTGCAGGCCCTCGACGTGCTCGTAGGTGAACAGGCCGCCATAGACGTCCCCGGTGGTGGGGTCGACACCCGGGCTGGGGAGCTCACAGGCCACGATGTAGGCTCGCTGGTTGTAGCCGAAGGACCAGTCGCCACAGCTCTCGTTGGTGCCGTTGATGATGACCACCACGGTGTACTGCCCCTGCTCGGTGTAGGTGTGGCAGGGGTTCATCTCCTCGGAGGTCTGGCCGTCGCCGAAGTCCCACTCGACGCTGGTGACGTTGGCGTTCTCGCTGGCGAACAGCTCGAAGCAGATCTCCAGGGGCACACCGCCGAAGCGGTCGTCGTCTGTGCGGAAGGTGGCGTAGGGGCCGTACAGGGCGTTGATGGCCGCGATGTCGTCGCTGTTGATGTCGGCCGTCTCGAGGTCGCAGGCGGAGGTCTGCCAGTACATGGTGGCGTAGCGCAGGGTCTCGTCCGCGCAGACATCGTCTTCTTCGCAGCTGTGCCCCAGGCCCCACTGGTGCCCGATCTCGTGGGTGCAGACGTGCTCGATGCCCGTGGCCTCGCCGGTGCAGGTCTCTTCGAGCTCTTCGGTCAAGCCCCAGCTGATGTCATCGTTGAAGGTGATGTCCACGTCGCTGAAGCGGTACAGGTAGATGCCGTCCTGCTCGCGCAGGTACTCGGCGCTGACCCGAGGAAGGGCCGCGGCCAGCACCCCGGCGCCCAGGGTGCCGGTGGGATCGTCGAAGTAGAACTTGTTGATGCCGTCGTTGGTGTAGCCCTCGTTGCCGGGGTCGATGCCCATGTACTGATCGCTGATCTCGGCGCACTCGGCGGCGTACCAGTTGGAGTAGGACTCGGCGATCATCGACGCCTGGTAGTCGGAGGTCGAGGCGTAGCCCCACTGGGTGCAGTTCTCGAGAGAGTCCTCCTCGTAGTCGGTCATGTACCACTGGAGGGGGAAGTCTTCGGCCGACCAGGCGTAGCCCAGCAGCTCGTAGGCCTGCGCCTGGGGGGCGAGGAGCGCGGCGATGAGCAGGGCGGCGGTCATCGGACCACCTCCGCACCCGGATGCATCTCGAGGAGACGCTCGGGAGACTTACCAGGGATGGGCTGGCCATCCCAGCCCGCGGCCATCCTGGCCTTGACCAGCTCGACCATGTCGTTCAGGTAGACGCGCTTGCCGACGGGGGGATGAGGGATGAAGCGATGGTCGTAGGGCTTCTCGGGGGAGGAGGGCTTGAACTGCACCAGCATCTCGCGCCCGTTGTCGGGGTCGATGCGGACAGTGAGCTTGCCCTGCTCGAGGCCCGTGGGGACCAGCAGGCCGGAGTCGAGCCGCTCCGCGAAGACCAGGACGTCTTCGCCGGTGTCGAAGCGCGGCGAGTACCAGGAGAGGGTGCCCTGGTCGCCGAGGAAGCCGCCCATGACGTCCAACTGCAGCGCGTCGGTGTCGGCGGGGCCCTTGACCACGGCCGTGACCTCCAGCTGGACGCGGGTCCAGTGGTAGCCGCGCTCGTCGGTCTCGACGTAGGTCTCGCCCACCGTGGCCCGCACGATGTAGTCCGACGCATCGGTGAGCTGCGCGAGGCTCAAAGGAGCCGATGTGGCCAAGGCCGTGGGCGCCAAGGCGAGGCCGGCCACGGCCGCCAGGGCAGGAAGGATTCCTCGATGATCGAGTCCGAGCATGATTCTCACCTGGAAGCTGGACGCGAGAGCCGAGTGAGGCGCACGGGTCCCAGTGGAGGACGATGACCAACGGCTAACCTACGAGTGGCTCGGACGAGTGTCAAGGTTCCTGCGCTCTGCCATTGCGGAGCGCCACCCCGCGCGACTCCGGGCAGGGCCGGGTCCAACAGCCTGCCCACGGGCCCACCGCCCTCATCGCGCTCGAGACCGCTACACTACGCACTACCAGGCGCGCACGCACCGCCTCTGAGGTTGACTTTCGACCCCATCTCGCCTATGCGTGTCCTGTTCCGGTACCGGCGATAAGTGCGTCTCCTTCTCTCGAAGAGAACACCGCCGACCCTGCTTCACTTCCCGCTCCAAGGTCCGCGATGATGCGCTCCATCGGATTCATGTCCAGGCTCCTGCTGTTGCTCACGGTGCTGGCATTCCTGCTCCCGCCTGCTGCCTTGGCCGGCATCACCACCGGCGCCATCAAAGGCACCGCGGTCGACGAAGGCGGTCTGCCCATCCCGGGCGTGCTGCTCACCGTCAGCTCGGAGGCCCTGATCGGCGGCGCTCAGCAGCGCTACACCGACGACAGCGGTCGCTTTGCGTTCTTCGAGCTGCCACCTGGGCTCTACGAGCTCACGGCCGAAAAAGCCGGGTTCGCCAAGATCATCAAGCCCAACCTGCAGGCCAACATCGGTCGCACGATGCAGCTCACCATCGAGATGCCGCTGGCGCAGGCCGGTGAGGAGTTCATCGTCGAGGAGAGCCGCCCCACGATCGACACGGAGCAGACATCCAAGGGCGAGGTGCTCTCCCGAGAGTTCCTGCAGCGCATGCCCACGGGCCGCTCCTACCAGAGCGCCGTGCAGGCAGCCCCGGGCGTCTCGGGCGGCTCCAACCCCAACGTGGGTGGCGCTGGCTCGGACGAGAACACCTACATGCTCGACGGCGTCAACATCACCGACCCCGTCACCGGCACGTTCTCGGCGAACTTCAACTTCGACGCCATCGAGCAGCTCGAGGTCCTCACCAACGCCCTCGATCCCGAGTACGGCGAAGGCCTGGGCGGCGTCATCAACATCGTCACCCAGTCCGGCTCGAACCGGCTCGAGTTCGACACCCGGGTGTGGGTCGAGAACGCCAACTGGTCCCCCAAGATGGACGCACGCTACGCCGCGGACGGCACGGAGATCGCGCCCACCGGCTTCGACTCCCAGCAGGAGTGGTTCCAGATCACCGCCAAGATCAGCGGCCCCATCGTCCGCGACAAGGCCTGGTTCATCCTCTCCTACGAGTGGGATCGGTCCCTCAACGCCAACGTGGGCATCGACCTGCCCCGCGACTATGACGCGCACTACATTCTGGGCAAGATCACCGTCCAGCCCAACGCCGCTCACCGCTTCACCTTCCTGGGCCACACGGACCCGACCACGGTCGACAACATCAGCCAGAGCGACCGCTACGTGAAGCCCGAGGCACAGGGCCGCCAGACCCAGGGCGGCTACATCGGCTCCCTGCAGTGGGACTGGTTCATCTCCCCAGAGACCTTCCTCGAGACCAAGCTCACCGCCCAGAAGTCCTTCCTCGAGGTCTACGGCGTGCCCTGCACCCACGACAAGAACTTGGGCTACCACCCCTGCGAGCCGGACGAGCTCGAGAACTCCCTGGACTTCAGCACCCCCGGACGCATCGGCAGCTACAACGCCTTCGACAGCGGTAACTTCCCATACTACCAGTTCGACGACCGCTTTCGCTACAATCTGACCAGCAAGTTCTCGCTGCTGCAGATCGAGGCCGCCGGCCTGCACGACATCAAGACCGGCATCCAGCTGGACCGCACCCTCTGGAATTGGATCGTCGGCTACACCGGCAACATGTACTTCGTGGACCTCAACGAGGTCAGCTACGCCCCCAGCACCTACAAGAACTTCTACTGGTGGGAGATCTCGGGCCCCTTCGATACCCGGACCACGAGCGACCACCTCGGCTGGTTCCTGCAGGACGCCTGGAAGCCCATCGACAACCTGACCTTCCGCTACGGCGTGCGCTACGACCGCACCGTGCAGCGCAACGACCAGGGCGACGGCGTCGTCGATGCCGGCCTGTGGGGCCCGCGCATCTTCACCGCCTGGGACCCCTGGGGCGATGGCAAGACCGTCATCCGCGGTGGCTACGGCCGCGTCAACGACACCGGTCGCATGTCGGTGTCCTCCTTCACGTCGCAAGCCCAGACCTTTGGCTCGAAGGCCTACTGGGGTGAGTACCAGTCCAGCTACAGCAACTACAGCTCCGACCAGGTCGTCTACGATGACGGCGTCGTGCGCGACTACGTCTGGGACAACACCACCGCCCCCCACGCCGACGAGTTCATCATCGGCCTTCAGCGCGAGATCGTCCAGGACATGGCCATCGGCGCCAGCTTTCTGGCACGCTACAGCCGCAACGTCTACGACTACGACGAGGTCAACCTGATCTGGGACGAAGACGGCTACGCCATCATCGGCACCGACGACGGCCAGTACCGCGGCATCAACCGGCTGCGCACCGCCGACATCTCCCGCCGCGACTACTACGAGTCCGACGTCCAGTTCAAGAAGAACTACGCCGACCGCTGGCAGCTGCTCGCCACCTACTCCTACATCGTCTCCCGGGGCACCCTGCAATCGGCGGTGTCCGGCTCGCTGACCAACCCCGAGCAGCTGGACTACCGCTACGGCAACCTGTGGACCGACATGCGGCATCAGGTCAAGGCCTTCGGCTCGTACGATCTGCCCTGGGATCCTTGGACCACCAAGCTGGGCATGGGCATCCAGTACTACTCGGGCAACCCCTACTCCCGGTACTACTACTCCGAGGCCGCTGGCGGCTACGGCCTGCTCAAGGACAACCAGGGCTACTACACCCGCACCGAGGGCTACTGGACCTGGGACGTTCAGGTCAGCCAGGCCATCCCGGTCCGCAAGGGCGAGCTCGAGGCCACCGTGTTGCTCTCCAACATCACCAACAACCAGCAAGCCAACAGCCGCAACGCCGCCTACGTCTACGCCCAGAACCGCTGGGTGATCGCCTCGCGCCAGAGCCCGCTCAGCCTAAGCATGGGCCTCCGGTACCACTTCTAATGGGAACCACGATGCGTACTCTCCCGATCCTGCTCATCGTCCTCGGCGCCACCTCCTGCGGCTACGAAGAGGACCTCCCCGAGATCGACTTCTCCGGGCGTGTCATCGTCCCCAAAGAAGCCGCCACCAAGATCGTCGAGATCGACGGTGTCGAGACCGAACTCACGGACATCCGCTTCCTGGGCCCCGTGTTCCTGGGGGCCTACCCCTCGGTCACCAACACGGGCTTCCCCTACCCTCACCCAGAAATGGGTCCGGTCATCGATCCGGCCTACCCGGGCAACACCTACCCCTATGGTGGCACCAGCATCGGCCGCTTCGACTTCGCCTGCTTCGAAGCCGTGGCCTGCAAGGTCACCACGGGTCGCTTCGAGAGCTTCGACAAGATCATCGAGTACTTCTCGTGGTCCGACGAGCCGGTGGTGGACCCCTTCGGCAATCTGGTCGAGTCTCCGGACTACTACCAGCAGTACTGCTTGGACTACTACTACAACACCGAGCTCACCGAGTTCGGCTTCCTGGCCATCGCCGAAGACGAAGACGGCGATCTGGTCCCCGACCTCGACTTCGAGCAGATCACCGCCGGCCACGAGCTCGCGGCCGAATACGAGGGCGACTTCGTGGCCGAGTTCACCATGCGCCACACGGTGTGGACCGAAGGCATGTCCATCTGGGGCTTCCTGGACAACCCCTCCCAGGACTTCACCTTCTCCACCTGCAACGACGACGTTCTCGGCAACGCCCGCAACGACTACAACCTCTACTTCAGCGCCGGTGGTCACCACCACGACATCCTGAACTACCCCAGCCTCTACATCAACGAAGGCGACTGGGTGGTGCGCGATGCGCACGTGATGACCTCCAAGGACGACGAGCCCCTGCTGGTGCTCGACTGTCCCGCGTCCGGTTGCTGAGGGGAATGACCATGCGAAGCTCCATCATCATCCTGTCTCTGACCCTGGTCTCCGCCTGCGACCGCACCGGCGCCTACCTGGTGCCCCAGCAGACCGAAGGGGTGGACCCCGTGCTCGAGCTCGGCGAGCTCCTCGTGCTCACCGACGCCGAGTGGGACGACGCCTCGAGCCGGCACCAGTACATCACCTATGCCAACATCGGTGCCCCGGAACCCGGCGCGCAGTCCGGAGCCACGTACACCTTCCTGGGTACCGGCGACAAGGTCTGCATCGTGGTCGATCCCGAGTCCGTGTTCTGGAACACTTCGGTGGCCACCAACAACCCCTCCGAGACCTACTCCTACTCCGACAACTACCTCGACGACGGCGACCTGGACCTCAAGGCCGGCTTCTCCGCCACCTACACGGGCTCGCCAGGCATCGAGCTGGGCGACTTCTACGGGCAGTACACCGACAGCCTCGGCAACACCGTCGAGATCGCCTACAACCTGTGCGAGAACGTCGACTACTACGGCGACACCCCCGCCTACGCGGGCAAAGCAAACGCCGAGTACTGCGAGATCGACACCGAGGGCCGCGAGGGCATCGAGTACACCGTGCTGCTCAAGACCTTCTCCCTGCCCATCGATGACAGCATCCTGTCTTTCGCTACCGCCGTGTACGACGGCGGCTGCCGCAACATCGACGAGTGCACCCTGCGCTACGAGTCCCGCGACGTGTGGGTCGAAGGCGAAGAGGTCATGTCCTCGGTGCGCGAGGGCTTCGATGAGCTCGAGCAGGCCTACTGCGACAACGACATGTACAACTACTGCATGGCCAACCCGGACATGTGCGGCAGCCCGCCCGACTAGCCTGTCCGGAGCCGTCCCAACAGCCGCCCTTCGGGGCGGCTGTGGTGCTTCAGGGCTTCACCAACGACGCAGAGGCTACCGGCGCCACCACCACGCCGCGCTCCGGCAGGATGCGAACCAGCCACGCCTGCCCGTCTCCGTCCAGCCGCACGCCGTCGTAGGGCCCCAAGCGACCGAGCTCGATGGGCTGCTCCCATGTAGAGCAGTGGGCCCAGCTGACACCGGCACCGTCCACACCCACCAGGATGTAGGGCTGGTAGCCACGCGGTGCCACCTGGCTGACCCTGCTACCGCCGGGGATGCCGGCACCGGGCACGGTGGCGATGACGCGACCGTTGATGCTCAGCCAGATCCCTGGCAGCCCCTGAGCCCGGTCTTCGGCCTCACCAAGCCACGCGAAGACGGCCGTGCCCCCTGCCTGGTCATCACTCTCGGGGAGCACCCCGAAGCGCACTCCGAGCACAGGAGGGGGGGTCATGGCAGCCAGGCGATCGGAAACGAAACCCATGATCTTGCCAGAGACCAACGCTCCGGAAGCCGAACCGCCCTGGGCAGCGCGGGGCTGGGCCAGCAGCTGGACCTCACCAGCACGCACAGCCTGGGGCAACAGGCGGTGGCCCACAGCGGGCAGCTCCTGCTCTGGCGCGGCGTCCATGGTGTAGAGGTCGAGCTTGCCGTCATGGTGCAGCAGCAGGCGCAGGCGGCCCGCGCCGTCCACCCAGCTGTCCGCCGCCGGCGGCGCATCCAGCGCGACCACCTTGCGGAAGCGGGGCTGGCCGCGGGGATCGATGCTGACAACCCGGACCTCGCCCCCGGCGCCCGCGGGAGCTGGAATCCAGACCGGCACATGCAGGCCGCCCTCGGCGTCTCCTCCCGCGCGGGCCAGCAGCTGCCAGCTCGGGTAGGGAAGGCTGACCTCCCGGGGCTCATGGCGTAGCTTTCGCTCCTCGAGCCGTGCGTAGGCGATGTTGCGCTCCCCGCTGCGCCAGTACACGTAGCGATCCGCGCCATCGACGCTGCGCCCCATGGACAGGAGCGGATCCACGCGGCCCTCGAGGGCCGTCAGGCGCCACTCGGTTCCCCTGTCGCCCGGGCGACCATCGGGCGCCGTGTGCAGGTAGAGATCGTAGCCGGCCTGACCCTGGTGGACCCAGGGGACCTGCCACCCGAGGGTCGAGGACCCCGCCTCGGTGACGTCGGCGGCGACGGGCTTGGGCTGCTCGACGAGCACAGTGCTGGGCCCCAGCACGAGCGCCTCGTCGCCGACCTGCACGACGACCTTCAGCTCGTAGCGCCCGGGGGCCAGGGTGGAGCTGACCGGGATCTCCAGGCTGACCTGGCGGGAGCCGCGGGGGGGCAGCTGCCAGCGCAGCAGCTCCTCTTCGTCCGGTGGCGTGTTGTAGCGGGTCTGCTTCTTGCCACTGGACGAGACCAGCTCGAACGTGACCAGGTGGGGCAAAAGATCGAGCCTGGGGAACTCGACGACGGCCTCGTGCGGGTTGGTGACGCGCAGGGTGACCACCAGCGAACGGCCCGCCAGGTACGAGGGCCGCAGGTCGGCGACAAGCTCGACACCCGCCGCCGTGCGGGCGACGACCGCTGACTGCGCTTCGGCGACGGCGAGGCCGGTGGGCTCGGCTTGCTGCGCAGAGGCCAACGGAACCAGGAGGGCAAGTCCGGCCAGGGCGGTGAAGACGACGACGCGTGGAGCAGCTCGAAGCATGGGGGTCCCGGGGGCCGATGAAGACCAGCACTTACCCTGCCAAGCAGCCTACGGGCCACGCGGGGCCGGACCCAGACCCTCGAGGAGCACCGCGCTGTCCTGGATGCCCTCCTCGAGCTGCCGTAGGTAGAGCTCCTCGAGCAGGACCCCCATGTCGGGCCCCGGAGCCATTCCCAGCGCCTTCAGATCGCGACCGCTCACCAGAGGCCCCGGCGGCTCCAGGCCCACCCCCAGCTCCTCGGCGCGCCTGGCAGGGCCGGCGCAGTCCCGCCCCAGGGCCTGGGCCAGCGCCAGCCACAGCCGCAGCCCGCCCATGCGCCGGGCCTCCCGCGCGAGGGTTCGCAGCGCGCCATCGGGGATGGGAGCCGTCAACGCCGGCGCGCGAGCCAGGGCGCCCTGCACAGCCCCACGCAGGGAGAAGCCCGCGGCGCTGTGGACATCCAGACGGTCGAACACGGACTCCAGCTGCCCGGGGTCCACAGGATGAAGCAGGGCGCAGAGCATCAGCGCCTCGGCGCGTCCCGGCTGCCCCGCCAGGACCCCGTCCCGTGCGGCGACCGCCTGGTCCACGGCCCGATACACAGGCTCCCAGTCTAGCTGCGCGAGCGCCGGATGCAGCCGCCTCCACAAGCTGGCCTCCACCCCCACCCGCAGGCCCCAGGAGGGAGCGGACGGCAGCATGAGCAGCTTGCGCAGCTCACCGTGGATGCGCTCGGCAGGCAGCTCGTGGACCGGCACGGAGCCACACAGCTCCCGCAGGGCGGGATCCACATCGAAGCGAAAACGAGCCGCGAACTGAGGCACGCGCAGCGCTCGCAGTGGGTCCTCCGTGAAGGTGGCGGGGTCCACCGCACGAAGCAAGCGCCGCTTCAGGTCCGCCTCGCCGTGGAAGGGATCCACCAGCTCGTCGCTCAGGGGGTCGAAGGCGATGGCGTTCACCGTCAGGTCTCGTCGCCGGGCGGCCTCCACGAGCCCTAGCCAGGGATCGCCTTGGGCACGGATGCCACGGTGGCCGGGGCGCACCCGGCTGTCCCTGCGCGGCAGGCTCACGTCGATGTCAGCGCCGCCCAGGGACAGCTTGAACACCGAGAACGCCCTCCCGACGAGGTTCACGGGGCCGAGCCGCACCAGGATGCGCTCGAGAGCATCCAGCGGCAGCCCGTGGACCTCCACATCGAGATCCACAGGCCCGTGTCCGACCCCCGACGCTCCCCCACTTCCCACCAGCCCGTGGTGAGCCAGCAGCATGTCCCGCACAGCACCTCCAACCAGCAGGGCGCGACCGCCCGCGGCGCGACAGCGGTGTGCCAGAGGCAAGATCGGGGCGAAGGTGGATGGAAGGGACATGGCCAGCGTGTTGCTCCGGACGTGGTGGACGGGTACAGTCGGGCGAAGTCCGGCGGACCGCCGCCGCTCCCGTCCAGAGAGTATAGGCGCAGGAGGTACCTCGATGCTGGCCGCCATTCCGCTGTTGTTGGCCCTTACGACGGGCGTGGTCCGAGCACAAGAGCCCATCACGGTGGGAGCGCCCGCCCGGGCCTTCTCCCTGCAAGCCATGAACGAGGACGCCGCGGTAGCCCTCGTTCGGCAGCGCACGGTCACCCTCGGCGAGCTGGTCGGCATCCAGCCTGCCCACCCCGCCACGGGGGTGGTGCTGTACTTCTTCGACCGCCCCGGCGGCGGCGAAGGCCTGCGCCCCATCAACAACCTGGCTCGCCGCTACCGCAGTGAGGGCATCCGCTTCATCGCCATCTCCATCGATGCCGAGCCCGAGGTGGCCGACTGGGTCACCAGCCTGCGCCTCGACTTTCCCGTGCTTCGCGACAACCACCACATCGTCGCCGACCGCTACGGTGTGCGGGAGACCCCCATGGTGGTGCTGGTGGACTCCAACGGCATCGTCTTCTCAGCCGGCGCGCCCGCGATGATGGAGCTCGAGGCCACCCTGGACGCCGAGGTCCGAGCGCTGGTGTCCCCCACCGGCGAGTAGCCGCGCTGGGCAGCCCAGCGACGAAACCCCGACTGCCCCAGGCCTGCTAGCCCTTGGTGTAGACGCTGGGGTCGTTGTCGACCAGGATCAACGTGATGTTGTCCTTGCCACCACCGTGGTGGGCGGCGCGGATCAGCTCACGGCTGATGACCCGCTGGTCCTGGTAGTGGTTGAGGATCGCCTCGATGTCTTCGTCGTCGACCTCGCCCCACAGACCGTCGGAGCACAGCAGCACCCGATCGCCCTTCTCGACCTCGACCGAGAAGATGTCGATCTCGACGTTGCGCTCAGTGCCCACGGTGCGCAGCAGGATGTTGCTGTGGGGGTGGTTGCGCGCTTCTTCGGGGGTGATGCGGTTCTGCTCGACCATGCGCGCGACCAGGGAGTGGTCGCGGGTGACCTGGTGGAGGACCTTGTCGCGCAGCAGGTAGCCGCGAGAGTCGCCGACGTTGGCCAGCAGGGCCAAGCGGCCTTCGATGAGCAGACAGGCCACCAGGGTGGTGCCCATGTCGTTGCCCCGTCGCTCGGCGATCTCCTTGACCGTGTTGTTGGCGGCCTGGAAGGCCTCGTCGAGGATGTTCTCGAGCACCTCGACGGTGAGCTCGGGGCTGCTGACGATGCGATCCTTGGCCACACGGCAGATGGTGCGGCTGGCCAACTCGCTGGCGACCTCGCCACTGGCGTGACCGCCCATGCCGTCGGCGACCACGAAGAGGTGGATGTTCGGGGCCAGCTCGGCCCAGTTCCAGTTGTCTTCGTTGAGGTCACGGCACAGCCCCACGTCGGTGAGGGCCGCGGCGGGGACAGGCTTTCGATCGGCGCTGAGCTGCGAGAACAACGCCTGGAGCGCCTCGCCGAAGCTGGGCACGTCCGGGAATGCACCGGACTCGGCTTGCTCGATGAAGTCCCAGAACGGGACGCAGTCGACCGCCACGAAGCGCCGCAGCAGCATCACGATCTGCTGGACCATCTCGCCTTGTTCACCGCTGTCGACGGGCTCGTCCTGGATGCTGGCCACGGCCAGGTCGTAGAAGCGCAGCTCGTTTTCCGAGGTGAGCAGGAAGTTGCTGGCGCCCAGCGCCTCGAGCCGGACGCCCTGGTGCATCAGGAATGCGGAGGTGCCGGTGATCCACTGGGCGAAGCGAAGCAGCTCGTCGTCGGTCAGCGGGGCGCACTCGTCGAGCAGCAAGGACTCGGACTGGTAGGGCACCACCGCGCACAACAGCTCGTCGTGGAGGAAGACGTCCGTGGGCCAGCGCACACCAGGGTGCTTGAGCCCGCGGCGGTGGAGCTCGAGGTATGGCGCGTAGAAGGTAGGGTCCCAGCGCACCGACATCAGGAACTTGCGATCCACCATGGCCCCACCGCACTGCAGGCAGGCCTTGGCTTCACCCGGGTTCTCCTGGTAGCCGCAATCGAAGCAGGTGCGGAACGCCTGATCGGGACGATCATCGTTCAGCAGATAAAACATCCGGCCCTCGGCCAACCTCACCAGGCCTTCAACCCGGTAGTGATCGCCCAACTTCATCCCCGAGGGGAAAGGGGCCGGCCTGGGGCGTCCTCCAGATGCCATGGGGCCTATCCGCTCCAGGTGGGGGTACAGGAAGCTACAACCTTACGCGGCGGTCAGGGGTAGCGCAACAGCAGGACAACAGGAAAGGCGACCATGCTGACGCGCGGTCACTAAGTCCCCTAACCCACCACGGTGCATTACGGTGTCCCCCATGCACAACGTACACTTCGAGCTCGAGTCCACCCACGCCGACGCCCGCGCCGGGAGCCTCTCGCTACCGCACGGAAAGGTGCTCACGCCGGTGTTCATGCCCGTCGGGACCCAGGCCGCACTGCGCGCCACCCAGCCCCGCGACATCACCGAGGCCGGCGTGTCCATCATACTGGCCAACACCTACCACCTGTCCCAGAGGCCGGGTGAGCAGATCGTCGAAAAGGCCGGTGGATTGCACCGCTTCATGGGTGTCGACCTGCCTATCTTGACCGACTCCGGAGGCTTCCAGGTCTTCAGCCTCGACAAAGAGGTGGACGAAGATGGCGTGAGCTTCCACTACGAGCTGGACGGAAAAAAAACCCGCCTCAGCCCCGAGATCTCCATGGCGGTGCAGCAGGCCCTGGGTGCCGACGTGGCCATGGTCTTCGACGAGTGTCTGCCCGCCGACGTCAACCGTGCCTACGCCGAGACCTCCCTCGAGCGCACCCACCGCTGGGAGGCACGCTCCAAGGCGGCCCACACCCGCACCGACCAGGCGCTGTTCGGCATCGTCCAGGGGGCCTTCTGGCACGACCTCCGCAAGCGCTCCGCGCAGGCCGTCGCCGACATCGGCTTCGACGGCTACGCGGTTGGCGGGCTGGCCGTGGGCGAGACCCCCGAGCAGATGCGCGACATCCTCGAGGCCACCACCCCGTGGATGCCTCGGGACTCCCCGCGCTACCTCATGGGCGTCGGCCGCCCACAGGATCTGGTCGAGGGTGTGGCGCGGGGCATCGACATGTTCGACTGCGTGATCCCCACCCGCCACGCGCGGTCGGGCACCATCTACACTGACAGCGGTCGCATCCGGCTCACCGACCGCCGCTACCGGCGCGACTTCTACCCCCTGGACACCAACTGCGACTGCGCCACCTGCCGGCAGTTCACCCGAGCCTACGTCCACCACCTCTTCAGGGTGGGCGAGATCCTGGCCGCCACCTTGGCGACCATCCACAACGTGCGCTGGTTCATCCGTTTCATGGAGCGGATGCGCGCCAGCATCCAGGACGGCACCTTCGAAGAGTTCCGCGCCTGGGTCCACGAGCTCTACCCGGACACCCAGCAGGGCCCCACCGACCCCTCGGCGAAGGCCCGCGGCCGGGCCGCTCGAGGCCAGGGCGGCAAGCCAGCCCACAAGAAGAGCGCGGGGCGCAAGCGCGGCTGAGCGGCTCCGCTTCCCCGGTGTTACCCTCGTGGTCCCTCGCCACCGCCGGGCATCCCGCCCAGGGCGGGGCGATCACGGAGACAAGATGGGCTCGGACTATCGCATCAACTGCTGCCCCGATGGACTCGTCACCGACCGCCGGCGGCGCACCAAGGTCCTGGACTGCACCATCCGCGACGGCGGGATCTGCAACGCCTGGCAGTTCGACCACGACCTCGTCACCATGGTCTTCGACGCCCTGGTCGAGGCGAACATCGACTACATGGAGGTGGGCTACCGCACCACCCCCGGGGTCTTCGCCGGCGCAGGGCCCTGGCGCTTCTGCACTGAAGAAGACCTGCGCCGCGCCGTGAAGCCCGGCCGCATCAAGCTGACCACCATGGTCGACATCGGCCGCGTCACCGCTGCCGACATCCCCGCCAAGCGTGACACGGTGGTGGATGTGGTCCGGGTGGCCTGCTACGCCCATCAGCTCGACGAGGCCTTCCGGATCGTCGATCACTGCCTCGAGGCCGGGTACGAGACCTTCATCAACCTCATGGCGGTCTCGGCCGTGGAGATCAAGGAGCTGGACCAGGCTCTGATGCGCGTGGCCCACAGCGGCGCCCATGTCCTGGCTCTGGTGGACAGCTACGGCGCGCTGTTCCCGTACCACGTTCGCTACATGCTCCGGAAGTACATGAACTACCTGGGCGAAGGCAAGAAGATCGGCGCCCACTTCCACAACAACCAGCAGCAGGCCTTCGCCAACTCCATCGCCGCCATCGACGAGGGTGCCGACATCGTCGATGCCACCATCCACGGCATCGGCCGCGGCGCCGGCAACTGCCCTCTCGAGCTGCTGCTGTTCTACCTGGACAACCCCAGCTACGACGTCAAGCCGGTGCTCGACCTGGTCGACGAGTTCGCTACCCTGCGCGACTCCCTGCGCTGGGGCTACCACCTGCCCTACGCCATCACCGGGTACTACAACGAGCATCCCCGCGAGGGCATCGAGCTGATGGGCCGGCCCGACCGCTACAAGTGCCGCACCTTCTACCAGGCTCGCACCGGCAAGTTCGCCGAACGCAAGGATCTGCCGCCTCCACGCAAGTAGCGGCTTGCCTTGGCCCCGTGCCAGCGGTATTCCGCCGGCGCCATGAGCCCCTTCGTCTTCGACACCGGCATCCCCTTCCTTCAGGCAGGGGAGATCTACGCCTTCAGCTGTGCCTTGCTGTGGGCGGTCGCGGTGATCCTGTTCCGCAAGACCGGCGAGACCATCGAGCCGGTGGCCCTGAACCTGTTCAAGGCGGTCGTTGGGCTGCTGCTGTTCGCGGTGACCATGCCCATCTTCGGGGTGCCGTTCTTCCCCGAAGGGGCCCCACTGGCGGACTGGCTGGTGCTGCTGGGCAGCGGCGCTCTGGGCATCGCGGTGGCCGACAGCGTCTTCTTCGCCAGCCTCAACCGGCTCGGCGCCGGCCGCTCGGCCATCGTGGACTGCATGTACAGCCCCTTCGTGGTGCTCTGCTCGGCCCTGTACCTGGGTGAGCCCCGCGGTCCCTGGCTACTGCCCGCCATGGCGCTGATGGTGGTCGCCATCCTGGTGGGCACCTGGAGCCCCGAGGAGCGCGCGGACGACCCCGCCGCCCGTCGCGCCATCCGCGAAGGCGTGGTGCTGGGGATCGTGGCCATGCTGACCATGGCCGCGGGCATCGTCTGGGCCAAGCCCGTGCTCGACCGCAGCCAGCCCATGTGGGCCACCACCGTGCGCCTGGCCGGCGGCGCGATCTTCCTGGCCGCCCAGGGCGCCATGCCCCGCTGGCGACGCGGGGTGATCAAGGTCTTCAGCCCCGGCCCCCACTGGAAGGTGGCGATCCCCGCCGCCACGATCGGCACCTACTTCGCCTTGTTCCTGTGGATTCTGGGCATGACCTACACCCAGACCAACACCGCCTCGGTGCTCAACCAGAGCTCCACGGTCTTCATCCTGATCCTGGCCACCATCTTCCTGAAGGAGCCCCTCACCTGGAAGCGCGGGGTGGCCATCGTCATGGGCATGGCCGCCGCGGTGATGGTGGCCCTCTAGTTGCAGACGTCCGAGGTGGCGCGCAGCAAGCGGTAGATGCCGTCGTCACCCATGCCGGCGTAGATCATCAGCCAGCCGTCCCCCCAGGGCACAACCGCGGGATCGCGGGTGCTCCAGGCGTCATGGCCAGACTCGGACAGGGGGATGGCGACGGTGCGGTCGGCGCTGTTGTGGTCGATGAAGCCGACCCGCCAGGGGCCGGGGTCGGTGAGGGAGGTGTCGTAGCCGCCGTACCACAGCAGGTTCTGGCGGCCGTGGTACAGGTACACGGGCTGGGCCACCGCGGCGTTGTCGAAGCCATCGGGACCACGCTCCATGATGTCGCGCTCCTTCTCCCATGTCTCTCCGTCGTCCACGCTCGTCGCCGCGCCGATGGCGTAGGTCGCGCCGTCGAAGCCGGTGTAGAACAGCGCCAGCCCCCCCTCGAGCCGCTCCGGGTTCGGGTAGAGCGCCGAGTAGCTGTCGAAGTCGGAGTTCCCGCCGGTGAGCATGATCTGCCCCCTGGACTCGTAAGCCACGCCGTCGCTGCTCTCCGAGTAGTAGAGATCGCCCGAGCCATGCCAGAGCCGGAAGCGACCCTCGTCGTAGAGCAAGCCCGGGTACCCCGACCCGCCCGGGGTCAGCCCCGTGGCGGCCACCGGAGCGGTCCACTGCTCACCATCGCTGCTGGTGCTCACCCATAGGTCGCGATCCAGCGCACGCTGGCGAGCGAAGACCAAGTGCAAGCCCCCCGGGACCGCCACCAGACTCGGAGCGAGGTCGCCCTCACCGTACATCAGGGGCTCGGCATCCTCGAACAGCGCGCCCTGCCTGTTCCAGCGCCAGCCGTCGGAGGGGTGGCCCTCCCAGGTCGGCTCCGGATCGGCGTCGGCCGGAGCGCATTCGCGAACAAGCTTGGTTTCGCCTGTCTCCCCTGGGGTGTCGCCCGGACCTGTGTCGTCCTTGGGAGCGCAGGCACAGAGAGCCAAGAGTACCAGCGAGCGCATGGGAACTCCTCGTTATGGGAGAATGCGCGAACCCAGTATCATTCGGAGCCTCCCCTGCAGAAACAGCTCGACAGGCAGCTCGGCCTAGCCTCGGTCTTCGCCATCGCCGTGGGCGCGATGTTGGGGTCCGGCATCTTCGTTCTCCCGGGGATGGCGGGCGCCATCGCGGGACCCATGGTCGGCCTGTCCTACCTACTGGCGGGTCTGCTGGTCTTCCCCGCCCTGCTCTCCAAGGCCGAGCTGGCCACAGCGATGCCTGTATCCGGTGGGTCCTACGTCTACGTCGACCGCAGCATGGGACCGCTGATGGGCACCATCACTGGTCTGGGCACGTGGTTCTCACTGGCGGCCAAGACGGCCTTCGCCTTGGCGGGCCTGGGCGCGTACCTGGCGATCTTCAGCGCCATGAACCCCCAACACTTCGCCTTGGGGGTGCTCGCGCTGATTCTGGTGCTCAACATTCTGGGTGCAGGCAAGGCCATGGGTCTGCAGATCGCTGTGGTCGGGCTGTCCTTGCTCGCGCTCGCAGCCTTCGTCATTGGAGGTGGATTCGCGGTGGACCGCTCGCTGCTCACCCCCATGTTCCCCCAAGGCAGCATCGGCGTGTTCGAGGGCGCCGCGTTCGTCTTCGTCTCCTACGCCGGGGTGACCAAGGTCTGTTCGGTGGCCGAAGAGGTGCGCAACCCCAGCAGGAACATCCCCTATGGCATGATCGCAGCCCAGATCACGGTGATGCTCCTGTACGGACTGGTGGCCACGGTCATCATGGGCCACGTGGACTTCACCACCATGGGCGAGGATGTCACCCCTGTCGCCACAGCTGCGGCGACCTTCTTCGGCCCGACCGGGCGGACAATCTTCGCCGTGGTCGCCGTGGTGGGCCTGATGTCCATGTGCAACGCAGGCGTGCTGTCGTCCACCCGGTACCCATTCGCCATGGGTCGGGACAGGCTGATGCCCTCGGCGCTTCAGCGAGTCGACCCCCGGCTCGGCACCCCCGTCCGTGCCATCGCCCTCACCGGCTTGCTCCTGGTGCTCCTGGTCACGGGGCTCCCGGTAGTGAAGCTGGCCAAGCTGGCCTCGGCCTTTACCATCTTCCTGTTCTGCGTGGACAACCTCGCCTTGATCATGCTGCGGGAGACCGCAACGGAGTGGTACAAGCCAAGCTTCAGGGCGCCCTTCTACCCCTGGCTGCAGATCGTCGGCATCTTCGGCGGCGGCTGGCTGCTCTTCCAGCTGGGCTGGCTGGCGCTGTGGGGTGTCGGCGGAGCCGCTACCCTCGGCACCGCCTGGTACTTCATCTACGCCCGCAGCCGGGTGAAGCGCGCTGGGGTACTGCGCCACCTCTGGGGCCAGGAACTGTCCAGCCAGACCGCGGTGAACGAGGCCCGTGACGAAGCACCACTGACGGTACCCCGCGTGATCGTCCCCTTGTTCAGGGCTCAGGAGGACGCCGCCCTGCTCATGCGGCTGGGTGCGACCTTTGTGGAGACCGATGGCGTGCTCGAGGTGGTCCGCCTCGAAGAGGTGCCCGACCAGACCATGCTCATGTACCTGGAGGACCAGGACGACCGCATGCACCAACTGGAGGTCCAGAGCGATGCGGTGGGCGAAGAGCTGCACGTGAAGGTCGACTTCCGCGATGTCATCACTCACAACGCTCGGCAGGCCTTGGCGCATCACGCGCGGCTGATCCACGCCGACTGGATCGTCATGGCCTGGCCCGGCGACTCCGCCCACAGGCGCCTGCTGCCCAACCCCATGTCCTGGTGGCTCGACCATCCACCCTGCGATCTCGCCGTCTTCAAGCCGTCCGTGCGGCACAGCGACAGGGGTGACGTAGGCCTGGCCTGCTTCCGGCGCATCCTGGTGCTGGCGACCCCAGGCCCCTACGACAGCATGGTCGTCCACATCGCGGATCGGCTCGCGGCCAAGTGCGGGGGCAGCCTGACCCTGTTCATGCCGGTGCCCGTGGATGAACCCGACAGCTCCATGCACGCCCACCGAGAGTACCACCGTCAGTTCACCCGCCTCTGCAAGTCACAGACCTCCGACTTGGTCCTGCGCACCCAGGACGCCGACGCGGCCATCGAGGAGCTGAGCACTGACTACGATCTGCTGGTGATGGGCGCCCCACCGGAGTCCGCGCTGCGCAACCTGCTGTTCGGCTCACCGGATCTCGCCCTGTTGGAGCGTGCCCGCTGCGCCGTGCTGCGTCTCAAGACCCCGCGCCACAAGGTCCACAGCCGCTTCCACGCCCCGGTTCACTCCCCCCGCCTGGACCAGGACGTGGAGCCCTTCCTGCGCCACGCAGCCCTGATTCCCCAGCTGCGGGTGTCTACAAAGCGCGAACTGTTCGCCCAGGTCGCACGTTCTCTGGCGGCGGTGGAGAACACCGATCTCGAGCCCCCCATCCTCGACGCCCTGTGGGAGCGAGAGACCCAGCAGATCACCTCGCTGGGCGACGGCGTGGCCCTGTCCGGATTCGTGCTGCCCACCATCGAAGCCCCCACCGTGGGCGTGTTCACCATGGCCAAGCCTGTCGCGTTCGATCTCCCCCGCAGGGAGCCCGTGGACCTGCTGGTGGTGATCCTGGCCTGCCCAGCCGACCGCCAGACCCAGCTGTGGCTCAAAGACCTCTTCGCACAGCTGCTGGCCGAAGGGTGGCTCACCAAGCATCTGCGCGAGGCCCGCAACATCGCCACCATGCTCGACACCCTGCGTCATGCCTTCAGACGCCACGCCCTGACCCAGGCACCACCCCCGCCTGACCCCAGCCCCCTGGACGACGCCGCGCCCCCTACCGAAGAGATCCCGAAGGGCGGTCCGGGGTTCGAGGGGTAGGAGCCTCGGTGTAGAGGGATGGGACCGTACCGTTGTGGGCGGACAAGGTCAGCCTGCATCCTTACTTCGCGCCCAGTATGGCGGTGGCTGGCGAGCTACCTCTGGTGGGCGCTTGCCAGCATCCCGCAGGCAGAGTCGGAGGAGAGGCCCACCGAGTAGCGGCGCACGATGGGTGCCTTCAAGGCCTGGAGCCGATCGATGAAGTCCTCGCGTTCGGCGTCGGTGGCGCGGCGGAAGCCGTCTGGCCGCTTGTCGTTGACATCGAGCAGGCTGATGCGGACGCGGACCTCGCGGCAGAGCTCCACCAACGCGTCCACCTCGGCCTGGTCGTGGTTCACGCCGCCCAACAGCACCCAGGCCAAGGTGACCCGGCGCCGTGACGAGGCGCTGTAGGCGCGCAGGGCGTCCCCGAGCTCTCGATGGGTCCACCGGGCGGCTGAGGGCATCAGGACGGCGCGGCGTGCCGGCAGGGCCGACGTGAGGGAGACCACCAGGCGCTGCTTGTGACCTTCGGTGGTGAAGCGTCGGATCCCCGGGACCCAGCCAGCGGTGGAGATGCTGATGGACTTCTTGTCCACCCGTGCTCCGTTGGGGTCGGACAGCACCGCCGCAGCCTGGAGCACAGCGTCGTAGTTCAGGAAGGGCTCACCCTGTCCCATGAACACCGCGCCGGTGATCCTCCCTGCCGCCTCGGCCCGAAGTGCACAGAAGGACGCCACCATCTCCCAAGGCTCGAGCTGGCGCCGGAACCCCAGCCTGCCCGTGGCACAGAACGCACAGTCCAGCGGACAGCCCACCTGGGACGACAGGCATGCGGTGAACCGGCCTCCCTGCTCCAGACCGATGAGCACGGCCTCGAAGCAGGCGCCGTCCCCGGCCCGAAACAAGATCCGGAGGCTCCCGTCCACAGGGTCGCGCTCTCGCGCCTCGATGACCAGGCCAGCGCACACGGTGTGCTCCCGCAGCGCCGCACGGGAGATCCGGCGGATTCGAAGCGCCGGATCCCCGAGATCATGCTGCCCTCGCGTGAGGACCCAGTCCTGGCAACGCCTCGCATCCTGAATGGGGATCTCGACGCCCCTCGCTGCCAAGGCGGCCACGAGGTCCTGAGGCCGGACACCATGTAGATTCAGGGGCTCCACGGGCAGGCCTCTATCCGCCTCGCGGCATGGAGCGCTCGAGGTTGACAGCTTTCAGGGGCTGGCATAGTGGGGCCGCCGCTCCGGGGGCCATACGCGGTCTTGTATCGCGCCAGGCCTCCTGCCCGCCCAATCCACAGGGCGAAGAATTCGAGGAGGTTCATCATGGCCAAGAAGAGCACAGCCAGTCGCGTCACCGTCCATCTCGAGTGCACCGAGTGCCGCGCCAGCGGTGTGCCGGGCGTCAGCCGCTACTCCATCAAGAAGAACAAGAAGAAGAACCCCAAGCGCCTCGAGCTGTCCAAGTACTGCAAGTTCGAACGCAAGCACACGGTTCACAAGGAAATCCGCTAGCTGCGCAGCTGGGCTTCGGCCCGGCAGCCTCGCTTGGATCGCCGCCTCAGAGGCGGCTTTTTTTCGTTCCATGTCGTCATGGCTGCACTCGGAGATCCACGACGAAGACCCGCAGCCT
>CALDOK010000077.1 GCA_937912125.1 uncultured Pseudomonadota bacterium
AGTGCCACGGCCAGGAGCACCGCTGCGCCGCCTTCCCCGACCCCGTCAGCTGCCAGACCTGCCACCAGGGGACCAACGGTGACGGTGGCGACGACGACGACGATGACGATGACGATGACGACGAGCGCGACGACGACTGATCGGGGCTCGGCTACTCCTCGCCCCAGGCTTCGCAGCCCATAGCCGCGCGGAGCCTGGGGTCCAGCAGGTGGCTGGCCCGCACATTGCCCAGGGCGGCCAGCATGTTGCCGCGCACTTTGGGGTTGTCGGCGCACAGCTGGTCCAGCAGCAGCTTCATCTCCTGGCGCTTCTGGTCCGGCTGGTTGTCGCACAGGCCGCAGGGCAGGATGGGAAAGCCCTGCTCGGCGGCCAGGGCCGCGATGTCGGCCTCGGCGCAGTAGAACAGGGGCCGGATCATGACGTTGCGGCCGTCGTCCGAGGTGAAGCGGGGGGCCATCGCGCCGATGCTGCCCGCGTAGAACAGGTTGAGCAGCAAGGTCTCGAGGGCGTCGTCGCGATGGTGGCCGAAGGCGATCTTGTCGTAGCCAGCTTCGAACGCCTCCTTGTACAGCCGGCCACGGCGCAGGCGGGCGCACAGCGAGCAGTAGGTCTCGCCGGGATCGAGCTTGTCGGTGACGACCTTGTAGGTGTCCTGGCGCACGATGCGGAAGTCATGGCCCTGCGCGGCCATCCAGGCCACCAGGGGCTCGGGGGCGAAGCCGGGCTGCCCTTGGTCCAGCAGCATGCCGTGGAGCTCGAAGTCGAAGGGCACCCGGGCCTTCATCAGGGCCAGCAGGTGCATCATGGCCACGCTGTCCTTGCCCCCCGACACGCACGCCAGCACCCGGTCACCAGGGCGGATCATTCCGAAGTCGGCGTTGGCTTTGCCGATGGCGCGCAGCAGGCGCCGCTCGAGCTTCGAGAGCTTGGCCATTGGGGGCTCCTGGGAAGACCGCCCCACTAACCCCCAACCCTGCGTCGCCGTAGCACCACCCCGGGCAACAGCAGCAGGGACCACGCCGCGGGGACCGCCGCCGTGCCACAGCCGCAGCTCTCGGGCTCTGGCTCGCCCTCGATCTCGGAGCAGGCCAGCACGATCTCGTCGAAGATCCAGACCGGGTTCTGATCCTCGTCGGTGCAGTAGGTGTAGACCCCGTAGATCTCGTCTTGGCGGCGCCGACCGCAGTCCGGGCAGGTCAGGACGGTCACGTCACCCTCGTCGTCCTCCTCCTCCGCGACCAGGCCCGCTTCCGCCGACCACAGGCAGGTCCTCGGCCCGCCGGTGTCGAAGGCGGGCGCGTACACCACCACCATGTCCCCTGGCAGGCAGCGCCCGTCCTCGGGCACCATCTCGAGCTCCGCTGCCGCCACACACACCATCAACATCATCCACATCGAGAACTCCCCCGGGACGGAAACGGCACCCCGAGATGATACCACCAGGCCCGCCTGCCAGCCTGGGCCCATGACATCCCCCCTCCGTCTTGCTACCCTCCTCGCGACACCCCGCACCCGGTTGCACCGTGCCCCGCACCAATCCCCTCCTCGAGCGCCTCGATGCCTACCCGATGGCCGCCCTGGTCAGCGCCGCCAGGCGGCTGCGCGAAGCCGGAGGGCCCGTCTTCGACTTCGGCCTGGGCGATCCTGACGAGCCCACCCCGGCGTTCATCCGCCAGGCCCTACGGGACGCGGTGCCCGAAGGCAGCCAGTACCCCACCGTGCGCGGCTCGCGGGACGTGCGGCGGGCCATCGCGGCCTACCTGGAGCGCCGCTTCGGCGTCACCATCGACCCCGACACCCAGGTGCTGCCCACCAGCGGCTCCAAAGAAGCGGTGTTCCACCTGCCCCTGGCCGCCATCGACCCGGCGGCCCCCGACCGCACCGTCATCTTCCCGGACCCCAGCTACCCGGCCTACGAGCGCGGCACCCTGTTCGCGGGGGGCCAGCCCCACGCGGTCCCCCTGCCCGCCGACTGGCGCTTCCGCCCCTGGGAGCTCGACCCGGCCCTGCTGGCCCGCACCCGCATCCTGTTCATCAACTCGCCTCACAACCCCTCGGGGGCCGTGGCCGGGCTCGAAGATCTGCGCCGCACCCACCAGCTCTGCCTCGACCACGACATCCTGCTGGTGGCGGACGAGTGCTACGCCGACATGTACGACCACCAGGCCCCCCCGTCGTTGCTCGAGGTGGGCCTGGACAACGTGCTGGTGATCCACTCCCTGTCCAAGCGATCGGGCATGACCGGCTACCGCTCGGGCTTCCTGGCGGGCGACCCCCGATGGATCCAGCTCCTGGCCGAGCTGCGCACCAACCCCGGCGTGGCGCCGCAAGACTTCGTCAACGCCGCCGCCGCCGCCGCCTGGTCCGACGACGCACACGCCGCCCAGCGACGCGGCACCTTCACGGCCA
Source organism: uncultured Pseudomonadota bacterium (assembly GCA_937912125.1). Taxonomy (GTDB): domain Bacteria; phylum Myxococcota_A; class UBA796; order UBA796; family JAFGLY01; genus CALDOK01. The sequence goes on from CALDOK010000077.1 coordinate 2,410, forward strand.
AGCGTGCGCTGATGCGCGCCTTCCTCGAGGGCATCGGCCTCGAGGTCGCCCCCAGCCAGGCCACCTTCTACCTCTGGTTCCGCGCGCCCCAAGGCCACGACGACGCCAGCTACGCCGAGCTGCTGCGCGGCGCCGGCATCGTGGTGGTGCCTGGCCGCATGCTGGGCAGCACCCACGCCTGCCGCGGCTGGCTGCGCCTGGCCCTGGTGCCCGATCTCGCCGGCTGCAAGGCAGCCTGCGAGGCGTGGGCGGCGATCTGAGCTTCCCCGGCGTCTAGCCGCCGAAGGTGTCCCGCAGGTAGGCCAACAGGTCGGCGGTCTCCTGATCGGTGAGGTCCTGGGCGGGCATGTCGCCCTTGCCGTACAGGACTGTCTCGAGCAGGCCCTGGTCACCGAGCTCCGCGACCTCGCCGGTGATGTTGGGCGAGGAGCCGCTGGCGCCATCGGCGCCGTGGCAACCCGCGCAGCCCGTCCGTCGAACGGTACACGGCGCTACACACCCCGAGGGTCCCCTGTACGCTGGGCCCTCACTCCATGCAGCGACGGCTATCTTCGCGTCAGAGGCTCTCCACCCTGCCCGAGGTTCCCATGCGCCCCACCCGCTCCATCCTGCTCGCCACCCTGCTCACAGCGCTGCTGCTCCCCGGCCCCGCCCAGGCGCGCAAGGCCCTCATCGGCAAGTCCAAGGTCACCTTCGTCGCCATGGGCAGCCCGGGGGCGCTGTCCTTTGAGGGGCGCACCGCCGAGATCCGCCTGGAGGACCAGGGTGAACAGCTGGTCTTCACGGTGCCCATGGAGACCGTGGACACCGGCATCGACGTCCGTGACCACCACATGCGCGAGACCTACATCCAGACCGCCAGCTTCCCCGACGCCATCCTGACGGTGCCGGCGGCCGAGCTGACCCTGCCCGGCCCCGACGACAAGCCCACCGAGGGCACGGTCCAGGGCCAATTCACCGTCCACGGCGTGACTCAGCCGGTGCAGATCGAGTGGAGCGCCAAGACCGACAAGCTCGGCTGGAAGCTCCAGGCCTCCTTCCCCTTCGACGTCGCGCAGCACGGCGTGGCCATCCCGTCGTACATGGGGGTCACCGTGGACGCCGCCATGCGCGCCGAGGCCAGCCTGCGCCTGGTGGAAGCCACCAACGAAGCGAGCCCCTGACGACGAGCCCGCTCACCGCCCCGATGAGCGCCGCAGCCAGGCCAGCCCGAGCAGGGCCAGAAAGCCCAGCAAGGCCTCGCCGGCACCAGGGGCGCGGCCGGCGGTGGACAGGCAGCCGTAGCTGGGCGTGAGCAGATCGCAGAAGACCAAGCCGCCGGGGTTGGGATCTTCGCCGCCCACCAGCTCTTCCACATCGCCGACGCCGTCATCGTCGGAGTCCACGTCGTCTGCCGCCAGAGCGTCCAGGGCGCTCTGCAGGGTGGCGTCGCTGGTGGCGAAGCCGCGATCCTGCAGGGCCAGGACGAAGTCCGTGGTGGCGGTGCCCGAGGACGGGGTGCCCTGGTGGCAGAGCGTGCAGAGGGGCTCGCAGGGCACGCCGATGTGATCCTGGACCGCCCCGGGGAACTGGGGCAGGGCGAGGGCGGCGCCGGTCAGCAGGAGGAGGAGGGGGTTCATGCGGGCCTCTACAGCAAGAAGTGGAAGCTGGCCAGCCCCATCCAGGCGGGCTCCACACCCGGGGTGCAAGCCAGCACCCCGCGCATGGCGTCCACCCGGATGTCGGCGCGGTACCAGGCGAACCAGTGGAGCGACAGGGTGCCGGTGGGGACGCCCTGGCTGGTGTCGCTCAGGTCGTCGTCACACCACTCTCCGGTGCCCAGTACATGCACGCCTTGGACCGCCTCCCAGTCGGCCTGCACAAAGCCCGTGCCGCCCTTGGCCGCGGCCGCATCGTCGTGGGCATCCAGGAGCAGATCGGCCTCGCCCAGCAGCGCCACCGGGCCCAACCCGGCCCGCCCGAAGAGGCCGTAGGCCTGGCGCGTGCGAGGCAGCAGGGTGTCCACGTCGAGCTTGGAGCTGGCCCACAGGCCCGAGACACCCAGCTCGACCCGCTGGCCGATGGGGAAGGCCGCGTAGCCCACCGCGCCGCGCTCACGGAAGTCGTCGGGGCTGACCTGGAGGTTGCCGGCGATGCCCATGAGCTCGGCGCGCATGAACCCGGACTCCCAGGCCACGGCCAGGCCGTGCTGCTGATCGTCGTTGGTGTCGGTGCGGGTGGCCACCCGCGGATCCAGCAGGTGCTGCTCGGTGCGCAGCCCGAAGGGAAGGTTCAAGCGCCCGACCCGCACCAGCAGGTTGCGCGCGGGCGCCACCCCCAGCCAGTGCTCGCGGGAGACCATGTTCCAGGTGTCCCCCGAGCTCACCCGGGCCATGCGGGCCCCCTCGCTCACCGCCCCCAGGCTTCCGCCGGCCCGGAAGGGACCCGCCGCGTAGTTCCCGCGCAGATCGGCCTGCATCAGGATGTAGCGCAGGGCCCCGGGGCGCGGGATGAGCACCGAGCGCAGGTCGCTCTGCAGGGTGAGGCCACCGGGCAATGGGAAGACGCCGAACAGGAAGTCCTTCTCGGTGCCAGGTTCCCAGCCTGCGGCGCGCGCGCCCCAGGGCGTGGCGACCAGGATCTCGGTCTGAGCGCGGCCGTAGGTGGTCAGCGTGCCGGCGCCGCTGGGGTCGATGTGGCACTGGGCACAGCTGGTGTAGCCGTGGCGGATCATGTCGGGGGTGGCCAGCGCCGCCCGCGGCAGGAACGTGAGGAGGACCAGCACTCCGAGCAAGGGGAGCAGGCGATGGGCCATGGTGAGCCTCGAAGTAGGGGGAGCCGCTCGTGGGAGCCGAGGGCCGAGCCGCGACTGGCATCGTAACGACACGCCGGGTGGATGTCGCTGGCGCACGGGCTCGGGCGGCCCCCCTCCATAGCGGGCTATGAACAGCAGAGCGCAGGCCGCGACGGCCCGCGATGACGCAGTCCCCAGGAGCGTCCATGGACATCGCCGACCTCAAGGCCCGCATCGAGCTCAGCATCGCCGACCCCAGCCAGCTCGACGGCGACGCCGTGCTGCAGGTGGTCGATCTCCTCGACGCTGGCGTGCTGCGGGTGGCCGAGAAGCTCGAGGGCGAGTGGGTGGTGCACGAGTGGGTGCGCCAGGCCGTGGTGCTCTACTTCCGGGTGGCCGACATGAAGGTCATGGAGGTGGGGCCCTTCACCTACTACGACAAGGTGCCGCTCAAGTCCGATCTGCGGGCCCAGGGTGTGCGCCTCGTGCCCCCGGGGGCCGTGCGCTACGGCGCCCACCTCGAGCGTGGCTGCGTGGTCATGCCCGGCTACGTCAACATCGGCGCCTACGTGGGCGCCGGCACCATGGTGGACACCTGGGCCACCGTGGGCACCTGCGCCCAGATCGGCAAGGGCGTACACCTGTCCGGCGGCGTGGGCATCGGTGGGGTGCTCGAGCCGCCAGGAGCCCGCCCGGTGATCATCGAAGACGGCGCCTTCATCGGCTCCCGCTGCATCGTGGTCGAGGGCGTGCTGGTCGAAGAAGAGGCCGTACTGGCCGCGGGCACGGTGCTCACGGCGAGCACCAAGATCATCGACGTCACGGGCCCCGAAGAGGTGATCATCACCGGCCGGGTCCCGGCTCGGTCGGTGGTCATCCCCGGCACCCGCACCAAGCGCTTCCCGGCAGGCGAGTACCAGATCCCCTGCGCCCTGATCATCGGCCAGCGCAAGGCCAGCACCGACAAGAAAACAAGCCTCAACCAGGTGCTGCGGGAGTTCGCCCTTGCCGTCTGACCCCATGGCCGAGCGCCTGGCCCAGCTCTGCCTGGATCTGTGCGCCATCCCTAGCGTCACCGGCGACGAGGCCCGCCTGTGCGGAATGATCGCGGCTCGCTTCGCCGACGCGCCGTGGACCTCCTCCCGGGTCGGCAACGCCCTCGCCGTGCGCGGGCCCCCGCGAGGACGCCCGCTGCTGTGCCTGGTGGGCCACACCGACACCGTACCCCCCGCCGCCGACGGCCCCTACGCCCAGCGCGACGCCAACGGCGACCTCCCCGCCTGGCGCCAGGGCGATCGCCTGCACGGCCTGGGCGCCAGCGACATGAAGTCGGGCCTGGCGGTGATGCTGGCCCTGGCCGAAGCGCTGGACCCCACGGCCCTGCCCTGGGACCTGGGCCTGGTCTTCTACGACCGCGAAGAGGGCCCCTACGACGACAACGGCCTGGAGCCCCTGCTGGACGCCGTTCCATGGATCGCCCAGAGCAGCCTGGCGGTCCTGCTCGAGCCCAGTCAGGACGTGGCCATGCTGGGCTGCCTGGGCTGCCTGCACGGCTGGGTGCGCTTCGAGGGGCGCGCGGCCCACTCCGCCCGCAGCTGGCTGGGCGAGAACGCCGTACACAAGGCCGGCGCCTTCATCAGCGCCGTGGCCCAGCAGGCACCGCGCCACGTCGGCATCGGCGGCCTGGACTACGTCGAGACGGTGGGCATCACCCTGGCTCGGGGCGGCCGTGCCCGCAACGTGGTGCCCGACAGCTTCGAGCTCAACCTCAACTTCCGCTTCGCCCCGGATCGCACCCTGGCCCAAGCCGAGTCCTGGCTCATCCGCTTCGTGGACGAGGCCAGCGGCGGGCGGGCCACCCTGACCATCCACGACCGGGCGCCGGCAGGCCCCGTGGACGCAGAGCACCCCGCCGTCCGCCACTACTTGGCGCACACCGGCGTGGCCGTCCAGCCCAAGCTCGGCTGGACCGACGTGGCCCGACTGTCCCTGCGCGGCATCCCCTGCGTCAACCACGGCCCCGGCCTGGCCGCACAGGCCCACCAGGCCCAGGAGCACACCGACCTGGCGCCCCTGCTGGGCACCTACGGTCGCCTGCGCGCCTTGCTCGAGGCGCCGCCCCCTCCCGGGATCGGCGGCTGAGCATGGCGGCGCGCACGCCCAGCCTGCAGTGGCTCCTGATGGCGGCCGCAGGGCTGATCGTGGTGCTCACCAGCGCCCACGCTCCGGTGGTCGACGAGGAGGTCTACCTGTGGCTGGCGGGGGCCTTCGCCGACGATCCCTTGCACCCCTACGCCTTCCACCGGGCCATGCAGCCCTGGCTCGAGGGCGACAGCACCTTCGCCTTCGCCCACCCGCCCCTGCACTGGGCATGGATCGCAGGCTGGCACGCCCTGGTAGGCGACGAGCGCCTGTGGCTGCTGCGCAGCTGCGTGGCCCTGCCGCCGGCCCTGCTGCTGGCCTGGGCCGTGGGCCTGCTCGCCCGGCGCACCACCCGCCACCCGGGGCTGGCGGCCGCGGCCTGGCTGGCGTCACCGGTCACGGCGCTGGCCATCGCCTCGGGGTTGATGATCGACCTGAGCGCCGCGGCGCTGGCCACTGCAGGCCTGGCCGCCTGGCGCGAGGCCCTGGCAGCCAAGGCCTCCCCCGCGCGCCTGCGCTGGCTGCTGGCCGCGGGGCTGTTGCTCGGGCTGGGGGTCGCCACCAAGTACCCCATGCTGATGCTGGTGCTTGTGGTGCTGCTCCACGCCGCCCGCCTGCGCCGCCTGCCCTGGAGCTGGCCCCTGTGGGTCGCCCTGCTGGGCGCCTGGGGCGCCGTTGAGCTCTGGATCGGGCTAGCCCACGGCGGCTTCCACCTGGGCGTGGTGCTGCTGCATGCCGGTGAGATCGCCCGCGGCCCTCTCTCAGGGCGCATCCTGGGGCTGCTCACCCGCACGGGCCTGGCCATGGCGCCGCTGGTGTTGATCAGCTCTGGGCGCAAGCTGCTCACCTTCGCCTCGGTGCTGGGAGCCGCCGCCCTGGCCTGGGCCCTGCCCCCCGAGCTGAGCACCCTTCAGATCGCAGCCCTGGCGCTGCTGGCGCTGCTGGGCGCCCACCACCTCGGGCTGGCGGGCGCAGCCCTGCGCTCCGCCGGCAAGGACCAACACCACGACGGCTTCCTGCTGGGAGTCTGGGTGCTGGCTGTGCTCCTGGGGGTGGCCGCGGGCCACAACTTCGCCTCGGGACGCTACCTGCTGCCCGCCATGGCCCCCTTGGCCTGCCTGCTCGCGCGCGGCCTGAAGCGCGGCCTGGCTCAGAGGCTCGCCCCGGTCCTGCTGGGAGGCTGGGCCGTGCTCACCATCGCCATGCTGGTGGCCGACCACCGCTACGCCCTGTTCCTGGATGTGCTGGCCCGCAGGGTGGCCTCCACCCACGAGCCCGCCTGGTTCACCGGCGAGTGGGCCTTCCGCTGGCGCCTCGAGCGCGAGGGCTGGCGCTACGCCGTGCCCCCCCAGCACGGTGGGGAGCTCCCCGCGGGGGCCATCGTGGTGGGGCCCAGCCACGCGGCGCCCGGCGCCCTGCCCTGGGAGCGCCTGGAGGAGCTCGAGGTCATCCCCGCTCCCAGCGATCTGCCCCTGCGCATCAACGACAGCTTCGGCCGGGTGGGCTGGTACGGCGAGACCTTGGGCGCGCTGCCCGTGGGATGGCGCCGAGCGCCCCTGGACGAGGTGACCATCTACCGCGTGCGCGCAGGGATCAGCCCAGCCAACCCTGAGCGGTGATGGCGGCCGCGATGAGCTGCGCCGCCAGCTGGTTGCCCTCGACGTCCATGTGGCCCGCGTCGAAGATCAGGGGCTCGGCCACGCTGCGGTCCCGCTCGAACAGATCGTAGATCTCCCGCGGCAGGTCGTGGGAGGTGGCGGGTGCCTGGGCCAGGGTCTCACCCGAGCCCAGCCGGACCACCCGCAGCTGCCCACCCTCCCGGACCAGATCGCAGCCGCGCTGACCCTGGGCCTCGCGGAAGGGGCCCGTCAGCTCGAGCACCGGGGTGTCGAAGGGCCGCAGCGCCTGGGCCAGCTCCTCGGACTCCTGCCGCCAGAGCTCGCGGCCCACTGGATCGAAGCGGCCGATGGGCGCCAGTGCCACCATGGTGCGCAGCAGGGGCTGGGCCTCGCGGCAGGCCTGGAGGGTCGCCGGGTACGCGTGGTGCTGGCTGCCGTCCGAGGGCCGGCGGCTGAAGATCACCCCGTGGGCTCCGAGCTTCACGCCCAGGTTCAGCAGGTAGGCCGCCATGCCCGCCACGCCCTGGGAGGGCACGCCGGCGTTGAGCACCTCCACCGCCCCACCCTGGGCCCGAAGCCTGGCCTCGAGCAGCGCTGGCCAGGACTCGTGGTCCTCGACACCCCAGCCGAAGGTGGTCGAGTCGCCCAGGGCCAGGATGCGGAAGACTCCCGGCGCAGGGGCGGGCTCGAACCCGGCGCCCCGCAGGCGCTGTGGGCCCGTGTTCACGCGGAAGGCCCGGGTGCGGCGGATGGCCTCCCGGCGCTCGGGATCGTCGTCTTCGTTGTGGCCGTGGGGCCGGTCCGGGACCACCATGCGCGCGGCCGCGAGATCCGGCAGCAGCCAGCTCACCCCTGGCCCCAGGATGTCCCAGGGCCCCATGATGGGATCCGACTGCCGACGCTGGGCCACGCGGCGCCGCTGCACCCACAGCCCGCCCCCCAGGGCTCCCAGGGCCAGCGCGCTGGCGCTCAGCCGCAGCAGCGTGCGGCGCTGCATCACATCACGCCGTAGCGGTACTGTTCCGGCAGCACCGCGTCTTCCGGGGCCGTGAACCACAGCCAGGCCAGCACGGCGAGCACCACCAACAGGGCGCCGCCGCCCCAGAGCAGCAGATCACGCTGGAGGGAGGTCATGGGGGGGAGTATCGGCCCCGACGCCATGCCCGTCAACTCCGCCGGATCTCAGGGGTCCCGGTTCGAGTGGACCAGCCACAGGCAGGGCGCCTCACGCAGATCCGCACCCACCACCTCGCAGCGCCCCTGCCGCTCACAGCTGGCCACCGCAGAAGGCCGCGGCAGCTCTGCCGGGACCGGGCCGGGGGCCAGCGAGGCCACGGGCACGCAGCCATGGACCGCATGGATCATCCAGTCGAAGTCCCGGGACTCGGCCCAGCTGTGGGTCTCTAGGCAGGGATCCAGACCCTTGAGGGCCAGCACCAGGTCTTCCGCAGAGGCGTCCGGGAGCTGGCCGATGGAGGCGCCTGCTGGGCAGCTGGAGCCAGGCAGGGCCTGGCGCAGCAAGGCCTCGTGCCGCGCCCAGCGGAAGTGCTTGTCAGGCGCCAGCGACGGCGACGGTGGGCTCTGGAAGGCCGGGTCGGTGAGCGCCTGCCGATACCAACCCGGTGCCTCACCAGGGCTGAAGCTGGCCTGCCACCAGCCGAAGCCCACCAGGGCCAGCAGGGCTGCGCCCACGCCCAGCCGCAGCCGCGGCCAGGGCAGCGCGTGCAGGCCCAGGGCCACCAGCAGGGGCAACACGGGGAAGACCACCGCGGCGTAGTACCAGTTCTTCTTGGCGATCAGTGACAGGGCTACGATGGGCCCCAGTCCCCAGAGGAGCAGCTCGGCCCGGCCGCGACCGCGCCATGAAAACCCAACGAGCCCCAGCACGACCGCTCCCGCCAGCAGGGGCCCCGCGGTCGAGGTGGCGATGAGCCGCGGGTAGGCGGTCAGAAACCAGGGGTGCCACACCCGGCCAGCGCCGGCGTAGGACGCCGCGTTGGCCTCGGCGGCGTAGTAGTCGGGGTTCATGTTGAAGCGGACCACGACCCAGGTGGCCAGGAGCATGGGCGCCGCGGCGAGCACGCAGCCCACCGCCACCCGCCAGCGGGCCACCGGATCCCCAGGCAGTGGGGGCCGGCCCAGCAGCAACCCCCGCAGGGCAGCGCCCGCGCAGAGGCTGCCGGCGCCCGCCAGGAAGAGCAGATCGTGGGTGGAGAAGGGGCTGAACAGGACCCCCGCGGCCCCCAGCAGACCTACGCCCACGGCCAGCAGGGGACGGGAGAGGCTGCGGGACCGCACCAACACGTCGGCCATGGCCAGCAGCAGCAACAGCTGGGGCAGGATGGGGCCCCAGCGGCGACCCAGCAGGGCGATGTCGGGGAACATGGGCAGCAGCAGCGCCGCCAGCACTCCGGCCCAGCGATCCCCCAGCAAGCGGCCCAGGTCGAAGGCCAACAGCTGGCAGCCCACCAGACAGGCCAGCACGGTGAGCAGCAAGGCCTGCCCGCCGCCCCCGAAGGCGTGGTGGCCCACCAGCCCGAGCCAACTGGAGAGCCCGGGAGTCAGCAGATCCCCCCAGGCCAGCTGCCCGGCGTGGGCGCTGGAGATCAGGTCGTTGACCGGCCAGACAGCCTCGCAGACTACGGGCTCGCCTACCCTGGCTTCGAGCCCGATCCACCTCAGGCCTACGGCCGCCTGCAGCCCCATGCCCAGGCCCAGGGCGAGCCACGGCGCCAGGGCCAGGAGGCGTCGCGTGGGGCCGCGCGGCGGGAAAGCCGAGTTCATGCTGCTCCGGTATACCGGGACAGCGGCAGCGTCATGGATCAGCCTGCCTCAGCCGGGACACCTTGGCCTCGACAGTGGCGCCCTTGGCTACGCGGATGCGGTGCATGAGGATCTCCCCCCGGATCACGGCGGTTTCCTCCACAACCAAGCTCTCGCGCACCAGCAGGCGACCCTCCACCAGGCCCGCCACCACGGCGCGGGCCACGTCCACCTCACCGAAGATGCGACCGGTGCGGCCGACCTCGAGCACGTCCTCGCTGTAGACGCGCCCCCGGAAGTCGCCATCGATGCGCAGGCGTCCCTCGAAGCTCAGATCGCCGCGCCAGCTGGCACCAGGCCCCAAGAAACCCGACAGGGGGTGCCGGGGCGGAGCCACCTAGCGGTCCTCGACGCCGATGCGGTCCACCAGGTGCACCAGCTCTTCCTCGCTGGAGTAGGTGATGACGATGCGGCCTCCACCGCGGGGGCGGTTCTTGATCTGGACCGCGGCGCCAAGCTGCCGGGTGAGCAGCTCCTCGGCGCTGGCATAGCGGGAGACCTCGGCGCGCTTGGGCTTGGTGGCGTGGCCGTTCGAGGCGGCCACCCGGCGCTCGGTGGCGCGCACGCTTAGGCCCTGATCCACGATGGCCGCCAGCAGCTCAGGCAGCTGTTCGGGCGCGTGCAGCGCCAACAGGGCCTTGCCGTGGCCCACGGAGATGAGCTTGGCCCGCAGCGCCTCGAGGGCCCGCGGGGGCAGCCGGAGCAGGCGCAGGGCGTTGGTGATGGTGGTGCGGTCGCGCCCCACCCGCTGGGCCACCTGCTCCTGGGTCAAGCCGTAGGTCTCGATCAGGCGGGAGAAGCCCAGGGCCTCCTCGACCGGATCGAGATCGCTGCGCTGGAGGTTCTCGACCAGGGCCAGCAGCAGGGCGTCGACGTCACCATCGGCGCGATCGGTGACCAGCACCGGCACCTCGGTGAGCCCAGCCCGCCCCGCGGCCCGCCAGCGGCGCTCGCCGGCCACCAGCCTGTACTCGCCAGCCACCTCGCGCACCAAGAGCGGCTGCAGCAGCCCACAGCTGCGGATGCTGTCAGCGAGCTGATCCAGCTCCGCGTCGTCGAAGCTGTCCCGGGGCTGCTCGTTGTTGCGGACGATGCGGTCGATGGGCACCTGAAGCAACACCGGGCCGCCCCCGGCGGTCTCGTGCACCGCGCGGTCGGGGATCAGGCTGGAGAGCCCTCGCCCCAAGCCGCTGGAGCGGCGCGCGGGGCGACGGGCAGGACCGCTCACTTGGCCACCTGGAAGGTAGCGGGCGCGATCTTGCGCTGATGGCGCTGCAGCAGCTCACCGGCCAGGGCCTGGTAGGCCACCGCACCCCGGCAGCCCGGATCGAAGTCGATGATGGGGCGCTGGTAGCTGGGGGCTTCGGCCAGGCGCACGTTGCGCGGGATCACCGTGTCGAACACGTCGCGGCCGAAGACCTCGCGGGCCTGGGACTCGACATCGCGGGACAGGTTGGTGCGCAGGTCGGCCATGGTGATGAGCACGCCCTCGCGGGCCAGGCGTGGGTTGAGATCGCGCTTGACCGCCGAGATGCTGTCCAGCAGCTGCCCGAGCCCTTCGATGGCGTAGTACTGGGCCTGCAGCGGGATGAGCACCGAGTGGCTGGCGGCCAGGGCGTTGACCGTGAGCAAGCCCAGGCTGGGCGGGCAGTCGATGATCACCCAGTCCAGGGGGCGAGCGTAGCGCTGCATAGCCGCGGCCAGGCGCTGCTCCCGGCGGGGCAGATCCACCAGCTCCACCTCGACCCCCACCAGGGAGCGGGTGCTGGGCGCGATGTAGAGGTGCTGGTACCAGCTGGGCTGCACCACCTCGTCGAGGCTGCGGAAGCCCAGCAGCACGTCGGCGGTGCCTCGGGGCTGATCGTCACGGGGGAAGCCCAGGCCGCTGGACGCGTTGCCCTGGGGATCCAGGTCGATGAGCAGGACCTCCTGGCCCATGGAGGCCAGACTAGCGGCGAGGTTCACGGCGGTGGTGGTCTTACCGACGCCACCCTTCTGGTTGGCGACACTGATGATGCGGGACATGCGGGGGTCCGTGGGGAGGGTGTGGGGGGAGCTGTGGGAGCTGCGAACGAGAGCGGGGGACGCTCCGGGGGGGCGCTCAGATTACCGCCTGCGAGCGCCAAAGGCAACGATGCACTACGACGTTGGAGAGCCCGGTGGCTTGACAGGCCAAGTCGAGGGCCACACTCGAGGAAGACTTCGCCATGCCGCACCCCCGCACAGCGACCCTGACCCTCCTCTCACTGGCGTTGCTGCTGCCGCTCACCGCCCAGGCCGAGGGCATCGTCTCCGGCCCCTGGGTCCAGCGTGTCACCCGGGACGAAGCCTGGATCCTGTGGCGAGGCGACGACGACGCCGTGGTGGAGTGGGGCACAGACAGCGGCCTGAGCCACGACAGCCCGGTCTCCACGAGCTCGGGCGAGATCCACCACGCCCGGCTCGCTGGGCTCGAGGCCGCCACCCGCTACCAGTACCGGCTGCGCCACGACGAAGGCAGCACCGAGACCTTCACCTTCAGCACCGCGCGGGCCAGCGCCGAGGCCGGCTTCTCCTTCGTGGTGATCAGCGACTCCCAGCACGACGGCAGCCACCCCGAGCGGCTCCGAGAGACCGTGGAGCAGGGGATCGTCCCCTGGGTCCAGGACGAGCTGGGGGCTGAGCTCGACCAGGCCCTGGATCTGGTGCTGGTGGTGGGCGATCTGGTGAACGACGGCTGGGAAGAGGACCAGTGGCGGGACGAGTTCATCGGCCAGGCCCAGGGCCTGATGACCGCGGTGCCCTTCTACGCCGCCATCGGCAACCACGAGGCCAACAGCCCCCTGTACTTCGACCACTTCCTGCTGCCGGACAACGGCAGCGAGGGCTTCCCCGAGCACTGGTGGTACCTGGACCGGGGCAACGCCCGCATCATCGGCCTGAACTCCAACGCCCCCTACACCGGCGAGACCCAGAAGGCGTGGCTGGCGGCCACCCTGGACGAGGCCTGCGGCGTCGAGGACATCGACTTCGTCTTCGCCTCCATGCACCACCCCTGGCACAGCGAGCTGTGGCCACCGGGGGAGAGCGACTTCCCGGGCGAGGTCATCGAACAGCTGGACGCCTTCGCCACGAGCTGCGGCAAGCCGGCCGTGCACTTCTTCGGCCACACCCACGGCTACAGCCGGGGCCAGTCCCGCGACGCCACGCACCTGCAGGTCAACGTGGCCACAGCCAGCGGAAACATCGACTACTGGGGCGAGTACGACCAGATCGACTACGACGAGTTCACGGTCTCCCTGGACGAGTACGGCTTCGTGGTGGTGGAGCTGACCGCCGGCGACACCCCCAGCATGCAGCTTCGGCGCATCGGCCTGGGCGACGAGTACGAGCCCGCCGACAAGGTCCAGCGCGACGCGGTGCGCCTGCTGCGCGACCCCACCGCTCCGGCCGTCCCCGAGGCCCGCAGCCCGGCCTCCACGGTCTCGCCCCACTGCATCCAGCTGGCCTCGTCCCCCTACTGCGACCCCGACGGAGACCTGCAGGGCGCCAGCCAGTGGCAGGTGGCCACCAGCTGCGAGGGCTTCGACACCCCCGTGGTGGACCGCTGGGTCCAGCACCAGAACCTCTACATGGACGAGGACCTGCAGGCCGGGGACCACCTGGGCGACGAGCTGGTGGCCGGGCTCACGCCGGGCCAGAGCTACTGCTGGCGCGTGCGATACCGCGACCAGGGCCTGGCCTGGAGCGCCTGGTCCACACCCACCGCTTTCGAGACCAGCCAGAGCGAGCTGGGCGAGAACCTGCTGATCAACCCCGGCGGCGAACAGGGCACCGAGGGCTGGGAGTCCGTAGACGGTCCCATCGAGGCCCTGGGTTCCGGGGAGTGTGATGGCGGCGAGCCCCACGAGGGCGCCGCCTACCTGGCGGTTGGCGGTGTGTGCGAAGGAGGCGTGGATCAGGCCGAGGCCATACAGATCATCGACCTCGAGGCGTGGGCTCACCAGGCCGACAGCGGCGAGCTGGCCGTGCTCTTCGGCGGCTGGACCGGCAGCTACTCGGGCTCGGACCTGGCCCAGATCGAGATCCGCTTCCTGGACATCGACGGGCAGACCACCGGGGTCAGCGCGCGCCTGGGCCAGCTCAGCGCGGACTGGGTGGAGCACACCGCCATGGAGCCCGTGCCCCCCGGCACCCGCGCCATCGCCTTCGCCCTGATGGGCACCCGCAACGCCGGCCAGGACTGCGACGCCTACTTCGACGATCTCCAGCTCCGCCTGGACGACCAGGGCGCCCTGGCCGCCTGCCTCGAGCCTCCCGCCTACCCCTGGCCCGACGAGTCCGTGGAGTGCGAGGACACCGGCGTGGACCCCGATGAGCCTGACGACACGGCCGGCCAGGGCGACGGCAGAAGCTGCGGGTGTGCGTCGAGCGGTGCCGCCGCGGTCACACCCTGGGCGCTGGTCCTGCTCGCCGCGCTGGGAATCAAGCGCCGCGAACGCTAAGAAAACCCGGCACCGCGAGAGGTGAGCATGGCAGACAAGGATGACGGCGAAGTACCGCAGCGTGTGAACGAAAACGAGGTCGCGATCCTCAGGGAGGTGCTTCGGCAGGCCGGGAACGAGGTCCCACCCGCCCCTGCCCCCCCTCACTCCCAGCCCATCCTGGATGCCTACCTGGGCCAGGTCTTCGAGGGCATCGCGGTGGTGGCGCCCGACGGCCGCTTCCGGCTGTTCACGCCCGGCCTCGAGCAGATCACCGGCTACACGGCCCAGGAGGTCGGCGGCATCGTCGACCTGATCCGCAAGCTCGCCCCCGATCCCGAGACGGGCGCCCAGCAGTGGGCGGCCTTCGAGCAGGGGCTGGGCCACACCGAGAGCCAGGAGCAGCTCATCCAGATCCTGAACAAGCGCGGCGAGATCCGCTGGCTGCGGGGTCGGCTGTACCGGGTCAACGAGGACACCATGGTCCACGTGCTGGACATCACCGCCATCCACAACCTGCGAGGCGCCACCCCCCACAACGCCGAGCACTACCACGCACTGCTCGAGAACCTCGACATCGGCGTCTACTCCTCGAGCGACCCCGCCAGCGGAAAGATCAGCTACAACAACGCCGCAGCCCGGCGCATCCTGGGCGTCAGCGAGGGCGCCAAGGGCGACCTGTCGAGCTTCATGTTCTACGAGGATCCTGCGGAGCGGGTGAAGCTGGTCTCCGCGCTGATGCAGGGCGGCTGGGCCCGCTCTCGAACGGTGCGCTTCGACGCCCGCCTGCTGCGCGCCGACGATCGTCGGCCGGTGCCCTTGCGCTTCACGAACACCGCCACCTACGACGACGAAGGCCGCATGGTTCGGGTGGACGGGGTCATGGAGGACCGCAGCGAGCACGAGGCCTTCGAGGCCAAGCGCAGGGAGCAGGAGCTTCTGGTCAGCTCCCTGTTCCACGACACCGCGGTGGGCATCGCCATCGGCACCATGGACGAGCGCTTCCTGGCGGTCAACAAGACCTTCTGCGCCATGCTCGGCTACAGCGAGGAGGAGCTGCTGGGCCACGGCAACGACAAGGTCACCCACCCGGACGACCGCCACATCACCACCGCCCAGATCCAGGCCGCCCTGGCTCGGGGCCGCAAGAGCTTCACCTTCCGCAAGCGCTACGTGCGCAAGGACGGCTCGGTGTTCACCGCCGAGCTCACCATGGCGGGTGTGAACAACGAGGCGGGCGAGCTGGTGGCCGGCATCGCCATCGTCGAGCCCGTGGACGACGGTCCCCAGGTGGGCTGAGGGCTACACGAAGGGCTTGATGGCCCGGCGGAAGCTGGCCAGGGCGCGGAAGTCCTGGACGTAGTCGTCGTTGTCGGAGTCCCAGACCAGCACCGGAGACAGGTCGTAGCGGGCGATCCAGTCTTCGTACAGATCGTTGAGGCGCCGGATGTAGCGGTAGGGGATGGCCTGCTCGCTGGCGCGGCCCCTGAACTTGATGCGGCGACGGATCGCCCGGGGGGTGCAGCGCAGGTAGATGAGCAGATCCGGCGGCTGCAGGGCCTCGAGCATGGTGCGGTACAGTTCCTGGTAGGTGGCCCAGTCGCGCTTGGACATGTAGCGACCACGGGCGAGGTTGCGGGCGAAGATCTCGGCGTCCTCGTAGATGGTGCGGTCCATGACCACCGTGCCCGAGGAGCCATTGAGCTCGCGATGCAGCCGGAACTTGTGGGTGATGAAGTACAGCTGGGAGTGGAAGGCCCAGGTGCCCATGTCCTTGTAGAAGTCGTCCAGGTAGGGGTTGTCCATGAACGGCTCGTAGATGGGCTCGAAGCCGTAGGACTGCTGCAGGAAGGTGACCATGGAGGTCTTGCCTGCACCCATGTTGCCGGCGATGGCGATGAACTTCTTCACGGGAGATCCGGGTGCGGGCGGGTCGGGTCGAGAGCCGCCACTGTACCGGACGGGCCGGACGGTTCCTGGCACCTTCTCGATTGCGAGCCTGGAACGGGGTAGATGCGCGTCGGATCCACACAACATCGACAAGGGCCGGCGCGCGCTGCACCGGCGTCTCCCGGAGGTACCCATGTCCCGACCCACGCTCCTTCCCCTCGCGCTCCTGACCCTCGCCCTGGCCTGCGGCGACAAGGACGACACCGACGGGCCTGGACCCGTCGAGGGCGACACCGACAGCGACGCCGACGCGGATACCGACAGCGACAGCGACGCCGACGCGGACACCGACGCCGACGCCGACGCCGACGCCGACACCGACACCGACACCGCCGCGCCTGTGGACGACGACGGTGACGGCTACGCCAGCGTCGAGTCCGGTGGCGACGACTGCGACGACGGCGACGCCAAGATCCACCCGGGCGCCATCGAGGCCTGCAACGGCCTGGACGACGACTGCGACGCCGGCACCTCGGAAGACGGCGTGGCCAGCCTGGCCGACGGCCGCAGCTTCACGGTCCTGCAGGACGCCATCGCCGCCGCCGCATCCGGCGCCACCGTCACGGTCTGCGCGGGCACCTGGGCCGAGTCCGTCACCATCGGCGGCTCCCTCACCCTGCTGGGCTTCGAGGGTGCTTCGGCCACCATCGTCGAC
The DNA here is from genome assembly GCA_937912125.1 of uncultured Pseudomonadota bacterium. GTDB lineage: Bacteria > Myxococcota_A > UBA796 > UBA796 > JAFGLY01 > CALDOK01. Next base: position 18,835 of record CALDOK010000077.1, read on the forward strand.
GGCAGCGGCGGGGTGGGCCTCCGCTCCACCGTCACCATCCAGCGTGGTGACGTGGTGCTCGAGGGGCTGACCATCACCGGCGGCACCGGCACCTCGAACGACGGCAACACCTGGGGCGGCGGTATCTACGCGGGCCGGGCCGACAGCGTGCGGCTCACCGACTGCATCGTCGAGGGCAACGCGGCGGACTTCGGTGGAGGCCTGGCCGGGCCCTCCGTGTACCCGGCCGCCATCACCCTCACGGACACCGTCGTCCGGGGCAACGACGCGTACTTCGCCGGCGGGGGGTTCCTGATCTTCCACGGCGCGCTCGAGGGCGTCGAGGTCACCGCCAACTCGTCCCCCTACGGCGGCGGCGGGACGGTCTGGTACTGGGACGTCACCGCCGACGCGGCGACCACCTTCCACGACAACCAGGCCACAGAGATCGGCGGCGGCGTGATGATCTGGGACGAGGGCCAGCTCACCATGACCGGCAGCACCCTGTGGAGCAACTCGGCGGGCAGCACCGGCGGTGCCATCCACATCGACGACGGCTCGGTGGCCTGCGCTGGATGCGACCTGGGCGCCGACAGCACCGACAACAGCCCCGACGACGTGGCGGTGCAGGGGCGCGCCGGAATCACCAGCTACACGGCGGGCGGGCCGGTGGACTTCGACTGTTCGAGCAGCTCGGGAGCCTGCACGGGGCTCTGACTCAGAACCTCAGCTCCCCCGTGTTGCCGTACATGTCGCTGACCGTCATCGCATACGCCGTCTCGGGGATCACCCCTGCCAGCAACGTGCGTTCGCCATCGCTCACGCCCTCTGCCGCTATGCGTCGTGGTCGTGCAGGAATCCAAGAGCACCCAGCAGCTCCACCAGGACTTCATGGTCGCCCTCTTTCGCGCGCCGTTTCGCGTTGGCAAGCAGCTCCCCGAGTGGGGTTCCTTCGAGCTGCTTCTGGGATCGCTCGGCGCGCTCGCGGAGGGACAGGGGAGGGTCCGGACGTCGAATGTCCGCCCCTCGGGAGAGCAGCCTGACCGCCAGCATCCGTGATGCGACCACGAAGGCCTCGCCCAGCTCGTCATCGTCCGTTGCTGAGAGAGAGACTCCGAAGGACGTCGCGAACTGCTCGACCTGGCTCGAGTGGGAGCTCCAACGGAACTCGACCTCGACGGACTCATTTCGCCGGCTGTCGAAGTGCGCCGCTTTGTTTCGAATGCGCTGGACAACTCGCAGCGCGCCGACCTCTTCTTGATCGATGAGGCCCAGCGCACTCGCCAGCACGATCTTCGCGCGAAAGGTGCCTGCGGGACTCTGATGTCCCAGCAGCTTCTCGGCCAGGTTCTCCGAGACACAGACAGAGGAGATGAGGAAAGCAACGATCTCCTCGAGATAGGAGCCGATGATCAGCGCCTTCCCCCGATCGGACTCGTCCTCGAGGGAGCGCGTGATCGCCCTCGCCAGGCCACGGTAGCGGTCAGGTCCTGTAGCTGCCATCTGATTGCGCTCCTTTCACATCGGTGTCGCCCTAGCGCGGCACACTCATGCGCTGGGCCTCGGCCATCTTGTGGGCGTGCGCCTCATAGCCGTGCTCCTTGATGTACTGGATGCAGCCGGGGCGGTTCGAGCGGAACAGCAGGCCGAAGAAGCGACCCATGAGATTGTCGAAGGTCTCGCAGTCGGTCGCGTCGGCGTGCTCCTGGCAGTCGGCGCAGCTGGCGTAGCCGTGCTCGTGGCAGCAGCTTCGGATCTTGCACCAAGTGGCCTTGTCGTTCTCGGCGCAGCCGGAGCAGGCTCCACTGCGGTACTTCTTGCAGGCGCCGCAGTACAGACCGCAGCGGGAGATGGCGTTGACGTCGGCGGTGATGGGCTTCATCGTGGGGCTCCTTGGGGCTGGTCCAACGGATTTGTCAGCGCTCTGCGCTGACTCGCTCCTCGAGCGCCACGGGCATCAGGGCGCTGGGCTGCAGTGCGGCGGTTCAGTGCTGGTGCGACGCCACCCAGACCTGGAAGTCCATCTCCTGGCCGGGCTCATCGGCGGCGGCGGCCCCGACGGTGCTGACGAAGACCTTGCCGTCCCGGTAGACCTCGCGGTAGTCGCCGGCCTGGAACTGGCCCGAGCGGCGGGCGCGATCGATGATCAAGCGGCCACCGGAGATCAGGGTTCCCCCGCTGTCACCGCTTCGGTTCCTTTTTCGACCCATGGCCGGCTCCTATGCCTCGCTCGACGACGACCACAGGTCGCAGACGCGGCATCGAATGAGTGGATAGCCGCTCGTAGGCCTGCACGGGTTGTGAGTCAGAGTCCCAGGGATCCTTGGTTGTCGTACACATCCCTGACGTACACGCCAAGTACGCTGAGATCGCCCTCGGGGATCACATCAGCGAGGTAGGTGCGGTGGCCGTCGGCCACGCCCGTGACCTCGATAGCCACCTCCGAGCTGTCGCTCATTTGGAACACGAGGCTGGCCCAGTGCTCCGGCAGGGGGTTGTCGCCCCGGGAGTTGCCGTTGAGGCCGATGAGCCTGAAGCCCCGCTCGTGGGCGGGCAGGCTGAGCCACAGGTCGTTGCCGGAGGCCTCGATATCGATGGTGGCCCGGACCACCTCGAAGGGCTCGCTCTCGATCTCGTAAGGCTCGGTCACGTAGGGGTAGGACGTGCCGCTGGTGACGCGCTCGCCGTACACATGCAGGCGGTAGCTGCCCAGGGGCAGGCCCGCGCGATCGTGCATGTGGCTCACCGGCTGCCAGCCCACCCAGTAGCTGTGGGTCTGGGGGTCCTCGGCGGGCTTGAGGGGGTAGGGCGTGTGTGCCATCAGGAAGTCGGGCAACGCCGAATCCACCGTGCGCCCCGCGTGGGTGGTGACCTCGACCCAGTCACCGCCGTCCTGGACCTCGAGGACCACCCTGGGCAGGTCCACCGACGGATCGCCACCCTGCCAGGCAAGCTGCACCATGCCCGAGACCCGCTGCACCTGATCCTGCCAGGTGAGATCCGGGTTCATGCCCTCGTCCTGCTGCTCGTCTTCGCTGTACAGCGGGCAGTACAGGTAATCCGGGGACTCGGTGATCACGGTGCCGGCGTCGGGGGTGGAGTCCGGGCTGATCTCGGGCATCTCCCATGGGCCCCACTCGGTGAAGTCCCAGATACCGTCGGGGTTCTGCAGCTCGATCTCGGGGGTGAGCAGGGCCTGGGACATGATCAGGGACTGGTCCATGATCCAGTCGCCCTGCAGGGGGCCCCACAGGTTGATGTTGGGCTCGTAGCCCCCCGACAGCCAGTCCTCGGTGATCAGCAGGTAGCCTTCGTGGTCCTGAGAATAGCCGGTGACGATGACCGACTCGAAGCCCAGCTCGTCCTTGGCCCTGCGCCGCACCATCTCGCCGTAGTAGTCACAGACCTCGCCCGGCCAGAAGGACCAGTACAGGTCCGCGTCCTCCTGGCGACCGTCGTCGAACAGGGTGGCCAGGGGGCCGAAGCTCGAGGCGGTGACCACGGTGCGCACCGACTCCCGCAGGGGCAGCTCCGGCTCTTCGTCCAGCTCGAAGGCGTTCTTGAGCAAGGTGAGGAAGCCCTCGGGCTGGGTGCAGCTCGAGTAGGGGTAGACGTCGGCGTTGATGTCCCAGCTCATCAGGTAGGGGGACTCGTCGCCGCAGAAGGCCGCGCCGTTTTCGGCGTTGAACTCGTCCAGGGGCGAGAGGATCTCGCCGTCGTCGCCGTAGATGATCAGGTCGGGCTCGTAGTCTTCGTCGTAGGGCAGGTAGTACCAGTCCACCGTGCCGTTGCGGGTGACGTGGATGTCGTCCCGGGTCTGGGGCACCGAGCGGGTGACGGTCTCCATGGTGACGCTGGCTGGGGCGGTGGGCACCTGCTGCCAGGCCTCGTAGAGCATGGGGCCGGCGCGCTCGGATACGCTCTCGTCCCGGGCGAACCAGTCGTCCTCGGACGCGGGGGAGGCGTCGCCGCCGGCGCCCTGGAAGTGAGCGACCACCACCTTGCTGTCGAACTGCTCGGCGAAGCCGTAGTCCAGGTGGCCGGGGGCATCGACGGACAGCAGGGTGTTGTCGGCGTCGCCCAGGGTGCCGTGGATGCCGAAGCCGTACAAGGCCGCGATGGGCTCGCCGGCGAGGGAGTCCACCCGCATCATCCACAGGATGGGGTCCTTGCGGCTGCCTGGCTCGAGGTCGTCCCAGACCTGCAGCTCATTGTTCTCGCCGCGGCGGTCCCGGTAGACGTAGTCGGTGGGGTCCCAGTCGCGGAAGTAGCCCACGCCGATGGCCACTTCCTGCCGCGACTCGTAGGCCTCGAGGGCCTTGGCCACCGCCTGCTCGGCGTAGCGGGTGAAGACCTCGTGGTTGTAGCGATCGCCGCCCAGGTAGTAGGTGACCTGGGCCGTGAAGTTGCCGGGGCCGTTGTGGGTGTGGTTGGTGGACAGGGTGACCTTGCCCTCGAGATCCAGCCCCGTCTCCGCCTCGAGGCGCTGGGTGATCTCCCGCAGCAGATCGTCGTAGGCGTAGATGACGTCGACCTCGAGGCTCACCAGGTTCTCCTGGCCGTTGTCGAACCAGAAGGCCTTGATGGTGGACTGGGTCTGGATGCCCGTGCTGGGGGCGAAGCCCACCGTGTAGTCCGAGTCCCGGTAGTCCACATTGGCCGTGTTCCCCAGGATCTTGGCCCGGAAGGTGTAGCCACCCTCGGGGCAGCCGATGGGGACGTCCAGCACGCCCTCGGCGGCGCCGACCTTGAGGGCGCCGGCCTGCTTGACGGGCAGCTCGGTGGGGACGTACTCGGCGGGACAGCCGGTGGCCAGGAGCAGGGCGACGGAGGCAGAGAGGACGGAGCGGGACATTGGGGGACCTCGCGAGATGCACAGCCTCCTCTACCACGCGACGGCACGACCCGCGGCCAGGGGGGCTCACAAGCCGACGCAGGTGTGGGAGAATGCGGGTTCTCCAAATCACCCGGAAGATCCATGGCCCACCGCAGCTTCGCCATCGGCGATCTCCACGGCGACATCGGTGCTCTGCGGACGCTCCTGTCTCGGCTGCCCAGCCTGGACGCCACCGACACCATCGTCTTCCTGGGCGACTACGTGGACCGCGGGCCCGACTCGGCCGGGGTGCTGGACCACCTGCGCTTCGTCCTGCCCAGCCAGACCCCGGCGCGCATCGTCTGCCTGCGCGGCAACCACGAAGACGCCTGGCTCCAGGTCCTGCGGCAGCAAGGCTGGGCGGGCTTCACCCAGCCCCGCTCCAACGGTTGCTACCAGTGCGCCGAGAGCTTCCTGCGCCGCTGGCCCGTGCTGCCCGGCCCCGACGACATGGAATCCATGATCCACTCCGGCGGCTTTTTTCCTTGCTGGGCAGCCCACTGGTTCGCCTCCCTGCCCTTCTGGTACGAGGACGACCACGCCATCTACGTGCATGCCGGCCTGCCCAAGGTGGACGAACGCTGGCAGCACCCCAGCGACGTCGAGGATCGCAGCAAGCTGGTGTGGGAGCGGGACCACACCTTCTTCACCGAGTACGTCGGCAAGAAGGTGGTCGTGGGTCACACCGTCACCAAGACCCTGCCCCAGGATCTCTCCCGCTACACCGTGGACGACAAAGAAGACCTGTTCTGGGCGGGCGGCTCGGCCTACCTGGTGGACACCGGGGCCGGCAAGCCGGGCGGCTTCCTCACGGCCCTGGAGCTGCCTCGGCGGCAGGTGTACGAGTCGCGCTGATCCTCAGCCCACCGCGAAGATCAAGGGCTGCACCGGCGAGGTCTCGGCCACGAGGTAGACGACCAGCGCCAGCAGCAGCGCGAGCAACCCGGGACAGACCACCAGCCCGACGGCGAGCAGGTGGCGCAGGCGATGCTGGGAGCGCGCCAGCAAGAAGTAGAGGCAGTAGAAGGGCACCGCCAGGCAGAGCACGCCCTGGAGTGCGCTCTGCCTGAAGGCGTCCACCGCGGCGAGCAGCAGGCAGGCCAAGGACGCGAGGAGCAGCGCCACGGCGACCACGAGCGCGAAGAGGGCGACGATGAGCATGGAGGCTCTCCTGGCGCCGAGGGTAGCACGGAGCCGGACCCTGCAGAGGGAGGGGCTCCTATCCCTCGCCCCCCGGCAGCTCGCGGTCGATGCGGGCGAACAGGGCCGCCATGACCGCGCTGGACAGAGCGGAGGCGAAGTGCCCGACGCTCATGGTGAGCCCACCGCGGAAGCCGGAGACACCCAGGATGAGGCCCGGCGGATGGGAGGTGGGCACCACCAGGTGGGCGGCACGCAGGTTGGGGTGGCCCAGCGCGAGGGCCGCGCCGTCGATGGCCCCCATGTTGGTCAAGACCGGCGGCATCTTCTGCAACATCACCCGCCGCAGCAGGGGCATGATGCCGTCGAGCAGACCAAAGGGCAGAGGCCCCATGATCATCCAGCTGGTCAGCGGGTAGCCCAGGCCAGGCATCACGGCCTTGATGGCGTCGGTGGTGGCCTTGACCCGCTGGACGGTGTCGCCGTAGGACTCGCCCAGGTGGGGGCCCAGGTTCTGGTACATGAAGCCGCTGAGGTTGCACAGGCCGTCGGCGCGGCGTGAGGGCAGGTAGCGGCGCAGGTCCACCGTGCCCCAGAGGCGCAGGGTGTCGCGGCCGTTCCAGGGCGCGCAGGCGGCGAGGGCCCGCAGCACGGCGGCACAGACCAGATCGTTGACGGTGGCGTCGGGGGCGGTGGCGCGGATGAGCGCCAGGCGCTCGGCGGGCAGGTGCAAGGTCTGGAAGATCGGCGACCCAACCTTGGCGCCGCCCATGGGCAGCTGCAGGTGGCGCAGGGGAAACGCCGAGGTCCAGGTGTCGTGCAGGATGCGGCGCAGCAACGCTGGCAGCCCCCCAGGCAGCAGCGGCCAGAACACCTGGCGCAGGCTACGGCTGCCCAGGCGAGGCAGGGGGTGATGATCGGGGTCGTCCCCCAGGGCGCGGTAGATCTCGGCGAGCCGGTAGGCCAGCTCCTTGGTGGCGCCGGCGTCGGCGACCTGATGGTGGACCTTGAGGACCAGCCGGTCGCCGTGTTCGCCCGGGAGCCACAGGGCTGCCAGGCGCGGCCCGGCGTCCCCGGGCAGGGGCTCGGCCATGAAGGCGCGGGCCTGCCCCTCCCACTCGCCGGTGGCGGCGCGCCGCTCGCGCAGCAATGGGGCGGCATCGAGCTCAGCGGGGGCCAAGCGCTGCCAGTAGGGGAACAAGTGACGTGCCACGAAGCGGCACCCCAGCACCGGCTCGGCGTCCAGCAGCAGCCTCAGGGCGCGCCCCAGCCGCGGCCCGTCCAGAGGGGCGTCGTAGTCCAGCACGGCGTGGATGAGCGGCTCCGACAGCGAGCCGATCAAGTGCAGGACCACGTCCTCAGTGCGCGCGGGGAGCCGAACGGGGATGGAGGAGGTCCTAGGGCCAGTCATAGGCCCAGTCTACCCAAGGGCATCCCACCACCACCCGACCACAGCAGATCTGGCCGGCGGGCGGCCTCGGACAGGCCAGATTTTCAGCCTTCGACCCGCAGGGGATCGGGATGGGCGGGCCCCCGCGAGAGGGGAGCGACCTCGCGCTTCAACTCATCGACCCGTCGCTGCATCGAGGCGCGCGTGGCCGCCATGAGCCTCTCTGTGACGGCTGGGTTCCTCGCCTCGCGGCGGAGCTCTCCCGACGCCTGCTAGCCATCGAGCGTGGTGTTGTCGGCCACCATGTAGTCCCCGGGATCGAGGGGGCTGCCGTTGATGCCGATGTAGAGCGTGTAGGACGCCTGGTCGACACAGCCGGAGCCGCCCCACTGGCTGATGCCGATCACGAAGGAGCCGTCGTGTTCCGCGGTCAGCCGGGCCGAGGGGCAGCCCGAGCCATCGATCCAGGGGGACCGGCTGCAGTCGACCTCGTCGTCCAGCTCGGAGTAGTCGGACTCGAGCCCGTACAGCTCCGTCCCGGCGTCGTAGGCGAAGGCCAGCACATCGGCGGCGCCGTTGCCGTTGTCGGCGTGGATGTCGACGCAGTCGCCCGCCTCCACCTCGATCTCGTAGAAGTCCCAGAACACCAGGTGAGCGACCTGGCAGTACAGCTCGTCGCGGTAGCCGAGGCTGTCCGGCGCGTCCGTGCCGCACAGCTCCAGCTCACCGTCGGTCTCGAACTGGGGGTCGCTGTCCGCGTCCGCATCAGCGTCGGAGTCTGCGTCGGCGTCCGCATCGGCATCCGCATCGGTGTCCGCATCGGCGTCCGCATCGGCGTCGGAGTCCGCGTCGGAGTCCGCGTCGGCGTCGGTGTCCGCGTCGGCTTCATCCAGAGCGCCCGTGTCCTTGTCGAGGCCCTGGTACTCGGGAATGTAGATCCCGCAGGCGGCGAGGGTGAGGGCGAGGGCGGGGATGACAAGCTGCTTCATGGTGGGCTCCCGGAGATAATGTTTCCAGCTGTTACATATCGCCAGCCAGGCCCTGCTCGGGGGAGCCGCGCAGCGACTGACCCCAGGGTGATCCCAGGGGGGTGCGTGCACCTTCCAGCGTGGCTGGCAGCTACCGGAGCGCTCACACCATCCGCGGCGGGACGGACCGAGATCCAACCACCACGCGCGAGGCGCGGGGCGAGCCGCGAGGACCCAGGCATCGTCTGCTCGAACGCCGCCGTCTGACGCGGCCAGAGGTCTGTTGGGCGGCGTTGAGCTGCGAGGCCCCTGGCATCGTCGGTTCGAACGCCGCTGTCTGACGCGGCCGAAGGCTGGGCGGCGTTGAACAGCGAGGCCCCTGGCATCGTCTGCTCGAACGCCGCTGTCTGACGCGGCCGAAGGTCTGCGTCAGACGTTTTTGACGTGCAGCTCCCCCAGTGCCTTGACCGGCACGCCCGCGGGGGCTCCCGACATCAAGCACTGGGCCGAGGTGGTCTTGGGGAAGGCGATGACGTCGCGGATGTTGTCCGTGCCGCACAGCAGCATGGCGCAGCGGTCGAAGCCGTAGGCCAGCCCGCCGTGGGGCGGGGCGCCGTAGCTCAGGGCCTCGAGCAGGAAGCCGAACTTCTCCTGGGCTTCTTCGTCGCTGATGCCCAGGGCCGAGAAGACCTTGCGCTGGACCTCGGGGTCGTGGATACGGATGCTGCCGCCGCCGATCTCGTAGCCGTTGCAGACCAGGTCGTAGGCGTCCGAGCTGACCTCGCCCAGGCGCTCGGGGGTGTCCAGCAGGTGCAGATGCTCGGGGGCCGGCGCGGTGAAGGGGTGATGCACCGCCACCCAGCGGTCCTCTTCCTCGTCGTGGTCGAAGGCCGGGAAGTCGGTGACCCAGACGAAGGAGAAGGTGCCAGCAGGAATGAGGCCACGATCTTTGGCCACCTGGACGCGGAGCATGCCCAGCCCAGCGTTGACCGTGCTGGCCTTGCCCGCGCCCACCAGCAGCAGGTCGCCGTCCTGGGCGCCGGTGAGCTCGGCCACGGCCGCGCGCTCGTCGTCGGCCAGCTTGCCCAAGGGGCCGGCCCACTTGCCCTCGGCCACCTTGCCCCACAGCAGGCCGCCCATGCCGTAGCGGCGCACAAACTCGGTCCAGCCGTCGATGACCTTGCGGGACGAACCCTCAGCGCCGCCGGGGACCCGGATGGCCTTGCAGATACCGCCGCCCTCGAGGGAGCCGGAGATGACCCGGAACTCGGTGTCCTTGACCGCGGGCAGGATGTCGATGTGCTCGAGGCCGAAGCGGGTGTCCGGGGCGTCGCGGCCGAAGCGGGCCATGGCCTGGTCATAGGTGATGCGGGGGATGGCCGGGATGTCGTAGTCCAGGATGCGCTTCCACATGGCGCGGGCCACGCCCTCGGCCAGCTCCATCACCAGCTCGCGGGTGGCGAAGCTCATCTCGATGTCGATCTGGGTGAACTCGGGCTGGCGGTCGGCGCGCAGGTCTTCGTCCCGGAAACACTTCACGATCTGGAAGTAGCGGTCCATGCCCGCCACCATCAGGATCTGCTTGAACAGCTGGGGGCTCTGGGGCAGGGCGTACCAGGTGCTGGGGTGCACGCGGCTGGGCACCAGGTAGTCCCGGGCGCCCTCAGGGGTGGCCTTGGTGAGCACCGGGGTCTCGATCTCGAGGAAGCCCTCGTCGTCCAGGTAGCGGCGGGTGGCCTGGGCGGCCTGGTGGCGCACGGTCAGGGACTTGGCCAAGGCCGGGCGACGCAGGTCCAGGTAGCGGTACTGAAGCCGGGTCTCCTCGCTGGCCTTGACGTCATCCCTGGGGGCGAAGGGCAGCGGCTTGGTGCGGTTGAGGATGAACAGCTCGCTGGCCACCACCTCGATGGCGCCCGTGGGAATCCGATCGTTGACGTTGGCGCGAGGCACGGCCTGGCCCACCACCTCGACCACGAACTCCACGCGGCAAGCGGCGGCCAGCTCACGGGCGGCTTCGGGGGAGCGCTGGTCCACAGTGACCTGGGTGATGCCGTGGCGGTCGCGGAGGTCCAAGAAGACCACGCCGCCCATGTCGCGGGCGCCATCGACCCAGCCCTGCAGCACCACGTCGGTGCCGGCATGCTCGGCGCGAAGCTGACCACAGGTGTGCGTACGGCGGGCGGACTCCAGCATGGGACCTCCAGGGGGCGGCTGGGTGGAAGCCCGGCTCATAATCGGGGGGCCTGACAGGGGGTAGGCGCGCCTAGTCTTCCTGTTCCCACGACAGCTCGGGGAACACCGCCCGAGCATCGGCCTCCAGCCACGGCGCGTAGCGCTCGTCGCCCTTCATGTGCAGCCCCACCCACGCCGTGACCAGCACCTGGGTGATGGCGTGGGCCTGCTCGATGGGGATGTAGCCCTCGCCCTCGGTGTCGCACTCGGGCAGGAACAGGTAGGCCACCTCGCAGACGTCCGAGAACGCGAAGTGACCGGCGCCCTCGAGCGTGGCCAGGGCCTTGGGGCCCGAGGCGTGACCATAAGTGGGGCGGATGTGCTCTTCGTAGTCGAAGATGTCGTCCACGGTGCCGCCGAGCATCAGGATCTCGTCCACCGGGGCCAAGCCCTCGCCCTCGAGGCCAAAGGCGTACCAGAGGCCGGGGGACATGGCCACGGGCCACAGGGCGCGCTCGTCACCCTCGATCTCGGTGGTGAGCAGCGCAGGATCGATGTCCTCTACCAGGCTGCACAGCCAGCCCCCCCGGGTGGCGCAGTAGTCCACCATGGCCTGCCCATCCAGCTGGGCCCCCACCAGGATCATGCTGGTGATGGCGCCGAAGCTGTGGCCCATGGCGCCGTAGCCCGCGTCGGGGTCCACCATGCCGCCCAGGCGCTCGTGGCCGCCCTGCACCATGGCCAGCAGCTCGTCCACGGCGTATCGCACGTCGTCGGGGCGCTCGGCCATGACCTGGCCGACCATGCTGTCGTCCACGTCGAACAGGGTGTTGTTCGGGTGGTCCGGAGCCACCACCACGAAGCCGTGCTGGGCCAGCACCTCGGTGAGGAAGATGCTCTGGTAGCGGATGCCCGAGTAGCCGTGGGAGAAGGCGATGAGGGGATAGGGCGCGCCGCGCCGATCCGCTGGGGCGTCGCGGTAGGCCTCGCGGGTGATGGGCAGCAGGGGGTAGGGCTCGGGCTCCTCGCCGTCTTCGGGCACGGCCGGGTACCACACCTCGATCACCATCTCCTTGCCCCGGGGATCGGTGTACTCGAAGGTCTCCACGCCGGCTTGGTAGGGGCCGCGCTGATCGGGGGCGACCCAGGCGGGAGGGGGCTCCACCACGGGGGCGGTGTCCTCCAGCTCCGGCGGGGGCTGGCAGGCGAGCAAGGCGAGGGCGAGCAGATGGAACGACATTCCAGCTCCACCATACCAGCGCGACGGGGACCACGCGGGGCCGGATGAGCCCGCTCGCTGAAGTCCGGCCCGCCCCCTGCCGATAGGCCTCTCCGACCCCGCGACGCTGACCGCAGAGGTGCGCATGATGGACGCGCGAACACGCTGGCCTGGACCCGTGATCACCGTACTGGCGGCGCTGGTCGCCGGTGCCGCGAGCGCCGAGGGCGGCGGCCCGGACGATCCCCACAGCCTCCTGCAGGCCATGCGTGCCGCGGTGGTGGCCGGTGAACCCGAGCAGGCCCTGGGCCTGGCCAAGCAGACCCGCAAGGTCCTGCAGACCAGCCAGGAGCCCGTGCCTGCCCATGTGCAGGGCGGCCTGGCCATGGTGGAGGGCGCGGCCCGCTGGAGCGCCGACGATCGAGATCTCGCGATGGACGCCTGGCGCGCCGCCCTGCGGGTGGCCCCAGAGCTGGCCTGGGACCCGGATCTGCCCGCCGCCGGCGACGCCGACGCCGTGTTCGAGGCCTTGCGGCGCGAGGTGCGCGGCCGCCCCACCACCGTGGTGGGCGTACCCGCCGACCTGGGCGCCACCCAGCTGTATGTGGCCGGCCGGCCCGCCACCCCGGAGCTGGCCCTGCCCGAGGGTGCCTACCTGGTGCAGGCCGCCTGCCCCGACGGTGTGCTGCGCAGCCGCTGGTGGCGCTCGGACAAGCCGCTCAAGGCCGAGAAGAGCTGCCCGGGCGGACTGGGCGCGGCCACCGTGGTCGCAGACCAGGGCTGCAGCGGCCCCGAGTTCGACAGCTTCGGCAACCCCATCGATCCATGCGCGAGTGCGGGGATGGCGCAGGGCGACTAATCCGGGCTCATGCCCCACCCCACCCCCTCCTACGACCTCATCATCGTCGGCGCCGGCCCCGGAGGGTCCGTGGCCGCCCTGACCGCAGCCAAGGCGGGCCTGCGGACCCTCTTCTTCGAGCGCGGCGCCCGTCCCGGCGAGAAGAACGCCTCGGGCTGCGGCCTGGGGCCCCGCATGTGGCGGGCCTTCGACTTCATGGAGCAGCTCACCCCGGCCGTCTGCCCCTCCATGCGCGAGGGCAACGCCATCCGACACCACCTGGTGGACGAGACCGGGCAGGTGGCGGCCCGCATGATGACCCGCCCCACCCGCTCCGTGGGCTACGAGCCCGCTGCGCGCTTCATCACCATGAACGCCTACCGCAGCGACTTCGACCCCTGGCTGGCCAGCCTGGCCACCGCCGCGGGGGCCGAGCTGCGTTGCTCCACCCTGATCACCGGGCTGCACCACGAAAAGGGGCGTGTGGCCGGGGTGGTGGACGAGCAGGGTAGCGTTCACCGCGCACCCATGGTCATCGGTGCCGACGGCGTGCTCTCCACCGTGGCCCGAGCCGCCGGCATCCGCGAGCGCTGGAAGCGGGACGAGGTGGTGCTGGTGCCCCAGCTGGACTTCGCGGTGGAGCCAGGGCGCATCGACGACGTCCTGGGCGATGAGAGCCTGGCCTGCTGGTGGGGTGTGGACTTCCCCGCCGCCTACCAGGTCTTCTTCCGGGACGGCTTCCACATCGGCCTGGGCAACTGGCTGGACGCCTGGGATCAGGACGCCATGGCCCCCCTGCGGAGGGTGGTGGAGCTGCCCGACTTCCAGCGCCTGATCCGCACGCTGCACGCCGAACCCCGGGAGCTGCAGGTGCATCTGCTGCCCTGGCTCACCGACCCGGGCAAGACCTACTCCCAGGGCGTGATGCTGGTGGGCGACGCCGGAGGCTTCCCCTGCCCCCTCGAGGCCGAGGGCGTGTACCAGGCCATGGAGACCGGCCGCGTCGCCGCCGAGGTGGCCGCCGAGGCCCTGGGGGCTGGTGATCCCTCCGAGGCGTTCCTGGCCGAGTACGAGCGCCGCTGGCGCGCCTCGTCGGTGGGCGTGGAGTTCGAGGCCGGGCCGGAGCTGGCCCGCATCTGGCGGGCGCTGCCCTTCAGCCCCGAGCAGAACATGAGCTGGTTCATCCCCATGGTCAGCGAGCTGCTGGGCGGCATCTTCGACTGGTCCGAGCCCCACGCGGTCCGGATGCAGCAGGTGGCCCAGCACCTGCGCGGCTACGCGCCCCAGGCCCTGCCCTTCTTCGAGGACGAGGTGGTGCCCCTGCTGGGCGCGGTCTACGGCGACGAGATCCGCGAGCTGACCAGCTGGCGCAGCATGATGCGCATGGCGGGCATCGCGCTGCGGCTGCGGCGGGCCGCGAGGGGGCGATCATGAAGCTCGATCTGGGCACGCTCAACCGCTGGAACCCCGGCGATCAGGACTTCATCGCCTTCGACCACCAAGCCTGCGTGGGCTGCAGCGCCTGCGTCCGAGCCTGTGTGGCAGGGATCTGGTCCATGGACAAGGCCGGAGAACAAGCCTCCCTGGCCCCGGACTACCGCCAGCGTTGCCTCGAGTGCGGCGCCTGCGACCAGGTCTGCGAGGCCCGCGCCATCCACTTCTGCTACCCGCCCGGGGGCACGGGTGTGATCTTCGAGCAGGGGTGAGGGCGCGCCCTCAGCGCAGATCGAGCGCCTGCACGAACATCACGAAGCCCGCGCCCTCGAGGTCGTCCACCGCCACCCGTTCAGCCCCCCAGGCCCTCGGCCTGCGGCTCGTCAGCCGAGGGATCCGGCGCGGGCAGGGCGCTGGCGTTGCGCCAGAACCCGCCCACGTCCTCGCCCGCCGCGTCCTGCCAGACATCCACGGCGTAGTAGGGCCCCGCGTTGAGATCGCCGCCCAGCAGCACCAGGGCGTCCGACGGCAGCGCGGCCACCCGCAGGCCCAGCTTCCGCACCTGCAGATCCCGGATGCCCCAGAAGCCCACGAAGGGGGAGAGGTGGGTGCCCAGCACCACCACGGTCTCGCCGGTCTGGGCATGCTCGAAGCTCCACTCGAGCCACGCCCGCTCGAGGCGTGGGCCGGGGAACCTCTCGGTCTTGCGCTGGGCGTCGTAGAAGACCTCGTCCTGGGCCAGGGTCCGGGCCACCAGGCCCTGCCGCACGAACAGCCCCACCCCGTGGAAGGGGTGCCCGCCTTCGCTGCCCACCCAGGCCGCGTAGCCAGCCGCCTCGCCCGCCTGGACAAAGGCCTGGGCGTCTTCCCACTCCTACAGTTCCCGCAGGGTCAGCACGTCCCAGCCGGCGGCGAACAGCTGCCCGAGCTGCGCAGCCCGGCGCTCCTCGAGCCGGGGCACCAGGGAGTGACCGAGCCCCAGCAGGTAGGTCCGGTCCAGCAGGCCGACGAGGAGACCGAGGAGGAGACCGAGGAGGAGCATGGCTACCAGCCGGTGTCCCAGTCGCTCTCGCAGCCAGCGCCCTCCCAGCCGTCGTCGTAGTCTCGCAGGAAGCAGGCGTCGGGGGCCCGATAGGCGAGGCCGTCCACACAGTCGTTCCACCCGTGGTCGTAGCAGTCATTGGCGGAGTCCCGGCCTTCTCAGCTCGTCAGAGACGGCGCCCAGGGGAGGACAAGGCAGCACAGGACGACCCAGCGGGACACGAAAACCTCCGGAAAGGACAGCGCTCACCGCCCCATGACAGCAGCCTCGCTGGGGAACCCCGAAGTCGATGACTGGGCCCACCCTGCCGCCTGCGCTTCGCTGGCCTCACTCGGAGGCGCACGCCCTGGCGCTGGCCACCCCAGCCCACCACCGCCCCAAGGACCGTCCCGGGCCCTCGATCATCCCGAGAGCTGCTAGCCACACGTGCCCCACGCCGCCGTGCGTTATCGCAGTGAGGACAATGAGCGAGCCCAGCGGCGCGCCCTGGCCCCCGGCGTGGGCATGGCCGCCTGGGAATCCCTGGACACCTACCATGATCAGACGCCTTCCCCCCTACGTTGCCACCCTGGGCGCCCTGGCCCTCGCCGCCTGCCCCGGGCGCGACGGCGCCACCGTGAGCCGCCCCACCCTGGACCACCCGAACATCGTGGTGGTGGATGTCGACAGCCTGCGGGCCGACTACCTGTCCCCCGAAGCCTGCGCGGACGGCTATGCCCCGTCCATCTGCGGGCGGATGGAAGGCGGCGCCTGGTTCACCCAGACCACCAGCAGCTCGGGCTGGACCCTGCCGGCCCTGGATGCCCTGCTGTCGGGGCGCCACCCCAGCGCCGCGAGCCTGAGTGTCCTGAGCCCCGATCCCCTCGCGACCAGCGCACGCGACGGCCAGCTGCAGCAGGCCCCACAGGGAGCGCAGGGCCCACCCACACTGGCCGCGGCCCTGGCCCTGTACGGCTACGACACCCGCGCCTTCTGGGGATCGACCACTGGCGGCGCGGCGCCCTACCTGAGCGAGGGCTTCGAGACCGTCCACGCCTTCGACCAGGCGCCGCAGACGGCGACCCAGTGGCGCGACGCTGTCCTGGACTGGCTCGAGACCCCTCCGCAGGAGCCCTTCTTCGCCCTGGTGCACACCCTGGACGCCCACTCGGGCCTGCCCGCCGACGGCCTCCACCTGCCCATCTCGGGGGTGGATCGGGAGGTCGCCCGAAAGCTGCTGGGCAGGGACATGGACGAGATCTATCGAGAGCTCGAGCAAGGCTCCTCGACGCCCGAGGCCCTGGCCTCCCTGCGCACGGCCTACGCGGAGCGAGTCCGCTGGTACGACGCGCAGGTGGGCTGGGTGTTGGACGAGCTGGAGAGCCACGGGCTGCTGGACAAGACGCTGGTGGTGATCACCTCGAACCACGGCGAGGGCCTGAGCGAGCGGCTCCCGGGCACCCACGGCCCCCCCTACGCCGAGACACTCCGGGTTCCCCTGCTCTGGCTCGAGCCCGAGGCGCGAGGACTGAGCCACCGCATCGACACCCCGGTGCAGCTGATGGACCTCGCCCCATCCTTGCTGGACAGGGTCGGCGCCACGGTCCCCGCAGAGTTGGACGGGCGCTCGTTCATCTCCCAGCTCGGACGACCCGGACAGCCCTACGATCCCCGCCCCGTCTACGCCGCCTCGAGCTGGCGTTCCATGGCGCTGCGGGACGACGGCTGGGCCGCGGTGCGGACCCCGCGTGGCGAGCGGCTGGAGAGCGAGGCGGCGGGCCTCGAGCTGTACCGTACGAGCGACGATCTGGCCGAGCTGCACGACCTGGCCGCCAGCACCCCCGATCGCACCGCGGACATGAGCGCACGCCTGGACGCCTGGGTCGCCACCCTGCGAGAACGGGCCGAGAGCACCCCGCTCGACGACGACCCCGCCCTGGCGGAGGAGCTGAACAAGCGGGGCTACGGGGCTGACTTCGACGTGGCCCAGCCGCCCGCGGCCCAGCCGTGAGCTCGGCTGTTCGCGGCATGGGCGGTGGGGTCGGCGTCGTCTTCATGGAGGGGGTGATGGCTCGCACCGCCCGCGAGCGTCGGTCCGGCTGCGTTCGAGCGCTGTGCGCGCTGCTGTCGATGGTTGGGGTCGCCTGCCAGGGCGCGCCACCCCCTCCCAGCTCGGCACGCCAGCCCAGCTTGGCGCCGCCTTCCGCACCAGGCCCTGCGTCCAGCCGCGATCCCTCCTGCTTTCGACGGGGAGAGCTGGCTGGACATGAAAGCGCGGGGGATCTGACGCGCCTGCCCCAGGCTGCCGCGTCTTGTGCAGCTCACCCCGGGGACCTGGAGGTCTACTACGACGGGGCGGCCCACAGCTTTCCCTTCGATCTCGAGTACCCCCAGGCCACGGTGGACCTCGCGGCGACGTCCATCGACGCGGATCGCGCCAGGGAGACCTTCCTGCGGGGGCTGTTCTTGTCCTACGGCCGCAAGCACTCCCAGGACCCCGCGGCGTGCGAGACCTTCGTGGCGGCGTGGCCCGTCATCCCAACCCAGGATCGGCACTTCGGGATCGCCAACGGCATGGCCTGGGGCCACAGCGCCCGTCTCGAACACGGCATCGAGGACGGCTTCGCGCAGGCCGAGGGCCTGAGCGCCCCCATCCGGTTCATCTACCTCGAGGAGCTGGGCTGGCAGCTGTCGCGCCTCCAGGACCTCGCCGGGGGTCGGTCGGGCCCCCACCTGGCCGAGGCGCAGCCTGCGGAGCGACGCTGCGTCGTCGTTCATGGCATCGTCCGGGGAGCGTTCTCTCGGGACCTGGACATGGCGGCCGCCCACCAGTGGCTGGAGGAGCAGCCCACCTGCCGAGTGCACATCCTCCATGCCCTGGTCCAGGCGGGCAAGAACCGAGGTCAGTCCGCGGTGGACCTACAGGCCCTGTTGGACCGCGAGCTGCGCCCCGAGGACGCCGAGGTCTGGCAGAGCCTGGCGGCGTTGCCCTGACCTCGACCTAATCCAGCACTGGCGGATGGCCCCCAAGGGTCAGGCGAACCCAGGGCGCGTAGTGATCGCTGAGCTCACAGCCCAGGGCCGCGTCCGGCTCGGTATAGGCCAGCCCGCCGTCCACCACCCGGGCGCTGCCCTGACCGTCCCGCAGGAACAGGTGGTCCATGCGTGAGGGCAGCTCGTCGCCACCGTAGTTGGCGAAGGAGAGGGAGTTGCAGTCCGTGGCGGTCCAGGTGCTGGTGTGGTCCTGGCAGAAGCCCTCGACGCCGTAGGGACGCTCCTTGTGTGCAGGACCGCCGCCGACGGGCACGGCCTGACCCTCGGCCAGATCGCTCGGTGGGTTCGAGAGCACCCGGGCGTCCACCAGGCCGCCGTAGTGGGCCAGCAGCGGCAGGGCGCTGGCGTTGCGCCAGAACCCGCCCACGTCCTCGCCCGCCGCGTCCTGCCAGACATCCACGGCGTAGTAGGGCCCCGCGTTGAGATCGCCGCCCAGCAGCACCAGGGCGTCCGACGGCAGCGCGGCCACCCGCAGGCCCAGCTTCCGCACCTGCAGATCCCGGATGCCCCAGAAGCCCACGAAGGGGGAGAGGTGGGTGCCCAGCACCACCACGGTCTCGCCGGTCTGGGCATGCTCGAAGCTCCACTCGAGCCACGCCCGCTCGAGGCGTGGGCCGGGGAACCTCTCGGTCTTGCGCTGGGCGTCGTAGAAGACCTCGTCCTGGGCCAGGGTCCGGGCCACCAGGCCCTGCCGCACGAACAGCCCCACCCCGTGGAAGGGGTGCCCGCCTTCGCTGCCCACCCAGGCCGCGTAGCCAGCCGCCTCGCCCGCCTGGACAAAGGCCTGGGCGTCTTCCCACTCCTACAGTTCCCGCAGGGTCAGCACGTCCCAGCCGGCGGCGAACAGCTGCCCGAGCTGCGCAGCCCGGCGCTCCTCGAGCCGGGGCACCAGGGAGTGACCGAGCCCCAGCAGGTAGGTCCGGTCCAGCAGGCCGACGTTGTAGCTCAGCACCTTCAGGCTCTCGCCGCCCACGAGGGGCGGGAGCGCCTGGTGGGTCTGTCGCTCGGCGGCGAACCAAGCGGAGGGGTCCGGGGCCGCCGTGGGCGCGCGCGCGGGATCGAACAGATCCGCCACGGTGGCCGCACCAGGGTAGGCCGCGGCGAGGTGGGCCAGGGCAGGCTGATCCGCCAGCAGCGCCTGGTCGGCAGCCTGGTCGAGGACCGGGGCGCCACCCTGGCACGCGACGAGGAAGGCGATGCTCGACAGCAGGACGGTCATGGCGACTCCAGGGATCCGGGGGGAACGCCACGATAGGCGCACCCCCGCCGCGCCGCAAGCGAGCTGCTTCACAGTCCCCCGAGCGCGCCCCTGCTCCGCGGCCAGGCCGCCGCGGCGGGTGAAGACACAGGGCCCGGCGGTGGCGTCCCACAGCGCTGAGGACAGGAACGAGGAGCCACCCACAGCGAGCGTGCCGCGTGTTATACAACATGCGTTACGAAACGGCTGTATCCAAACGAGGCGCCCATGCCCCCCAAGGTCACCGTGACCGAAGCCCAGATCCTCGAGGCGGCCTTCGAGCTCGTCCGCAGCGAAGGCCTCGGCAAGCTCTCCGCCCGGGCGGTGGCCCAGGGGTTGGGCTGCTCCACTCAGCCCATCTACCGGGCCTACGGCTCCATGGCGGCCCTCGAAGAGGCCGTCTTCGAGCGGGCGTCCCAGGTGGCCATGGGCTTCCTGATGGGCGAAGACACCGAGCACCCCTTCCTGGGGATGGGCCTTGGCAACCTGCGCTTCGCCGAGCAGGAGCCCTGGCTGCACAGCATGATCACCCGCTCGGACCGGGTGGTGCGCGATCTGGTCACCGGCGCCGCGCCCCCGGCCTTCGTCCTCGAGCAGATGCGGCTGCTGCCCGAGCTCGCCGGCATGGACGAGGCCCAGCTGCGACGGATCCACACCCTGCTCTGGTTCTTCAGCCAGGGCATCGCCGCGGTCTTCGACGCCACCACGGGCACCGACCCCATGCCCATGGCCCGGGAGCACCTGATCATCGCGGGCCAGGCGGTCATCGCCTGGGAGATGGGGCAGGTGAAGCCATGAAGATCGCCGTCATCCTCGGCAGCCCCTGCGGCGAGGCCAGCGTCACCCTGCAGTACGTCGAGTACCTGCGCCGCTGCTTCCCCCAGCACGAGCTAGAGCTCATCGACGTGGGCCGCCGTGTGCGGCGCCTGGAGCGGGATCCGGGGCAGTTCGACCAGGTCGTCACGACCATGGCCGACGCCGACGCCCTGATCTGGAGCTTCCCGGTCTACACCTTCCTGACCCCCGCCGCGGTGGTGCGCTTCGTGGAGCTGCTCTCGAGCACGGCGCAGGCACGGCGCTCGAGGGCAAGGTGGCCACGGTGCTCACCAGCTCCGAGCACTTCTTCGACCACACGGCCCACACCTACATGGAGGCGGTCAGCGAAGATCTCGGGATGCGGGTGTATCCAGGCTTCTCGGCGGAGATGGAGGAGCTGTACAGCCCCGCGGGCCAGCACAACCTCGAGGCCTGGGCGCGGGACTTCTTGCGGGTGGTCCACCAGGACGCCCCCCTCGAGCGCCGCACCGTGCCGGTGAGCTGGGAGCCCCCCCACTACGCCCCGCAGCTGGGAGCGCCCACCGCAAAGACCGGTACACGGACCATCACCGTGGTCACCGACCTGGACGAGGACGACAGCAACCTGGCCCACATGATCGAGGCCTTCCGCCACCACGCGGCCCACCCGGTGGACGTGCTGAACCTGCGGGAGATCGGCATGAAGGGCAGTTGCCTGGGCTGCCTGCGCTGCATCTATGACGGCACCTGCGTGTACAAGGACGGCTTCGCCGAGGCCTTCGACCAGCGCATCCAGACCGCCGACGTGCTGGTCTTCGCCGGCACCCTGCGCCATCGCTACCTCGGCTCGGTCTTCAAGACCTACTTCGACCGCAACTTCCGCAACGGCCACCGGCCCATCCTGCACGGCAAGCCCATGGGCTGGCTGCTGTCGGGGCCGCTGCGCCAGCTGCCCAACATGCGCCGCATCCTCGAGGCCAAGAACGAGGTCCAGCGCAGCCCCCGCCTGGGCATCGTCACCGACGAGCAGCGCGACGAGGCCGCCATCACCGCCCACATCGTGGAGCTGGCGAGCGCGGTGGACCGCTGGGCCGAGGAGCCCTGGATCCGCCCCGCCAGCTTCCTGGGCGTGGGGGGCCGCAAGATCTTCCGCGACCTGATGTACGCCATGCGGGGCCTGGTGCGCGCCGACCACCTCTACTACCGCCGCGAAGGCCTGTACGACTTCCCCCAGCAGGACCACAAGCGCACCCTGTTCAACTGGGCCATGGCCGCCATGATGTCCCTGCCCTGGACCCGCCGCTGGCTCATGGAAGAGATGAGCAAGCTCAAGGTGATGGGGCTGCGCAAGATCGTCGACCAGAAGGGGCCGGCGGCCGGGGAGCCGGCGTCGTGACGGCGGTGCCCAGCCAGATCAGCCGTCGATGCGCGAGACGAAGAACACCGTGGTCCGGCCCTCCTCCTCGTCCTTCACTCGCTGGAAGCCCCACAGCAGGAAGGAGTCGTCGGTCCACTCCTCGGTCATCGTGTCCCAGTTGGCCTTGACCTCGTCGTGGTCCGAGGCGCCGATGGCCTGCTCCTGGTCCTGGCCCACCACCTCATCGCCCACGACGGTGCGCCTCGAGACGCGGCTGCCGAAGGCGTAGCGCATCACCACCTGGTCGCCTTGGGGCTGGATGCTGATGCGCTCGCGCAGCTTGTAGGACAGCACGTAGTCCATGGGGAAGCTGTTCTCCCACAGCAGCTCGCCCTGGCGGTCCAGGGCCGCCACGAAGGCGTGGCTGGTGCGGAAGCCGTCGAAGACCGTGTGGGTGGTGGTGGTGGTGGTGGTGACCCCGTTGACGGTGCTCGTGGTGGTGGTGGTGGTTGTGTGGTACACCGGGTAGTACACCTCACCCACCGCTATCAGGCGTTCTGGCTGCTCTATCAGGTCGTGCATCAGCACCTGGACGCTCATCCTCAGATCCTCGCCGGAGGCCTCCAGGGCATCCTTCTTGCGCTCGAGCCGCTGCTGCCTGCGCTCCGAGAGGTGCTCGAAGAAGCCGGTGAAGTCGCTGAAGCTATGGAACGAGGCGCCCTCGAGGCGACCCTCCGCGTACCGGGCCACATACAGGCCCTGGGCGCCGGTGGCCTTCTCGGTGGCGGCGTAGGTGCCCACCACCACCTCGCTGCCGTCGTCCAGGCGTGAGCGCTGCGCCGTGAGCAGGTTGCCCTGCCCGTCCCGCGGCTCCACCAGCAACGATGAGCGCAGCTGCCCATCGGTGACACCGTGGACGGTCAGGGTACGCCGCCGCTTCTTGGTCTCCATGGTGACCACGTCCACCTGATCGCCAGCCCACGAACCGGCCAGGCGCTGGAGGAAGACGGTGGCCCCGGTGGCGGAGGGCAGCGCGATCTCCGAGACCGGCCCGCCCTGGTCCAGGGGGATGTGGAACAGGTGGTCATCGCTGCGCTTGTGGGCGTCGATGTAGGCGTGGCCGTCCACCACCACCAGCTCATCGAAGCTCCCCTTGCGCAGCGGCGAGTCCAGCCGCAGCACCGTAGGCTCGGAGGCGCCGTCCAGGGGCACCCGCGCGACCGCGAAGCTGGACGCCCTGGGGTCGCGCAGGACCACCACCAGCTCATCGCCGACCACCTCGTACCCGGAGACCTGCGCGCCAGGCTCGTACAGGTCGAAGGCGCCGCGCTCCTGGAACTGGCTGTCCAGCAGCAGGACGCGGTAGGCGCCCGCACGATCGCCGGCGTCATGGTGGAGGATGGCCAGCCCGCGCACCCCGTCCGTGACCACCTGGGCGTAGTCCTTACGGCCAACCTGGAACTCGACACGATCGTGCTGCTGCACCTCGGAGAGACGTCGCAGCGGATCGGCCCAGGTGGGGAGGGCCAGGAACGTGAGTAGCGTCAGGGACAAGATGGACACAGCAGCCTCCAGATCCCGAGGATACCACTCGCCGGTCGATAGGCCCCCGGGGGGGACTACTCCACCACCGGCTCGATGAAGACGGGCGTCTGCCCTGCGACGCCGTGGTAGACGCCGCCCTGGGTCGGCTGGGTCTCGGTGGCCGGGGTGTCTTGATCCGCCGCCGTGACGAGCTGAGTGATCTGGACCGCGGCCGTGCCGACCTCGAGGGTGAAGTCCCGGGTGAGCTCCGCCTGTCCCGGCGCAGGCATGTAGTCGTCCAGGTACCAGACCAGGCGGATCGGCGATGCATCCGCCCCGCCGCGATCGAAGGTCAACACGGTGACGTCATCGATGATCTCCCGGCCGATACTCTGCGTCCCTACGAGCTTCTCCGCGAGCAGCCTGTAGGAGTGATACACGGGCTTCGGCTCGCCGTAGTCCACCGCCACCAGGCCGAGGGCTTCGACCGGGGACTCCGTCAGGCCTTGGTGCATCCAGTAGCAACCCGACGCCGCGGGCCAGTCCTCGAGCAGGCCCGCCAGAAACCCCGTCATCCCCAGGCCCAGCGCCGTGGCGGCCTTCTTGACCAGGAACGCGGCGTGGTAGTGGTCGTACCAGGCGGTGGCTTGGTCGAGGTCGAGATCGGTGGAGACGCCATCGGCATTGCAGAGCAGATCGTAAGTGGCGTACTGGTCGCTGAGCGCCAGGTGGATCGCCTCGCCGGAGCTGTCCTCGCCGCCGTAGGAGCTGTCCCACCACTCCAGCTCGCTGGGCGAGTACAAGGAGGGGCCGCTGGTGGTGTCGCCGCAGATGATCTCCACCGACTCGCAGCCGTAGGAGTCCAGCTTCTGCCGCAGGAGGTCGTGCTCCTCGATCATGTGCTCGATGCTCATGTTGCAGTGCAGGTCCACCACCTCGAACAGGTCGCACATGGCAAGGGTGGGCTCCACATCCACGGTGGCCGAGGGGTCCGGGCTGCCCAGCATCATGGCGTGGGCATGCAGGAAGCCGGGGCCGTACAGCACGGGCTCGAGGCTCGCCACCTTGTCGCCGACACGATCCCAATACTCCGCATCGTCGACACCACCGTGGGCGATGCCGTTGAAGGTCAGGCCGTAGTGGATGATCCGGGCGTCCGGGTTGCAGGCGTCGAGGGCGGACCGGGTGTGCTGCAGGAGCTGCTCGAAGTCCTCGGAGCTGCCCATGTAGAAGGCCCAGTTCTGACCCTCGTTCAGCAGCTCGAAGTCCAGGTGGGCGTAGCTGAGCCCCTCGAGGTCGTCGATGCCGTCGCCGTCGTAGCGCTCGCAGAGCGCGGTGACATAGGACGACCAGTCCGCCCAGTGCTCGGGCTTGGGGTTGGTGGGCAGATCGTCGCAGCCCTTGCCGGCGGCGTCGCAGTCCAGCCCGAAGAGGTCCTCGGCGATGGACCGGGAGTCCTGCATGGCCCAGCTGGAGTACGGCGTGAGGTGGAACTGCAGGTGCTGCGCGCCCACCTGCTCCCAGCGCAGGACGGCGTCGTCCAGGACAGACCAGTCGTAGCTGTGGACGCCGTTGACCGGCGCCCGCGCCTCGATGTTCTGCCAGCGCAGATCCTCGAGCTTGATGATGGGGAGCCCCAGGGAGGCGTAGGCGCAGGGCGCGTCGCTGCGTGTGTTGCATGTGTTGGCGAGCTTGTGCATCGCCCAGTAGGGGCAGAAGTACATGGCGCCCAGGGGGACGTCCATGGGCTCGACCGTGACCCTGCCGTCGTCGCTGGGAGGGCAGCCGTTGCAGCCCACCACCATCGCGAGGATCGACACCCAGCCGGCTGGTGAGCTGCGCTTCATCGTGGGACCTCCGTTCATGCCTGGCCTGGGTGCTGTCGGGCGCGCCCGACCGCGCCCGACAGCGCAGCACGCGAACATCATATCCTCCCCTAACCTCCATTTTCGCCGAGCGCCCCTCGGCCGGACCCCGGTGCTACGGCCGGGATGGCGACCTCCCGGTGGGGTACGACCCGTTGGAGCTCGAGAGGGAGAGGTCCATGAGCTGTGAGACAGTGACCCTCCAGAGATTCGTCGGCGCCCCGAACATCATCTTCCAACCCTTCCCACTCGTCCGGCATCCAAGGGGCGAGTGAGAGAGAATGAACCCCATGCCCGCCAGCCCCCGCTCCGCCGCAGCCGACGCCGGTGACCTCACCGCCCGCGCCCAGGCCGGGGACATGGCGGCCTTCGAGGGGCTGTACCGGGAGCAGGTTGGCAGGGTCTACGCCCTGTGCCTGCGCATGACGGGCAGCCGCGCCGCGGCAGAAGAGCTGACCCAGCAGGTGTTCGTGCGCGCCTGGGAGCGGCTGGGGTCGTTCCGGGGCGACGCGAGCTTCGGCACCTGGCTGCACAGGCTGGCGGTCAACGTGGTGCTGGGCGACCGCAGGAGCCAGGGACGCCGCGTGGCGCGCTTCGACTCGGTCGCGGACCTGGACAGCCACGCCGCCACCCCACGCCCCGACGGCGCCTCCCTGGACCTCGAGGCGGCCGTCGCCGTGCTGCCCCCCCGCGCGCGATCGGTCTTCGTCCTGCACGACGTCCAGGGCATGACCCACCCGGAGATCGCTCAGGCCATGGGCATCAGCGCCGGGACCTCCAAGGGCCAGCTCCACCGGGCCCGCACGCTGCTGCGAGAGGTGCTCTCATGATGGACCACGCCACCGCCCTCGCCCTGCTGGACGACTACGTCGATGGCGAGCTGTCCCCCGAGGCCCGCCGCGCGCTCGAGGCTCACCTGGCCGCGTGCTCGTCCTGCCGAGCCACCCTGGACGAGCTGCGCGCGCTGCTGGCCATGGCCGCAGCCCTGCCCACCGACATCCAGCCCGAGCGCGACCTCTGGGCCGGCATCGCCGAGCAGGTCGCTGCACCCGCCGCACACGCCGCACACGCGGTGCCGATCGGCCCCCCGGTCCACCCCTGGTACACCCAGCCCCGCGTGCTGGCCATGGCCGCCGCCCTGCTGGTGGGTGCCACCGCCCTGATCGCGTCGCAGCTCGACACCCCACACAGCCCCTCGCTTGTCGTCCAAGAGCAGCCGATGGCCCCTGAGGCGCCCGCACCCACCGGCTCCCCGCTCTGGGAGCAGGACATGACCACCGCCAGCGCCAGCCTGGCCCTGACCCTGGACGCCCGCCGGGCGGACCTGCAGCCTGGCACGCTGATCATCATCGACGAGAACCTGAAGATCATCGACCGCGCCATCGAGGACTGCCGCCTCGCCCTCGAGCGCGATCCCGCGAACACCCGCGCCGAAGACGCGCTCCTGCAGGTGTGGCGACACAAGGTCGACCTGCTCGAGACCGCCACCGGCCTGCCCTCCAACAGCTAGCCCCCAACACCCTCGGAGCCCACCATGACCATCTCCACCCTGCTCTCCTTCGCCATGCTGCTGCTCTTCCCCCCCGCCAGCGCCGGCGAGGCCGTGGACAAGAGCCTGCCCGCCAACCCCGACGCCAACGTGGACATCGACAACATCTGCGGCACCGTGAAGATCGTGGCATGGGATCGCGAGGAGGTCCAGGTCACCGGCACCCTGGACGAGCCCACGTCCACGATCAGGATGAACGGCGGCAAGAGCCGCATCGAGATCGAGCTCACCAACGAGGGGCCAGCCGACCTGGGGTGCGGCCAGCTCGAGATCAAGCTCCCGCCCGGAGTGCGCCTCGAGATCGAGACCGTGTCGGCAGACGTGGGCGTCGCCGGCATCACCGGCACCCTGGATCTCGAGACCGTCAGCGGCGATGTGCAGGTGCAAGGCGAGCCGTCCGAGATCGAGATCGAGACCGTCAGCGGCGACGTGGTTGTGTCGGCTGACACACCCGCTGTGTCGGTCGAGACCGTCAGCGGTGATGTGTCGATCCACGCGGCCCGCGGTCGCCTCGCGGCCGAGACCGTCAGCGGCGAGATCGAGATCGAGGGCGGCCCCTACAGCCGCGTGCAGGTGACCTCCGTGTCGGGCGACGTGGACCTTAGCGGCACCATCCTGCCGGCGGCCCGGGTGGAGCTGGGGACCCACAGCGGCGACGTCTCCCTGATCATCGCACCGCCCGAGAACGTGGCCTGGGCCCTGTCCACCTTCAGCGGCCGCATCGAGGGCTTCCTGGCGGAGCACAAGGTCTCGGGCTTCGGGCCAGGCACCACCCTGGCCTACCTCCAGGGCGACGGCACCACCGGCATCACGGTGTCCACCCACTCCGGCGACATCGACATCCAGCGGAAGTAGCGCGCAGGGGTCTGCGCAAGGCCGCCCCACAAATCGTACTCCGGGGAGCCGGCGGCCGCTCCAGGGGTGGTGGGGCGTCGCCGCCGGTGTCCGCGTTGGTGACTGAGCCTTGTGAGCCCAGGATCTCGGGGCTGGCTACGGCACCGACGCGGGCGCGGCCCACCTGGTCTTCGGCGCCAGCCTGTAGCGGGCACAGGCACGAACGAACGCCCTGGTTGCAGACCCGGCCTATGGACAGGGCCAGGGGCCCAGGAACAGGGTGTTGTTGTCCTCGTGGCACTCGGCGACCACATCGTTGGGATCCACGACCATGCTGACGGTCCCCGTGCCCCACTCGGTCGCAGAGATGGTGAAGGGCCCCAGCACCGCACCGCCCCCGCCGGGGACCAGGCCGCTCAGCGCATCGAGCACCGGGGAGCCGTCGGCCCGCTCCAGGCGCACCAGCGCGCTAGCGGTGTCCAGCAGCCCCCCGTTGCCGGCCAACAGGTAGAGGTCGATCTGGTCGTAGCCGCAGGTGTCCAGGCAGATCACCGGCTCGAAGGGCTGCAGATCGGCCAGCCAGTGGGATGGCCCCAGCTCGGTCCCGCCTGCGCGGAAGTTGTTCCAGCTCAACCAGTTGTCTTGCTGGGTGGTGGGGATGCTGCCGTCGGTGTTCACATTGGTGATGTGGTAGGCGTGCTGGTTCCAGATGGTGCGCGAGGGCGCCCACGAGCCGCTGGCGTCGCCGATGACCGTGATGCCGTTCCAGCCCCCCGCGCCCGAGTGGTTGGTGGAGCCCAGGATGATCTCAGCGTTTCCGTCGCGGTCCACGTCGGCGATGACCGGGTACTCCCAGGCCGTGCCGTGCACGTGGTCGTCGTGCTGGTAGAGCACCGTGCCGGTTGCCCCGTCGAAGATGTAGAAGGCCACCTCGTCGGCGAAGACCACCTCGGCGGTGCCGTTGGCGTCGAAGTCGAAGACGCTCGAGCCGGTGGCCGACGATGAGTTGTCGGTGATGTCGGCGTTCCACATCACCGTGCCGTCGGTGTCGATCACGCTGTAGTACCACTTGCCCGCCACCCCGATCTCCGGCTCGGAGTCGCCGTCGAAGTCGGCGATGGTGGGCGGACCGCCGCCGCCGGAGCTGGTGGAGGTCTGCCAGATCACCGTGCCGTCGGGCTCCCACACGTAGACATCGCCCGTGCTGTGGATGGTGGTGACGATCTCGGGCTGCCCGTCCAGGTCCATGTCGCCCACAGCGCAGAAGCCGTCGGCCAGGCCGCTGGTGGCCAGGGTGGCGCCCCACATGTCGTAGACCGTGTTGCCAGCGACGATCTCCATGAGGCCATCGCCGTCCAGGTCCACAGGGATGGAGATGCTGCCCCAGGACGGCCAGGGGTGGGAGTCGGGGGTGGCGGTCCCACCGGTGCCCACGCCCAGCGCGTGGCCCGCGCTGTCCAGGATGATGTGCCCCACCACCACGTCGGCGTCACCATCGCCCTCGAGGTCGGCCAGGGAGGGGTAGCTGTAGACGCTGGTCAGGGTCTCGGAGTAGACCCACTTGACGGAACCATCCCGCTCGAAGGCGAAGATGGACCCGTCCATGCCCACGGTGACGATGTCGGGGCTGCCGTCCCCTTCGAGGTCCCCCAGGGCCACCCCGCCCACCCGGGAGATGC
This sequence comes from uncultured Pseudomonadota bacterium, assembly GCA_937912125.1. Lineage (GTDB taxonomy): Bacteria > Myxococcota_A > UBA796 > UBA796 > JAFGLY01 > CALDOK01. Next base: position 47,766 of record CALDOK010000077.1, read on the forward strand.
CGTACTCGACGTCCTCCCAGGTGAAGGTGCAGACGCTGACCACCTCGGCGAGGCCGTCGCCAGAGACCACGTGCAGGCAGCCGTTGGCGGTGCCCGCGTCGTCGAAGGCGGTGTAGGCGATGTCGGGGATGTCGTCGCCGTCGATGATGCCGTCGCGGTTGTCGTCGGTGAGGTTGGCGATGGCGGGCATCACGTAGGGGTGGGTGAAGGCGTCCCCCACGGTGTAGGTGATGGCGCCCTGGGTGGTCCACTCCACCACCGGGTCGAAGCTGCCCGGCGCGGGCTCGTTGAGGCAGGCCTCGTCCTGGGCGGCCTCGGGGGTCTCGGGGGCGGGAAAGTCGGCGCAGTCCGGGACAGGCGCCGTGTCCTCGGGGGGCTCGGTGTCCACCGGCGGCGAGCTGTCGACCGGGGTGGTCTCCTTGTCCTCGGGGGTGATCTCGTACTCCGTGCAGGCCACAGCCGACAGGCCCGCCAGGAGCAGGCTGGAGAGCACCGAGGAAGCAAAGCGGCGGTTGGAGAGTGAGACCATGGTGGTCGCGAGTATACCCTGCCCCGTGCAGCCTCGACGCCTGCGCGCGCGCCGCGCTCCTGGAGGATAGCCCCCGTCCAGCCCCTCACCACACGGATGGCGACGCGAGCCCATGCAGAGACGACTCGAGCTGCTCGCCCCCGGAGGCGACATCGACTCCATCAAGGCCGCCATTGTGGCCGGGGCCGACGCGGTCTACTGCGGCCTGGGCACGTTCAACGCCAGGCATCGGGCCACCAACATCGGCCTCGAAGATCTGGGTGGGATCCTGGCGCTGGCGCACGCCCACGACTGCCTGGTCTTCGTGACCCTGAACATCAGCATGGTGGAGAGCGACATCGCGATGGTGGTTGGCCTGCTGAACAAGCTGTCCAACACCAGCATCGACGGCGTGATCGTCCAAGACATCGGTGTGTTGCATCTGCTCATGACACACTACCCGCGGCTCGCGGTCCACGCGTCCACCCAGCTCACCACCCACAACCATGGCCAGATCGAGTTTCTGGGTCGACTGGGGGCCAGCCGCGTGAACCTGTCGCGGGAGCTCGACCTGGGGGAGATCCAGGCGCTCACCGCCGCCGCACACCAGCGAGACATCGCGACGGAGGTCTTCGTCCACGGGTCGTACTGCCTCTCCTTCTCGGGCATCTGCTACCTGAGCTCCATCCACGGCTTCCACTCGGGCAACCGGGGGCGCTGCAGCCAGCCTTGCCGGGACCGCTACCAGACCACGCCCGCCGGCAAGGACTACCCCCTGAACCTCAGGGACAACTCGGCGTATGGCGATGTGCAGGATCTCTCGGATGCCGGCGTGGACGCCCTGAAGATCGAGGGACGCATCAAGCGGTCTCCGTATGTGTTCGGGGTGACCCGGGCCTGGAGGGCGCAGCTGCAGCGGCTCTACGCGCAGGTGGCCCTTCGCGCCGACAGCCCCGATCTCGACGCCGTGTTCAACCGCGGGTTCAGCAACGGCTACCTGGCGGGCAGGGTCGACCGAGACATGTTCTGCGACGATCCCCGCAACCAGGCCGCGCGACAGCTGTGCGCACGCGCGGGCGAGCCCTGGGACGAGGCCTCGATGGGGCCCATGGACCGGGCCCTCGACGAGATCGCCGCCCTCGCCGCCACGGCGCGGGAGGAGATCGCCAAGGTCAGCATCGAGCGAGCGCCCGTGCAGCTCCATGGTTCTGGGCGCTCCGGTGCCCCCCTCCTGGTCTCGGTCCACACGCCCAGCGCGACGTTCTCGGTGGCCACCGAGGCCTGCCTGGCGCCCCTGAGCGAGACGGGCACGGCGCAGCCCCTGACCGCTGCGCTGCTGCGGCAGCGGCTCGATGGCATCAACGACAGCGAGTGCCGCCTCGAGCTCGTGGACACCGCGCAGCTGCAGCCCGACCTCTTCCTGCCGTTCAGCGCCATCGCGCAGCTCCAGCGACACATCCTGTTCGCGCTCAACGGCTCGAGGCCCCCCGTGGACCCCGTCGACCCCGCCGTGCTCGCGGTGGAACGCCGCCCCCGCCTCCACACCGAGCCCTCGCTCGCCGTGCTCGTCTCGGACCAGGCGGACCTGCGCCTGGCCCAGCACACCAACGCAGCGATCCACTTCCAGCTCCCCAGCCGCCTGCGCGAGTCCTGTGACGCCACCGTCGCGCTGCTCCGTGAACACAGCGCGGTCACGCCCTGGTTCCCCGCGGTGCTGATCGGCGAGGACTACAGCACAGCGGTGGATATCCTCAGGCGGGCTCGGCCCCCGCGGCTGGTGACGGACAACACGGGCATCGCCTACCAAGCGGCCAAGCTCGGCATCCCCTGGCTCGCTGGACCCCAGCTGAACATCACCAACTCCCGCAGCATGCTGTGCCTGAAGGAGGTCTTCGATTGTGCAGGCGCCTTCGTCTCGAACGAGCTCAGTGTCACACAGATCAAGCGCCTCAGGCCCCCCGAATACTTCCAGCTATACTACAGCATCTACCATCCGATGCGGCTGGTCACCAGCCGGCAGTGCCCGATCCAACGGATCACAGGCTGCGACAAGAGCGGCGTGGACGATGCCTGCCTCCAACACTGTGAGCGATCGGCCAGCCTGACGAACCTGAAGGCCGACACCTTCTTCGCCACGAAGACCAAGGGCAACTACCCCTGCCTCTACGCCGGGACGCACTCCCTGAACACCCGGATCGCCACTGACATCCCCGGCCTGTTCTCCGGCCTCCTCATCGACCTGACGGACATCGAGACCCTGACCCGGGCGGACCTGGACAAGGCGGAGCTGATCGCCCTGTTCGAGCGCCACCTCGCGGGCCAGCCGTCCGCCGCGCGAGAGCTGGAGCGACACATCTCGCCCACGTCTCACGCGCTGTACGACCGGGGGATCTGAGAATGGCCGTCCGGCGGCCCCCAGGTGCTCCAGGACGCCGAAGCCGCTTCAGCGGCAGGCCTGCAGCTCCCCGTCCTTCTCCACCAGGTAGGCCAACACCAGGGACAGGGTGGCCTCCACGATGGCCTCCTCGACGTGCTCGGTGGTGTCCCGTGGTGAGTGATACACGGTGTCGAGCGTGAGGGAGGAGGCGTCGGGGATGATGCCCAGGATGGTGGTGGCCTCTACGCCGCGGCGGGCGAACTCGCCCGCGTCGGTGCCGCCCCCAAGGAAGGCGATGCCGCGGGCGGTGACCTGGGCCTGCCCCTGGGCGTGGGCGATGCGCTGCAGGTCGTCGTTCATCGCCTTGGACAGAGGGACGAAGCCGTTGATGTCCGTAGCTTGCACGCACAGGTGATCGAGCCGGTAGAGGGACTCGAGGTTGAGCACCCGGGTGGGGACCGCGGGGTCGAACAGCTCAGCGGCGTGCCGCTCGCAGTAGGCGCGGGCGCCCTTGAGGGCGCTCTCTTCGCCGTCGAAGGAGGCCAGCACCACCCTGGTGTGCGCCAGCAGGGGGTCGCCGCGCCGCTTGGCTTGATCCAGGGCGCGCCCGACCTCGGCGGCGATGGCCACCGACATCATGTTGTCGCCAGCGCCGGGCGACACAGCGTCTCCGGTCATGAACCAGTGGCCCAGCATGAACGGGGTCCAGGCCGCCGTCGCGATCAGGGTCACCATGCCCACGGTCTCGACGGTCCCGGGGTCGGCGAGGATGACCGCCGCCGCCGCGATGGCGTAGAGGTTCATGACCAGGGTGCCGACCAGGGCGAAGGGGTAGAAGCGCGGCAGCCGATCCATGGTGTGGAAGACATAGGCCGCGTCGTGGTGGGCGCTGACGATGATCTGCTGAAGCACCGGGCCGGGAGGGTCGACGCGCCCCAGCACGTTCGCGCCCGTGGCGGCCGGGAAAAGGCGGTCGAAGGTGCCCTTGTAGAAGGCGATCTGGGTGAGGAAGGCGATGGTGGTCCACGGCGCGACCACCAGGGCCAGCGCCCCCTGGTCCAGCCAGATCAGGAGCAGCGCGAGGTAGACGAGCGCGATGGCGGGCCGCACGAACTTGAGGAAGGCCTTGGGGTGGAAGCGGAAGGTCTCGATGACGGCCGAGCCCGGCGCGCAGTGCTCGGCGAAGCGCTCCCGGATGTGCTCGGCGGCCCGATGGCAGGACTCGCTCCCTGCGAGCCGCCGCGGGCAGTCCTGGACGACCTGATCGGTCAGCGCGAAGGCGCGGCGCACGGCGCCAGGGTCCACGGCAGGCATGGGCGAGGGGGTGGCGCTCTCCCGTGGCGGCGCTGCAGGTGTGTCGGGCATCGGTGGTGTCCCTCGCTGATGGGGAACCTACCACCCGGAGGGCTCGGCCGGCCAGCCCGCTCCCGAGGTCCTGCCAGTACCGGGGCGGATGGGACGGGCGACCCATGTGGAGCCCTTCCCAGGTGGTGGTCGCGGGGCTACTTCGGATGCACCGGAGGTCATCGTGAACCGAGAGCTACCCAGCCCCGAGCGCTCTGCCGAGGACGCCTACCTGGCGGCCTGGGCGCAGTCCGAGGATGACGAGGGTCTGGCGGCCTGTGTCACCGCCGCCCTCGAGGCGGGTCGGCCCCAGCTGGCAGGTCGCTTGGTGGGGCTGCTCGACGGCCGGGTGGAGATCGAGCCCGGCTCTGCCCTCGACCGGGCTCGCACGGTCGCTCGCCTGCTCGTCCTGGCCAGACCGGAGCAGGTCCAGGGGCTCGTCGAGGATCTCGATCGGGCCTGGCTGGATGCCCGGCGCGACCAGCTGCGGGGAGTCAGGGCCCGCGTGCGCGGGCGCAACCAGGAAGGCTCGGGCCTGTTCCTGGACACGGGCGGCGCGCGTCACCGTGAGCCCCGGCTGATGAGGTCGAAGCGACGAGGCTGAGCCCCGCCCCGTTCGTCCGGTCACCACCCGCCGCGCGTCGCGCCGGTTGATAGAACCTTCTGCGGAGGTGGCCCTTGACCCTCGAGCAGCCCGCCGTGCTCGCGCAGACCGGCATCGCGTCCCTGTGGCGACGGTTCCTCGCCTTCTTCCTGGATCTCATCGGCGTGGCGATCCTGTCCTCCTTCATCCTCTCCTGGCTGCCCACGGCGTGGAACCGCGGAGGGTCTCTCGAGGTGCTGCTGCACGCTGTCGTCTGGCTGGTGTGGGTCGGCTCTCCAACCGTCCAAGGCTCGAGCTGGGGACAGCGGGCGCTGGGCTTGCGGCTGGTGGATGCCCAGGGGGCGGCGCTCACAAGGAAGGCCAGCCTGGCGCGGGCGGCGCTACTGCTGCCCTTCGTCGTCAGCACCGACAGCGATCTCATCCGCTGGACCCTCCCGACGCTGTCGGCGCTGCTCACGGGCGGCGGGCTGGGCCTGGCCGTCGTGGTGCTCTGGCCACTGCTGGCGGCTCGCAGGCGGGGCCAGGCGCTGCACGACCGGCTCAGCGCAGCCTGGGTGGTCCGCAAGGGCGGCGCCGGCCGGGCTGGCCTGACGCCCGTCGAGGCCCGGACCATCGCGCGGGGCGCAGGGCTCGGCGGGATTGTCCTGGTCGTGACCGCTGTCGGGCTCTGGTTCCCGCTGACAGCGCGCGCGACAGCGCTCGGCCCGCTCTACACGCGCCTCCGGGCGCTGCCCGGGGTCGAAGACCTGGAGCTGGTCAACACCATCGAGCTGGGCGAGTCCGGCGAGAAGGGGTTGACCATCACGCTCTCCCTGGAAGGGGAGCCCACAGGGGGCGACGCCTGGCTGGCGCAGCCGCAGGGGATCGTGGCCAGCACCCTCGGGGTCTCCTGGGACTCGACCCCCGTAGGTCTGAGCGCCTGCTGGGAGTCCGACCGCAGCGGCTGCCTGCACCACACCCGCTGCCTGAAGTCGGAGGGGACCCCTTGGATCTGGCGGCAGCCGGCAGGCCAGGCGGACGAGGACTGAGGAACGCGAGCCTCGGGACAGGGCGGGTTCCTTACCCCACCCAAAGCGGCCGACTCCAGCGGCGACGCGCTTGCCCGCCCTGCAGGCGAGACGCTACTTGGTCGCACCAATTTCCCTGGAGCGACGACCATGATGACCCGCCTTCCGCTGCTGATCGCCCTGCTCACTGGCTGTGAGAGCCTCGAGGACCGGGCTCGGTACCTGACCGGTCCCGACGCCATCGTGTGGAAGTCCGACAGCAAGTTCACCGTGTCCGGGCAAGACGACATGAAGGGCTCCATCAACTTCAGCGAGGGGGTCCTCACGGTCTACCTGTCCGGCTTCCCACCCGGAACGCAGGCCACCCTGGGCAGCCAGACCGCCGCCGTGCGGGACATCGGGGCGGCCCAGGTCGAGACGGAGATGACCGCTTTCTTCGGCAGCGTCTCCACCCAGGACTGGCTCCGGGGGATGGTCGAGGGCGCCAGCCTGCAGCTGCAGGCGCCGGGCAAGGAGGTCTTCTCCATCCCGCTGCCGGCACAGCAGGCGCTGCTGCTGGACCAACACCTGGCCACGGTCGTAGAGGCGCCGCTGCTCTACGTGGGCGAGCAAGCCACCGCGGTCTCGCCACCTGCGACCATCTTCTGGCACTACGGCGCCACCAACGAGCTGCTGGGGGTCCAGGCGGCAACGCTGGGGGGCATCGACGCCATCGCGATCGTGAAGGAGGTGGAGGTCGGCACCCGCACCTGCCCCGGCTACGAGGCGGGTGACGGGAGCACGCGGGACCTCACCCTGAAGCTCACCGACCACGTGGTCACGGTGTACGACCGCCGCACGGGCAGCTCCCTGGCGGAGCAGAGCTTCCCGCCCATCGACCAGTGCCCCGGCAGCACCTTCTCCTTCAGTGGCCAGGCGTTCGAGACCCAGACCGTGCTGCCCGATGCCGAGATCCGGACCTGGTTGGAAGGGCTGGTCGCCAGCTAGTCCCGGTGCGTCACGACAGAAGAGCCCACATGAGCCAGCTGCAGCAGTACTTCGAGCCCATCCTCGGAAAACAACGAACCAAGAACCGGATCGCGGCGATCGCCCTGATCGTGGGGGGCATCGCCGCGGCAGCTTGGGCGTTCTCCCAAGACTACACGCAGTACCCAGTGGCGCGGCTGGGAGCCCTGTCCATCATCATCGTCCCCGTGGCCCTGATCTTCCTCGGCGTGAACCTCCGGCCGCACAAGGGGCTGGCAACCCTCGCGGATCCATCGCGCATCGTCTGGTACTACGGCGTCTTGAAGAGCGGGCATGTCGTCGCGGTCATGATCGGCTTCGACGATGGCGAGCTGCATCGCTTCCCACTGCCCCTGATCTCCATCAAAGAAGGCTTCTCTCAGGAAGCGCTCCAGCTGCTCCATGCGGCAGCGCCCCACGCGAGCAGCGGCTTCAGCGAAGAGCTCCGCGTGGCCTTCCACAAGGACCCACCTTCTCTGAAGAGTTCGCGGCCCGTATAGGTTCGAGCGGCTCGCGGGGGTGGCGGGGCCCACCTGCCGGCGCGGTTCCAGGCGCGGCGCCATGCGGACCACAAATGGATGGTCGGTCATATTCTGACCGCTGACTGGCTTGCCGGACACGCCCGGGGGGGATACCTTGGAGATGTGAGGACGGAAGTGAGAAAGCAGCCATCAATGCCGACAAAAGCCCGACCTGCGCCCGCTGGCGTGGGGCGTATCGCCCGTCGGCGGCGAGACCGGGTGCCAGGTCTCGACGGTGGGGTCGGGCTCGGCTCACCGGCGCTGGGGGTTGGTGGCTCGGTCGGTCGAATCGCCGGCGGCCTGCGGTCTCAGGGGGCCTGCGATGGCGGCGATCCCCTGGCCCGAAGACAAGCCGCCGAGAGCCTGTTCGGGTCGATGCTCGAGCTGGTGGGCGCTGGGAACGCCATCGATCTGCGCATCGCGCGTCTGGCAGCCTGGATCAAGTGTCGGGATCCGGCCGACTGCGGCTACGCCACCCACACCGCCATCTTCCGAGAGCACATCGGCTGGGGCGACTCCTGGCTCAGGGCCCTGGTGCGCTTGGTCGAGTGCGATCTGCCCGCCATCCAGGCGGCGGTGTGCCTGGGGCACATCCCGCTCTCGGCGGCGGTGCGGGCTCCTGGCCTGGTCCAACCCAGCCAGCAGGCTTCGTGGCTGCACGCTGCCCTCGAGGGTGGCCTGGCCGGGCTGCCTCGGCCGCGGCGGTGGGTCCGTGCTCCGCCTGCCGGCCGTGTGCGCTGGGCCGGCCTCGAGCGCTCTGAGCTCTCCGATGTCCACCAGGCCCGCGATCTGGCCCGCCTGGTGGCCGGCGAGCCGCTGTCCGATCCCGCCGCCGACAGCTTCGTGCTCGACTGCTGGCGCTGCAGGGTGGATGGCGCCCGGCTCATCGCCCGCGCCCGACTCGATCCGCCTCCGCCTCCCCTGCGCACACCTCCTCGATGGTGCGGCCTGCCCGATCCGGCCACTCCTGTCCTTGGTCCCTGGGTCGAACCCCGGGATCTACCCCATGCCCTGCGCCTGCTCGAAGGGGCCCAGGTGGCGCGTGGCGGCAGGGTGGTGGTGTTGGGTCAGGCCTTCGATGAGATCGCCTCGCGCGCTCTGCACCACGAGCTCGGCTTCGGCACCCTCGCCGATCTCGCGCGCGATGGTCTCGGCGTTCCCGTCCGGCAGCTCGAGCGTCACCGCGCCCTGGCCCGGGATCTCATGGCGCTCCCGCCCCTGGCGCACGCCGTCGACGAAGGCCTCGATCTGGCGCGCGCGCGGCTGGTGGCCTCCATCGCCGACGAACGCAGCGTGGACGACTGGCTCACCATCGCCCGCACCACAGGCGTCGCCGAGCTGCAGCGGGCGGTTCGACTGGCTGGCAGGGCGGGCTCTGGCGCGCTCGGGGTGGCGGTGCCAGATCGTTATCTGCGAGCCATCGATCTGGCGGAGCGTCACCTCGAGGACCACGCTGGGCTCCCTAGCGATGCAGGTGGCTCGAGCTCCCCAGCGCCGAGCGGGTCAGCGGCCGATGGGCATGGCGGCGGGGCGCCTGCGACAGATCCCGGCGCTCCCATCCAGCTCTTCGTCAGCCTGAACGCCGCCTGGGTGCCGCCGCCCATACCCAGGCACGAACGGGTGCACGCGGATCTGCCCACTGCGGCTCGGTGGTTTCTGCGAACGGTGCGAGTCGAGCCGCAGCGGGGCTTTGGCAAGGTGAAAGAGCGCGACCGCTACACCTGCCGCAACCCGGAGTGTGGCCGCCGCACGCTGCGATCCCAGGCCCACCACATCGTCTTCAGGAGCGCTGGCGGCACCGATGATCTGGCCAACGGCATCACGCTGTGCCCGGTGTGCCACCTGCGGCTGGTCCACACGGGCCGGGTCACCGTCACCCGCATGGGCGACGCGTTGGTGTGGCGCTACCCGGGCAGGATGGTGGTGGCATGGTGACGGCACGCTGCCAGGCGGCCCGCTCGCCCGTTACTCATCACCGTCAACACCGCGCAGCAGGAGTCGCACCACGATGAAGCGCCTGGTCTCCCTGGACTGGATGCGCGGAGCGGCCATCGCCTCGGTGGTCTTCTTCCACGCCCTGGTGTTCAACATGACCCCCACCACGGGCTCGGAGGACCAAGACTCCGCCCTGTACATGGTGATCCTGTACTTCATCACCTGGGCCGGTTTCTTCGGGATGATCTCGGGGGTGGGCAACAGCATCTCCATGTACGGCAAGCTGGTGCGCGGGAAGGTCCAGCGGGCCGCGGTGCTGAAGGGCGCCCTGGTGCGCGGGGCGGTGATCCTGGCGATCAACTTCCTGTACCTGGGCATCCTGTGCCCCGGGGTGCTCGAGCCCGGCCACGAGGACATCGGCGTGCTGCCCGCCCTCATCCGCGCCGGACGCTTCTTTCCCTATTCCCTGGCCCCCGAGCGGCTGCTGTTCGCCACAGCCCTGACCATGGTGGCCTGGGGCACCATCATCTCCGGGGTGCTGCTCTACCTGCTCTCCGCCGCAGACGGCCTGCAGCGGCGGCGGCGCAACCGGCTGGTGATCACCACCGTCGCGGCGGTGATCGTCTGGTGCTACCCCCTGGTCCAGGCCCTGGTGCGTCCCTGGATGGCTCCCCCCATGGCGGGCTGGCGCCTGCCCGGCGCCACCGTGGCGAGCTGGCTGGCGGGGCCCATGGACCCCATCTTCCCCTATGTGGGCTTCACCCTGTACGGGATGGTCTTCGGCATGATGCTGGTGGACGGTGCCCGGCGCCGGGAGCTGCTGCTGTACGGCTGCGGCCTGGGGGCGGTCTACAGCGCCATCGGCTTCGGGATGCTGGGGGGCGAGGGCTTCTGGGCCAACCCCTTCGACACCCCGGACCTGGGGCCCCTCATCTCCATCCTGGGCCCCATGTTCCTGGCCCTGACCTTCTTCGTGTGGCTGATGGACCTCAACGGCGACCGGGCCAAGGCCTGGTGGGCCCGGCGCACCCGCGGCGTGCGGGCCTTCGGCATCCTGTCCCTGACCGCGTTCGTGCTCGAGGGGCCCGTGGGAGCTGTGATCCACCGGCTGCTGCTGCCGCACTACCCGGACTTCCCAACCAACGCGGGCTTCCTGTTCCTGATCCTGGCGCCCGCCATCACGACCCTGTGGTACCTGGGCCTGAAGCTCTGGGCCCGGGTGGGCTTCGTCGGCTCCTTCGAGTGGCTCACCGTGTGGCTGCTGGCCCGGGTGGAGGGCCGCAAGAGCGAGCGGCTGGACGTGGGCGCCGTGCTGCACAGCACCAGGGCCTACGTGGACTGATCGGTAGTCCAGGCCGCAGCGAGGGCACCCTGCGCAGGGTAGAGTCCACCGCGCCTGCACCCCCAGGCTGGGAGTTCACATGTGGAGATCCATCGCCCTCGGCGCGATCCTGGGCGGCTCGCTCGCCGCCTGCATCACCAGCCCTCAGGGCGGCCCGGTGCCCCTCGAGGGCCTGGCTGACGGCGCCTACCAGGCCAAGTCCGTCAGCTTCCCCAACGCGGCCACCGTGCGCGTGACCGTGCAGGACGGGCGCCTCACAGAGGTGGAGCTGGTCACCCACAACGCCTCCCCCATCGGTCACCGGGTCGACGAGGTGCTCCCCGCCCAGATGATCGAGCGGCAGTCCACGCTGGTCGATGCGGTCAGCGGCGCCACCAGCTCGAGCAATGTGATCATGGACGCCGCCGGCAAGGCGCTGGACCAAGCCCGCCAGGAACCCTGACCGCCCCCTGGGGCAGTCCGCTGGCCCCGTCAGGGCCCCGTCGCCACCCAGGCCCGCACAGCGTCGGGTCGCTGGGCGGTCCACTCCACCAGGCAGTCCACCTTGTGGTCGAAGTAGTCGGCCGGCCAGGCGATGCGGGGGTCGGCGTGCACGTGATCGCCGATGAGCTCACGGGTCTGCTCCACCAGGGCGGGCATGCCCATGGCCTCGAAGCGGTCGGCGGCCTGCAGGGTGGCCTCGGCCAGCTGGGCCCAGCAGGTGGCATCGTGGCGGCAGAAATAGCTGACATCGCCGAGGTAGCCGTCGGTGAAGTTGTCGTAGCGGTCCCAGACCTGGCAGGGGTGATCGCCCGACGGTGGGTAGTAGTAGATGAAGGTGGAGTCGGCGCCCCAGGGGGACAGGGAGATGCGGTCCGTGAGCGAGTCGTGGACCATGTGCCAGTTGTTCAGGTTGTAGGTGTAGGAGTCGGGGTGGTTGACCACCATCTCGGCGGCCAGGAAGGCCAGCATGGGCTCCCGGTCGAAGACCCGCCACAGCCCGTCCACCGTGTGCTCGGCCACGCCTTGGCAGGCCCGGGTCAGGGCGGTGGCGTCGAAGTCGTCCCCGGCCCACTTCAGGTCGAAGCAGTCACAGGCACCCTCGAAGTCGCAGTTGCGGCTCATCTCCCACAGCCCGCCCTCGCTGCCGGGCCAGCGGTGGTGCACGAAGTCGGCGTCCATGGCCTCGACGATGGTGTACAGGCCCAGCGCCGACCCGTTGAGCTGCACGGTGGCGTAGCCGGTGCGGGGGGCGGGGCTGCCCAGCTCCCGGAACGCCCGGTACGCCAGAGTCTCGGCCATCATGCTGGTGTCCCAGACGTTGTTGCTCATGGTGATGCGCTCGAGCCCGCACAGCTCCCAGCCGTCCACGTACTCGTCCAGCTTGATCTTCCAGGCAGGCTTGGCGTCGATCCACTGCCAGGAGCTGTTGCCCTTGAGCCGCACCCCCACCGGCTCGAGCCGGCGCTGCCCCAGGGTCACCGCCCCCGGAACATAGACGTCGGGGGACAGCTCGAGGGCGTCGATGGAGGCCTGGGACAGCTCGAGGGAGAAGGCGTGCACCCGCTCGAGGGAGAACAGGGTCCCAGGCGTGCAGCCGTCGGACTCGGGCACCCACTCGGTGGAGGCCCCGGAGTCCCCGGCGCTGTCCCCGGGCGGGTCCATGGTGTCGGGATCGGGCGAGTCGCCGGCCACCTGGGGGCGGCAGGCGGCGAGGGCGAACACGGTGACGACGAGGCGGTGCACGCTCCGAGGATACGCCGGCCGGCCGCGGCTGCCAATGCAACCGGTCCGTCCCCGGGCCTACCGTCGCCGCGCTTGTGGGCTGGAGAAACCAGAGATACCCTGCGCCCCGGAGCACACGACCATGCCCAGACCCATCCTCGTCCTGCTGTGCGCAGCGACAGCCATCGGCTGCCCCTGGCGCTTCGATCCTCCCAAAGAGACCGCGCCCCCCGACAGCACGGCCGGCGACACGGCCCCCGAGACGGGCCCAGACTCCACCGACACCCACGCCCCCCCGGGGGACTGGTTCGGCGTGGCCGAGTACGGGGTGATCATGGTGCCCGACGGCACCCGCATCGAGGAATCCTTCGGGGACGAGACCACCTACGCCGAGGGCTACAGCGACGCCTACGGAGGCCCCACCGCCGACATCATGTCCGACATCCGGACCGATCTCTGGCCCCAGGGCGCCGTGGCCAAGCCCGCCTACGCCACCGGCATCACCATCACCCTGCCCGCCCACGTGGACCTGGCCCTGGGCAAGCGCACCCCCCACGGCCACCACCCGGCCACGGCCAACATGCCGGGCCTGTACCGCCCCGAGCTGCCCACCATGTGGGAGCTGCTGCGCGACCAGGACCCCAGCGTCGACGCCGACCATGTGGGCTTCACGGGCAACACCGTGCACATGCAGGCCATCGACTACAGCCTGTACCCGGGGCTGGGGGCGGACAAGCCGGGCAGCTACGTCTTCGTGGACGGCCTCGGCGGCAACGACCCCGGCGCCATGCCCGCCGAGGATCCGCCCGTCATCCAGGAGGTGATCGAGCACCTGCAGGCCGGCTGGCGCCTGCAGCTGGTCAACCTGCACCAGATCGACCGCATGGGGCACTACAACACCAGCCAGCACGTCCCCTCCATCATGGAGGTGGACGCCCCGCTGACGGGGCTGTGGAACGACACCATCCAGGGCACCAGCGAGCTGGCCGACCGCACGGTGATGGCCATCGTCTCCGACCACGGTCGTCACCGCTTCGACGACTACGATCCCACCTGGAGCAACCACGGCGATGGCTGCTCGGGCTGCCGGGAGGTGCCCCTGATGCTGCTGGGTCCCGGCGTGCGCCAGGGCGTCGTAGTGGACGGCCCCTACACCCTCGAGGACGTGGGCAGCACCGTGGCCTGGCTGATGGGCATCCAGATGCCCTTCGCCACCGGCATGGTGATGAGCGAGATGCTCGAGGGCGAGCCCGACATCCCCCAGCGCAGCGGCCCCGCCGCCCTGCATGCCTCCGGCGAGCTGCTGGCCTACCAGCAGTGGCGCGACGACCTGGGCAGCCGCTCCGAGGTGGTGGTGGACGGCACGGTCTTCGACAACGCCAGCGCCATCCACGTGGAGCAGCCCAAGGTGCTGCAGGCCGGTGACTGGTCCTACGCCTGCTGGCGCGAGGTCACGGTGGCCACCGACGAGGACTTCTGGAACTGGCTGCCGGTCTGCAAGTACCGCCAGGGCACCGGCGCCTGGACCGGTTTCGCCGAGCCCATGGCCGAGCTGGTCTGGCCCTTCTGGGACCCGGCCCTGGCGGCCGACGCCAGCGGCGACCTGTACATGGCCTGGTCGGGCAACATCAACGGCAACGCCCAGGCCAGCACCGGGGTGTACCTGGCCCGCTGGTCCCTGGACCAGGGCTGGCAGGGCGGCGACAGCTACCTGTCCGGCTTCTTCTTCCCGGTCCACCCCACCCTGGCCGTCGACGACGACGGTGCCGCCTGGGTGGCCTGGTCCGCCGGCAGCTCCGACGGCAAGGGCCGCTACACCCGCCACGTGGAGGTCTTCCGGGTGGACTGGCCCAGCGGCGGCGAGCAGAGCTGGGAGGTGAGCTTCGCCTCGACCTACAGCGACGCCTCAGGCCACAGCTACGAGCGCATCGACGACGCGGCGCTGACCATCGTCGACGGCGACATCCACCTGGCCTACCTGGCCGTCAACACCGACGGCACCCACCTGCTCTCCACCTCCCTGGCGGGCGGTGAGGGTAGCTGGTCGTCGGTCCACGCCAGCGACGACACGGGCCGGGTCTTCATCCACGTGCGCCCGACCTGGTCCAGCGACGGCTGGCTGTACTGGGGCCGCATGGGCAGCGACAACCTGCCCGAGGTCTGCCGCGCCCACGCCTCGGCCATGACCGACGAGAGCTGCAGCAGCGTCGGCGCCCCCTACATCGAGAGCCTCACCCCCTACGGGGCGGGCGTTCAGGTCACCACCTCGAGCGGCGACAAGCAGTGGACCCTGACGCAGGTGGACTTCGACGCCTAGCGTCGCGCTTTCCTGGGTGCCCCGGCGAAGGTCGTCAGCTAGATAGGGCGGCGAACAAGGGCTCTGCCACGCCCGATCGCCCGAGGTTTCGATGAGCACACCGAGCAAGCTGGCGGCCTTCACACCCGAAGGTGCCCGGCTCTTCCTCCTGGGCTTCCTGACCCTCTTCCTCGAGCTGGCGCTGATCCGCTACCTCTCGGGCAACATCTGGAACCTGGGCTACTTCCCGAACATCGTCCTGATCGCGGTCTTCGTGGGCATGGGCCTGGGCTTCACCTTCCACCACCACGCCACGGAGCGGGCCTCGAAGGGGCTGTACCAGGCCGGCATCTGGGTGGTCCTGGCCCTGGTGGCCTACGTGGCCTGGAAGCGCCCCACGGTCCCCGGATTCTCCCTCTGGGAGGGCAACCTGGGAGGCGACCTCTACTTCACGGTCACGCCTCCGTCCGTGCTGCAGAACACCGCGCTGGCCTTCATCTTCTGCGTGGCCGCCATCGTGGTCACCTTCGCCTTCATCAGCCAGCGCACCGCCAAGTACTTCCGCCAGTTCGAGCCGCTGACCGCCTACACCCTGGACATCGCGGGCTCCTGCACCGGGATCGTCGTGTTCATGCTGATCAGCTGGCAGGCGGTGCCGGCGGCGGCCTGGTTCGCCTTCTTCACGCTGCTCTACCTGGCCGCGGGGCCCACCGGCCGCATCATCCGCTGGCTACCCGCCCTGGCGGGCATCGCCCTGACCGCCCTGGTGGCCCACCAGGACACCCACCTGGTGGTGGAGCCCAGCTACGACGGCCCCATGGTGAGCCGCTGGTCTCCCTACCAGAAGGTCGAATACATCGACATCGAGGCCGCGCGGCACCGCATCTTCGTCAACGGCATCAACCACCAGCACATGGAGCTGCCCGAGAAGCTGCGAGACTCGTTCTACTGGCCCATCCACGGGGCGCGGGCAGAAGACCCGAACCACCCTCCCTACCGCAACGTGCTGATCCTGGGATCGGGATCGGGCAACGACGTGGCCACCGCCCTGCTCGGGGGCGCCGAGCACGTCGACGCGGTGGAGATCGACCCCGTCATCGCCGAGCTGGGCCGGGAGTACGCACCCCACGGCGCCTACCTGGACGAGCGCGTCAGCCTGCACATCGACGACGGACGCGCCTTCCTCACCAGGGCCGACCAGCAGTACGACCTCATCATCTTCGCGCTGACCGACTCCCTGGTGAAGGTGAGCTCCATGTCGCAGCTGCGGCTGGAGAACTACCTCTTCACCAAGGAGTCCGTGACCCGAGCCTACGAGCTGCTGGCCCCCGGCGGCGACGTGGTCTTCTACAACTACTACCGCCAGCCCTGGCTCAAGGAGAAGATCGAGCAGATGGCGCTGGCGGCCACGGGCAGCACCCCACGCCTGGTGTACCGGGACAAGGACTTCTACGTCCTGGCAGTGCAGAAGACCACGGAGCGGGCCGAGCCCGCCCCCCAGGTCACCGCGAACATCCCCACCGACGACTGGCCCTTCCTCTACCTCGAGACCCGCGGCATCCCCCAGGTCTACCGCTGGGCCATGCTGGGCATGGCCAGCTTGGTGCTCGCCCTGCTGGGCCTGCTCCATGCCACCACCCGCCGCCTCGAGGGCCTGGGCGGCCGGCGCATGCTCTACATCAAGCTGGCCTTCGTGCTCATGGGCGTGGCGTTCCTGCTGCTGGAGACCAAGAGCATCATCCAGTTCAGCCTGCTCTTTGGCACGACCTGGGAGAACAACTCCCTGGTCTTCCTGGGGGTGCTGCTGCTGGTGCTGGGGGCCAACTGGACCGCCGTGGCCATGAAGGGTGCCCGCTGGCTCTGGCTGATCATCGCGCTGCTGATGGGCTCCACCCTGCTCACCCTGGTCTTCCCCCTGGGTGATCTGCTGCACGTCGAGAGCGGGCTGCTCCGCTTCGTGCTGGCCTCCCTGCTCACCTTCTCGCCCATCTTCTTCGCCAACCTGGTCTTCAGCATCAGCTTCCGCGACCTCGAGATCGCCGAGCACGTCTTTGGCTGGAACCTCATCGGCGCCACCCTGGGCGGGGTGGCCGAGTACGCCAGCATGGCCATGGGCTACCAGTTCCTCGCGGTGGTGGTCGCCGTCTGCTACGCCCTGGTGGCCCTGATGCTGTTCCTGGCCCGGAGGCAGCCCGAAGGCTCCTAGCCCAGGGCGCGCTCGAGGATCTCCAGCAGGGTGCGCGCGGCGAAGGGCTTCTGGACGAAGCCCGCCAGGCCGTCGCTGTCGAAGCGGCCCGTGGCGTCCTGCTCGGTGTAGCCGCTCATGAGCAGCACCCGCGCGCTGGGGTAGTCACGGCGGAGCACCCGGTAGCACTCCAGGCCGTTCATGCGCGGCATGGTCATGTCCAGCAGCACGCCGTCGATCTCGTGGGCATGGATCGCGAAGAGATCCAGGCCCTCGCGACCGTCGGCGGCCAGCAGCACCCGGTAGCCGGCGCTGCCCAGGATGTCGGAGATGACGTCGCGCACGGACTCTTCGTCGTCCACCACCAAGACGCAGCGCGACTCGGCCTCGGACAGGGTGATGTCGTGCGCCGCGCGATGTACGGTCTCGGCCAGGGGCAGCAGCACGGTGACGGTGGAGCCCTGGCCGGGGGTGGAGCTGAGCCACAGGGCGCCGCCGTTGGCCCGCACCACGCCCAGGACCGTGGGCAGGCCCAGCCCGCGGGCCTCGGGACGGGTGGAGTAGAAGGGCTCGAAGGCCCGCGCCGCCTGCTGGGCGTCCATGCCACGCCCCTGGTCGGTGACCTCGAGCCGCGCGTAGAGCCCCGGCGAGCCCGCGGCCACCAGGCAGCTGTCCAGGTCTTGCTGGCTCATGGTGCAGGCGCCGGTGACCAGGCGCACCATGCCCGCGTCGTGCTCGAGGGCCTGCAGGGCGTTGGTGACCAGGTGGGTGATGGCCTGGCGCAGCTGCACCCCATCCACGTCCACGGGCAGGGGGTCGGGGCTGCGCTCGAGGCGCAGGCTGGGCGCACGGCCCCGGGTGGCATGCAGCAGCTGCATCACCTCGCTCACCAGCAGGGAGAGATCCTGCCGCTCGACCATCACGGGACCGCGGCCCGCGAAGACCAGCAGCTCGCTGGCCAGATCGGCCGCCTTGCGGGCGCCCGAGGCGATCCGCTCCACCTGGCGGCGCGCGCTGGCGTCGGGCTCGAGGCGCATCATGGCCAGCTCGGCGTGCCCCAGGATGGCGGTGAGCAGGTTGTTGAAGTCGTGAGCCACACCACCGGCGAGCAGCGCGAGGCTCTCGTACTTCTCGCGCTCGGGCACCGCGCGGGGGGCCTGGGGGGGCTGGGGCTGGGACTCGACCTGCGGGGACATTTCTTCGGAGATGCGACCGGCCAGCTTGGGATCAGGACTCAAGAGTCCACCTCCTGCGGAAGGGGCCAAGCTTCTATCCCGACAATCCCGGCATGGCCCGATGGCCCGACGCGGACAGAAGCGGCGATGGGACTTGATTCCCCGCCCCGATCCGCGTACATGCCCCCGCCTTCCCCTCCCCGGGAACGAGGTGACCCATGAGCGACGCCAGCACCCTGCCCAAGACCTTCCTCCACGCCCAGGTGGAGCCCTCGATCTACCAGCTCTGGCTCCAGGCCGGCGCCTTCGCCGCGGTGCCCGACCAGCGCCCCCGCGATCAGCGCTACGTCATCATGATGCCCCTGCCCAACGTCACCGGCGCCCTGCACATGGGGCATGCCATGGACAACGTGATGCAGGATCTGCTCATCCGCTGGCACCGCATGATGGGCGACAACGCCCTGTGGATGCCGGGCACGGACCACGCCGGCATCGCCACCCAGGCCGTGGTCGAGAAGCGCCTCAAGGAGCTCGAGGGCAAGACCCGCCACGACCTCGGCCGCGAAGGCCTGGTGGACCGCATCTGGCAGTGGAAGGACCAATACCAGGCGCGCATCATCTCCCAGCAGCAGCGCATGGGCTGCAGCTGCGACTGGGACCGCCAGCGCTTCACCATGGACCCGGTCTGCGCCCGGGCCGTGCGCCACACCTTCCACAAGCTCTTCCGCGACGGCCTGGTGGTGCGGGGCAAGCGGCTGGTCAACTGGGACCCCTTCCTGCAGACCAGCATCAGCGACGACGAGGTCTACCACGAGACCGTCCAGGGTCACTTCTGGTACATGCGCTACCCGGTCATCGACCCGAAGCCCGGCGAGCCCACCCACGTGGTCGTGGCCACCACACGCCCCGAGACCATGCTGGGCGACACCGCCGTGGCCTGCCACCCCGACCCGGCCGGCGAGCTGGATCGCCTGATCGCCGCGGCCCAGGTCGAGCTGGCCGGCGCCAAGGACAAGGACCGCCACGCCCTCGAGGCCCAGATCGTCTACCTCGAGGACCGCAAGGCCACCGTGCTGCCCCTGCTGGTGCAGCTGCGGGACATGGCGCTGGCAGGCCGCCAGGTCATGCTGCCCCTGATGGACCGGCCCATGCCGCTGATCCTCGACACCTGGGCCAAGCCCGAGCTGGGCACCGGCTGCGTCAAGATCACCCCGGCCCACGACCCCAACGACTACGAGGTCTGGAAGCGGCACAGCGACAGCATCGACAGCATCAACATCCTCGAGCCCGATGGCACCCTGAACGCCGCCGTGGGTGCCTACCAGGGCCTGGACCGCTTCGTGGCCCGCGACCGCGTGGTCGCCGACCTGGACGCCCTCGGCCTGCTCGAGCGCGTCGAGGATCGCGAGATCGAGATCGGCCACTCCGACCGCTCCAAGTCCCCCATCGAGCCCTACCTCTCCGACCAGTGGTTCATCACCATGGGCGACGTGCCTGGCGGCATCGTCATGGGCGCCGGCACCCCCCGGGAGCACCGCTCCGCGGGCCTGGTGCAGGCCGCCATGGACGCCGTGGACGACGGCCGCGTGACCATCCACCCCTCCCGCTACACCAAGACCTACATGGACTGGCTGAGCGAGAAGCGGGACTGGCCCGTCAGCCGCCAGCTGTGGTGGGGACATCGCATCCCCGTGTGGTCCTGCGATGGTGGTGATCTCGAAGAGCTGGCCAAGGCGGGCCTGCTGGAGGACCCCCGCGTGGTGGTCCAGCGCAGCGGCGACCGCATCGACGTCTGCCTGCTCGAGGACGACGTGGCCCAGGTCGCGGTGCTCGAAGACGCCGGCTTCGTGCGGGACCCCGACGTGCTGGACACCTGGTTCAGCTCGGCCCTGTGGCCCTTCTCCACCCTGGGCTGGCCCGACCCCGCCACCGCGGCCCTCGAGTCCGGCCAGCGGCCCCTGGGCGCCCAGGGTGACGACCCCGACTGCCTGGACTTCTTCTTCCCGGGATCCTGCCTGGTCACCGGCCGCGACATCATCACCCTGTGGGTGGCGCGCATGGTCCTGGCGGGGCTGTACTGCGTGGGCGACATCCCGTTCAGCGACGTGTTCATCCACGCCAACATCCTGGACGGCAAGGGCGAGCGCATGTCCAAGTCCAAGGGCAACGGCATCGACCCGGTGGACGTCATCGACAGCTACGGCACCGACGCCATGCGCTACGTGCTGTGCGACATGCAGACGGGCACCCAGGACATCCGCCTGCCGGTCACCGCGGCCTGCCCAGTGTGCGACCACGCCAACGACTTGGGCGACACCAAGCACGGCGGCACCGTGTTCACCTACGTCTGCGGCCAACCCCTGAAGGGCAAGGCCCGCGAGGGCGGCTGCGGCGCCGAGTTCGACGTGCTGGGCACCATGCCCGAGCTGCCCAAGGCCACCCTGACCTCGGACCGCTTCGACGTGGGCCGCGGCTTCTGCACCAAGCTGTTCAACTCCGCCCGCTTCGCCTTCCTCAACCTCGA
>CALDOK010000078.1 GCA_937912125.1 uncultured Pseudomonadota bacterium
TCGCCTGCTGCGGTCTGCATGGCGACACGGTCCGCCAGATCTGTCGGCGTTCCATCCGCGGGCAGCAGAAAAAACACCTACCGTCCAACCGTGGGGTCGGAGCGGCGGCCGCCCTGGTGCTCAACCCTTCCCGCCGCGACCAACGCGAGAGGACGCAAGCATGCCCATCGACAAGCAACTCAGCATCTCCATGCCCCGTGGGGGCGCATCCCACGCTTTCGAGACCGAGCTCGAGCGGGCCCGAAAGCTGCAGAGCGCGGGAACCGGCCCCGGCACCTGGACCAGCTACCAGCTGGGCCCCACCTTCGAGGGCCTGTCCGAACACCTCGACCAGATCGTGGCCCATGTGCTGGTCGAAGACCGCTCCGGTGCCAACATCAGCTACCGACTGGGCATCGAGAAGTCCTACGACGGCGTGATCTTCACGCCAGGCGGGTATGTGCTGCCTGCCCAGAACAACGTGGGCTACACCATCACGGCCGCCTACACCACTCGCACCGACTTCGGCCGCTACTTCCGCTTCACGCTGGACCTGGATGACACGGGCGCCGTCGAGTCGGCCGAGTTCAGCCTGGCCGTGCACCTGAAGCTCTGGACCTGACCGTTCCAGAACCTCCACGAGGAGACGAGGCCACGCGGGCGGAGGTTGGGCCAGGGAGCCCTGCTCCTGCCCGCGATGGCAACGCTGCGCACGCGAGCACGAGGTGTCACCATGGCAGGCAAGGACGACAAAGACAGAGTGGGCTCTCTCGGTGCGGGGCAGACCCCGGATGCCGGGATCTGGCAGGTCAAAGGCTTCGCGGCGCTCTCGGGCCGGGCTGGCGAACACCTGCGCTTCGGCGATGGACCCCGGCACTTCGGCAAAGGCGAGACGGTCGACGTGGACCGACTGACCCGGGGCGACACGCCAGTGCCCTTCACCCGCGGTGTGGGTGGTGGGGCCGTAGGGGCCCGGGATCTGCTGAGGGGCCAGGTGGACTGCGCAGATGATCTCGTAGCCCTGTTCCAAACCTTCCGGAACAATGGGGTCGAGCCCTATCCGGAGGGTGACTTCTTGGACGTGGATATGGCGGAAAAGCTCTGGCAGGCCCGGGCGATCGGCGCTGGGCCTTCGATGACGACGGCGGGGGATGAAACAGTGGAAGCTTGGGTGGATCCTCACCCCTGCTTGGGGCTGACCAACCCCAGGCTGGCCTACGGCGACACCGTCAACAGCCTGCTGTCCATCGCACAGTACGGTGAGGTCCATCAGATCATTGGCGATCTGGCGCGCGTAGGCATCGGGGTGACCCGACACCTCAACGAAGGCGACGTCAGCTGGGATCGAATCTGCCTGACCACCGACACTGACGTGGTCGTGCGCCCCGAGGACATGGACGAGCACATCTTGGGTGACGACAGCGCCAACATGGCGCGCTTCACCTGGGCATTGATCTGCGGCTGGTGGTTCGGCGTTCAGATTGTGGGCATCCTGTTCAACTCTGGGGGCGGCAGCCCCTTCAAAGGAAAGGACTTCTTCAGCAACGATGCAGCCGACCCCTTCTCTCGCGAGGAGGTCGAGGCGGGCATGCCGCCTCATCAGCGTGCTCTCACCGTTCCGGCGGGGGCGGGATGGGATTCGTTCTACTGGGATCACGAACCCGACGGGCAAGACATCGCCTACCAGTGCTTCGGATTGAACCTCTACCCCACCTACGAAGCCCCAGGGGTCACACCCTACGACGCAGAGTGCGCTCGGCGTAAGTGCCTGGGAGTGGCCGCCTACGCCGTGGCCTTCACGCGTTACCTCCTGCGCGTGGAGACCGCGATGGCCGCCTACGGCGCCGACATCGAGGACGTGCTCCACGCCCTCGAGTACGGCAACGAGATGGACCACTACTGGGGCCCGGAGACAGCCTCGGGCCCCCTGACCGTCGACATCCTCACCGACCGCGCTGCGCGGGAGTACGCGCGCATGGTCACCCTGCTCGGCAGCCCCATCGCGTTTACCTTCGGCTCCCGTATCCGTCTGCACTTCTGCGATCTGCTCGGCTGGACGAGCGACTCTTCGGACTGGCTGCCCGCCTTGCGCTGGCTGGAGCGCGCGGCCGGAGCAGGTGTGACCCAGGAGTGCCAGCGCTACTACCAGTTCTGGCGTTCTCCGGGAGATGACGACAACGCCGATGACTGGGCGACGGCCTTTGCCGCACTGCACGACAGCAGCATGGCATGGCCCCGCAGCCCCCTCCTACCACCACCCACGCCGAGCCAGCTGCTTCGGCAGGTGGGCCTGCACTTCTTCCACCAGACCGACAACTACGCGCGTGTGGGGTCCGAGAAAGCACGGTCGTTCGACAACTACCTGGACGAGATCGCGCTGGGTGAGCAGCTGGACGAATTCCTGACGGTCGTCAACGGCCTCGGCAGCCTCACCCTGGACTGGTCCATGGGCGCCATCGGCTTCCCCGCCGAGACCCCCACCGACCCGGACCAGGACCAGGACCAATACTACCTGGGCACCACACCGAAGTACCAGGCTGGCCTGGTGGTCCGACGACTGCTGTACTGCCTCGCCCGGGGGGCCAGGACCGTCTACCAGTACACCCACATGTCTACCCTTGTGGATCAAGAGTCAGCCCCAGACCAGCACTGGCTCATGCTGTCGTCCTCAGGAGTGCGGAACGACACCTACGACAGACTAGCAAAACACGAGCCTTGGCACAATCCGACAGAATCGGAGTACTTCCTGCAAAACCAGCACGCCTGGCGCCGCCCGGCCTGGTACGCCTTGCGCCGCCTGGCTTGGCTGATGCACCAGACTGCCAGCTACCACATCCTGCTCGAGGATCCATCCCAAGGCATCGTGCTGGGCCTCGAAGCCATCGACAGCTACGGCCTGCCCACATGGCAGCCGAGCATTCCGAGCGGTCCACACGGCAGCAGCGAGAGCAGCACGCCCGTGAACCGCTATGCCACCATCGCGTGGTGGGACGAGAAGCGCTCTCCGAACAATCCCGGGCCCATGCCGTTTCGTGTTCGCTACCTCGTCAGCGGGGGGTGGCGCCTGCTGTCTCTGCTCCCCGACGTCGATCCCAGCACGACCGACAATGGTACACCCGGTGCACTGAACTTCCCCACAGGTGAACAGCTCGACTGGACCGGTGGCCGCAGCGACGAGGGGGGCTGGACCAGCTCCACCGTCACCCCGGCTCCCAACTACGAACTCGAGGTCAACGTCGACATCGCCGACCCGATCCTGAACCCCGCGCCCATCTGCCTGCTGACCGATCGTTGCTACATCCTGGTCGGACCC
>CALDOK010000079.1 GCA_937912125.1 uncultured Pseudomonadota bacterium
GCTCTACGCCGCCGACAAGCTCTCCATCACTCTCCATCCGGCCTGGCTCTACCTGTCTGGAGCCTGGCTGTCGGGTGAGCTGCGCGAGTACCGGATCATATCCTCCAACCACTTCGACGCAGGCCGGGACGGCATCCCTTACAGCTACGGCTCGATGATGTGGTTCCGCTGGATTCAGCGATACATGGCCAAGGTGGCCATGGAGCCCAACGACGAGTGCCTGGACGCAGGCCACAACGGAGACTCCGATGCCTGATCCCACCGACCTGACCGTCTCCCTGTCCCTGCTCCCGTCGATCCCAGTGGCGTCCCCGCTCGTCTACCAGTGGCCCGGTGGCGAACGCCGAGGACTGTTCTTGGGTTATTTCAGGAGGGAAACGATCATCCACGGCACTGATGTCGAGCTGCACAGGGCACGGCGAAGCGTGTCGATTCCCGACGCCGCCCTCGACCTGTCCCCTCCCTACCCACCAGGCTCCCATGTGGACGGCCTGGATGTGGGACTGCGGTTGCTGGGATGGCTGCCTGGACAGCATATTCGGATAAGTGCCAGCCCTGTTGGCGGCATCGCACTCCAATGGGACGGGACCATCTACGACGCCGACGAGGTTCATGGTCTTGACGATGCCATCCTCGCCCTTGCCGACATCGATCCCAACCACCCTCACGCCCTACGCCAAGCCGTGTGCGAAGTGTTGCGGGCCAAAGGTGCGAAGGGATGACAAGTCACACATGCGAACACGACGGCACGATGACCGAGTACGTCTTCGGGAGTATCTGGGAGCGACGGTGGTCGTTCACGTCCCTGACCCTGGCTCGGGCGATCCGCGCCTTCTACGTCCGCACCCTGTTCCCCGACACCTACAGCACCGCCCCCACCGGCAAGACGGACGCCCCCCACGAACTGGGCATCGGTAGCCACCTCTACACCGGGAGCGAGCCTGGGGCGGTGGTGGAGGTCTGCGTGGTGCTGAAGCGGGTTCCCGACGAGAGAGTACGGGGGGCAGCCCGAAAGGCCATGGAGGCTGGTCAGCACTTTTGGGAGAACCAGCTATCGGCCACCCGTGCGGGGCACTGGACGAATGATCGCGTCGTGGTCGCCAAGATCAGCCCGTCCGCTCCAGACGGAGACGACGCCAGCCCCGCGCTGCTCCAGGCGCAGATGGCGATGGCCGGTGGGAGCGCCAGCACGGCCCTACAGCCCGCGGGCGTGGACACCGGACTCCAGAGCCGTGGCCGCACGGACATGGAGCGTGGTGCCCTGGATCTGGCCGAGAAGATGAACGAGATCGAGCGCATGAAAAACGAGCTGCAACAGCAGCGGTTCGAGCTTCAACGCCAGGTCGAAGGCATGAGGAAGGAGATGGAACGTCGGCTGGAGCAAATCTGGCTGATCGAGCTGTTCCTGGGCAGCAAGGAGCAGGTACGACTGCTCCGAGACGGCGCGGCAGCTCCCCCCGACACGCCGATCACCGTGCGTCAGCAAGTGCTGTGCATGGACGAGGAAATGGCCGTCTACACCTGGCTGCGCGACCCGGAACGCATCGGTGAGTTCACCTGGAAAAACCTGCGTGACTTCGACAACTGGCTGCTGGAGGACCCAGGCCACCTCGACGCGATCTTCCCTCACCAGAAGGGGATCATCGGCCTGCGGGTGAGGCGCAGGCAGTACAGCCTGGGCCCCGACGTTCATCCGATGGATCAGATCAGCGAAGATGAAGCCAACTCCATGACCTACATGCTGGTCCGCAACGGCGAGCAGCTCTACCGGCTGTGGGTGGACGTGTCCCTGTGGCCCAGACTGTTCAGCTCCGACGCCGACGTGGAGCGGTGGAGCAAGCTGGCGAAGACAAGCTCCAGCAGAGACAAGGACTCCGTCAGGCGAGAGTTCATGCGCTACATCGGCGGGCTCATGGTGCTCGAGGGCTTGCTCAAGCGCAGCGATCTGCTTCACCCGCTGCCGATACCGGAGCTGTCCTGCTTCAACCCTCACCACATCGAACACTTCGCCATGGTGAGGGACGGGGAGCGGCACGCCCAGCTCACGGACGGCACGGACTCGCTCGCCCACCTCACCTGGGACTGGTATCGCGAGTGGATGACAAAGCAGCTCACTCACGGCATGCGCGTGATCTGGCTCGGCCAGATCGACGGACCTACGGGTGACATGAATCGACGACAAGGCGCGCTCTACGCCCGCACCGGGATCAACAGCATCTTTACCTGGCCCGTGAGGTACGGCGTGTACGTCCTGAACGGTGACGGCGTGCCCGCAGATAGCTGGTATGACTACGACACCGGCTGGACCTTCCTGTATCAGCCTGGGGACGAGGTTTACAGTAGCGACCCGTACACCTACGGAAGCCGTCCCCGCCAACGCCGAGTGCGGTTCACCACCACGGCGAGAGAAGTCCTCCCGGTGGACCTGTGTAGCTGGCGCGTGCTCGAGCACCTGCTGAACGACCGCAGCCAGCGCCACATCTACGCCGATTTCATGGGCGCGGTGTTCGGCTGGTGGAAAAACATGAAGGCCGAAGAACAGCGCGAGCTGCCGTTCGTTGAGCTGGCGATCCGCCAAGCCGGGCTCGAGGTCACGGACTGGAACGTGGCCTGGGGCCATCGCCTGGTTCGGTGGTGGAAGATGAAGACCAAGCAGCATCGCGACCTGAGCACAGACGAGTCGAAGGCTCTGCGAATGATCGTCAAGGCGTTCGGGAAGATCGAAGATCACCTGGACGACCCCGAAGTCACCGTACTCAGGGCCATGAGGGGCAGGGATCGGTATTGACTCGGTATCCGTAGTGCCATAAGTGGTATCCATGTGTTTTTCATCTTGCAAGTGAGGCCGACCGCAGGCCACAACGGAGACACCGATGCTTGACCTCGACACCGTGCATGATGACCTACGCCAGCCCGACCCCAAGCTGATCTGGTTCCGATGGACCGTTCCCGACGACATCGTCGGGCCCGAGCACAACCACCACGACTGGCCCGACGAATGGATCGTCGTGAAGAACGACAAGGCCGCCCAGGGCTGCGTGATCTGGAGCCGAGTGGGCGAGCGGTACTTCGCCAACACCGGATGCCGGGGCCTGGTGGCCCACCTGATCCGTGAGAACGAGCGGCTCGAGGCCCAGGCCGAACAGATGGTCGACGAGGTGACTGCGGCGTTCCACCCGACGCTCGACGGCTTCCCTCCGATGTTCGACAACCCCGAGCTGAAGGCGAACGAGCTGGAGCGCCAGATCCCCAAGGTGAAGCTGCCTGGGAGCCTCCGTGAGTCCCTGGCCGACCTGGAGCACCGCCAGTGGGCGCACTGGACCGACCACATGCTGAAGGAGCTGGCTCCGCTGATCGCCGGCCAGGTGGACACGGTCGAGTACGATCAAGCAGATCGAACCATGAGTCGCTGGCTGCGCCAGATCGCCACCGACTACGAGCGGCTCACCGAGGCCGAGAAGGACAGCGACCGTGAGTGGGCCAACAAGGTGCTCGAGCTGGTGGGCCAGGCCGAGGGGAGCGCCTGGGCGGACTTGGCCACCATCGAAATGGTGCTGAAGCGCCAACCGGACGCCCCGGTCGAAGACGGCGAGCTGTCTCAGCGAATCCACGCCGAACTGTCTCGGCTGGACGCCTGCATCCAAACCTGCCATCACCACCTGGATCAGTGGAGCAAGGGGGACCGCTCCATGCCCCTCTCCGAGCGCGTGCTGCTGGCCTGCTCCGGGGACACCACCGAGGGCTGGGAGGCCGAGGCCGAGAACCACGCCGCCTTCCTGCGCGCCGAGAACCGGGGTGGTGGCATGGTGGTCTGCGCCGACTGCGGCTGCATGATGGCCTGGAGCGGCACCGCCGAAGCCACGCCTCCCGAGCTGTGCCCCCGCTGCGCTGACAAGCGCAAGATCGCCAAGCTCGA
>CALDOK010000080.1 GCA_937912125.1 uncultured Pseudomonadota bacterium
AACGCCGAATCGACGTCCTTGCCATTTTTTGGGGGGGGAAGACAGATTCTCCCCCCCCTATCCGGGCGCGACACGCGCCCTCCCCCCATCTTCGCCGCTTGATGAGCGGCGCGCGCCTCTGGCACAGGAGGCCTTCGTTTCACTCGGTGGCCAAAACCTGGGTCATGGCCGAGGCAGCGGGTGAAACTGAAGAAGATGAACGCGCGTCGCAAGGCTGCGACGCGCGTGGGCTCGATGGCGTGAACGCGAGCTACAGGGTCTGCGAGTAGAACTCGATGATCGCCTGCGTGTTGCAGGGGAACGGTAGATCCTGAGCACCGGGCAGCGCCACCATTCGACCGGTGGCCTTGGCCGGGTCGAACTCCAGGTAGTCCGGGCGCATGCGGGTGGTCGCACGCTCGAGGGCTTCCTGAACGAAGCTGCGGTCCTTGCTGCGCTCGAAGACAGCCACCTGCATTCCAGGCTTGACCTGGAAGCTGGGCCTGTCCACCCGGCGGCCGTCCACCGTGATGTGACGGTGGACCACCAGCTGACGAGCAGCGGGGATGGTCGCCGCCAGGCCGAGACGCCAGACGATATTGTCGAGGCGGCACTCGAGAACCTGGACGAGGTTCACACCAGAGGGGCCGCGCATGCTGTTCGCACGCCGGACGTAGCTCCGGAACTGCTTCTCGAGAACGCCGTAGTGCCAGCGCAGCTTCTGCTTCTCGAGGAGGCGGATCTTGTAGTCGGACTGCTTGCCACGCCGACGGGCGCCATGCACACCCGGAGGGTAGGGCCTGTCGAGGGCTGTCTTGGTGGTGAGACCGGGCAGAATCACACCGACAGAGCGGCACTTCTTAAGCCGGGGTCCACGTTCGCGGGCCATGTCTCGCTCCCGATGGAACTAAGAGAAAACGATACCCAAGGGAAAACCGCTGGCAGACTCGCTGTGGGTGGGAGACCCGCCCAGTCGCGGTCCTTCCGGAGGACCCGGAAAGCCCATGGGGGTAAGCGCCAGCGCCTCTAGCGCATGGCGGAGTCCATGTCAATGCTGGCGGCCCACGAGCCGACCGCCGCAGGCGTGTGCTATCCTGAGTCCGAACGTCAGCCCATGGAAGCAGCCATGCGTGTCCGCAATCGCAAGGCCTTCACGCTCGTTGAGCTCATGATCGTCGTCGCCATCATCGGCATCGCGTCGGCGGTCGGCTACTCCCAGGCCTCGGTCCTGCTGCCCCGCTACCGCGCCTACCAAGCCGCCCGCGAGTTCGCCTCGACCATCCAGCTCATTCGCCAACATGCCGCGACCGACGGCATCGAGCACAGGATCGCGCTGGTCAGTTTCGACGCCGACTATCTCGACTTCCAGGCCGACAACGCAGGCATCTACTATGTCCAGTCCGGCAACCGCTCCACCAAGAGCACCCGCTGGGAGTTCCTGCCCACCGACGCCCTGACCGATGGCTCGGACGACGAGGTCGGCTTGGGGCTCATTGATCTGGCCGTGACCAACCAAGACGTCTCCGTGGTCCCATGGACCGCCTTGGCCGGGCCCTCCTACAGCGGCTCCCCCAACAACGACTGCATCGTCATCTCCCCTCGGGGCTGGCTGGTCAACCCAAACTCGGACTTCGACTCTGACGGCTACATCGTCGTCGAGTTCATCAACAAAGAAGCCCTCCGGCGCGAAGTGGTCGAGACCTACCAGGTCAAGGTCTCCCGCACGGGCATGGTCCGCCTCGACTTCAACGACGTGCTCTTCGCCGACGTGTACGGCAACTCCCAGGGCGTCGACGAGCGCTCCAGCTCCAGCTCCACCGGCAGCGGCGGCGGCGGCGCCGAGTAAGCACAGCCACCAGCAGGCGCTCTCGCATCGAACCCGTGTCGGTCCCCAGGCGACGGCGGTGCCCAGGATCTCGCCCCAAACGGTACAAACGGCCCGCGCGCGCCCCGCGACGACGTCAGCGGCACCCCACGGAGCCAGCAGGACACTTCGACCCGTCCAGCTGACCCTTATTCAGCGATTCCTGGCTTGATCCCTTAATTTCGGAGAACATTTTCCACAGGTGTTCCCCGCCCCTTGGTTGGCCGAGGGGGAAACCGTGCCCCTCGAGATCTCCACAGGGGTTCTCCAGAGGCTTATCCACAGCCAAGCCCGCCGTATTGTCCGCTTTGACACTCTTTTTCCGGAGGACTGGCCCTGTTTTCCACAACATCGGGTGCCCACAAGATGTAGAGGTCAAGAGTGTCAACAGCCCCCACATCTTGTGTTTTCCTTCCTTGACGGAAGACGCTCGGCAGGTGTATTTCACCGTGACGCCTCCGGTCGCGAAACCACAGCCGCGCCCGGCAAAATGCAAAATAGCAAACCTCCCTTAGAGGGCAAAACAGCCCGCCTTTAGCCCCGCGGACTGCCCCCCTTTCGACCACGACCCCGAACGATCGCTGGAGCCCACAGCATGGACACCTCCCCCGGACCGGTTGCCCCCTTCCAGAAGAAGCCCACCGCCCGCCCCGCCCACAGCTCTGGCGCCCGCCAGGAGCTCGGCCTCGACTTCACCCCTACCTTCTGTCCCGAAGGGCTCAGCCCGTGGTCCACTACCACCTGGGAGACCCGCGCTGCCCGCATCGCCGGCCCCAACGGCAAGGTCGTCTTCGAGCAAGAGAAGGTCGAGGTCCCAGCCAGCTGGAGCCAGACCGCCACCAACGTGGTGGCCTCCAAGTACTTCCGTGGCCACCAGGGCACCGCCGAGCGCGAGACCTCCATGCGCCAGGTGATCGAGCGCGTCGTCAACACCATCACCGACTGGGGCCGCGAAGACGGCTACTTCACCGACGATGCGTCGGCCGACGCCTTCCGCAACGACCTGGCCTGGCTGTGCCTGCATCAGCACCTGGCCTTCAACAGCCCCGTGTGGTTCAACGTGGGCCACGTCGAAGATCCTCAGTGCTCGGCCTGCTTCATCAACTCCGTGTCCGACACCATGGAGTCCATCCTCGATCTGGCCAAGACCGAGGGCATGCTCTTCAAGTGGGGCTCGGGCACAGGCTCGAACCTCAGCGCACTGCGCGGCTGCAACGAGAAGCTCAGCACAGGCGGCACCGCCAGCGGCCCCGTGTCCTTCATGCGCGGCTTCGACGCCTTCGCTGGCGTCATCAAGAGCGGTGGAGCCACCCGCCGCGCTGCCAAGATGGTCATCCTGAACATCTCTCACCCCGACGTGCGCGAGTTCATCCACTGCAAGTCCGACGAAGAGAAGAAGGCCTGGGCCCTGATCGACGCGGGCTACGATGGCTCGTTCAACGTGCCCGGCGGGGCCTATGACTCCGTGGCCTTCCAGAACTCCAACAACTCCGTGCGCGTGACCGATGACTTCATGCGCGCGTGCGAGGAAGACGGCCCCTGGCATACCCGCTCGGTGCTCGACGGCTCGCCGGTCCACACCCTCCGCGCCCGCGAGCTGCTGAAGGAGATGGCCGAGGCGGCTTGGCTCTGCGGCGATCCCGGCATCCAGTTCGACACCACCGTCAACGCCTGGAACCCGGTGATCAACAGCTCGCGCATCAACGCGTCGAACCCCTGCTCCGAGTACATGTTCGTCGACGACTCGGCCTGCAACCTCTCCTCTCTGAACCTGCACCGCTTCCTCCAGCGCGATGGCAGCTTCGATGCGGAGCGCTTCGAGGCCGCCTGCCACCTGGCCATCACGGCCCAGGAGATCATCGTCGACCGCTCGAGCTACCCCACCGAGAAGATCAAGCTCAACAGCCGCTACTACCGGCCCCTGGGCCTGGGCTACGCCAACCTGGGTGCCCTGCTCATGGCCCGCGGCATCCCCTACGACTCGGACGAAGGCCACGCCTACGCCGGCGCCATCACCTCCCTGATGACCGGCGCGGCCTACGCGTGGTCGGCCCGCATCGCTGAAGAGCGCGGCCCCTTCGCCGGCTTCCGCAAGAACACCGAGTCCATGATGCGGGTGATCGCCAAGCATCGGGCCGCGGCCGAAGGCCTGCCCGAGCACTTCACCCCCCCCAAGCTGCGCGAGGCCGCCATCCGGGCCTGGAGCGAGGCCGAAGAGCTGGGCAACAACAACGGCTACCGCAACGCCCAGGTCACAGTGCTGGCCCCCACCGGTACCATCGGCTTCATGATGGACTGCGACACCACCGGCGTCGAGCCCGAGTTCGCGCTGGTCAAGTACAAGAAGCTGGTAGGCGGCGGCATGATGAAGATCGTGAACCGCACCGTCGAGACCGCCCTGCAGCACCTGGGCTACAGCGCCGAGCAGCAGACCGACATCAAGGAGTGGCTGGCCGACAAGGAGACCATCGAGGGCGCTCCCCACCTGAAGGACGAGCACCTGCCGGTGTTCGACTGCTCCTTCCGGGCCGCCAACGGCACCCGCAGCATCGACCCCATGGGCCATGTGCGCATGATGGCCGCTGTGCAGCCGTTCATCTCGGGTGCCATCTCGAAGACGGTGAACCTGCCCGAGCACTACACCCCGGAGAACATCGCCGAGGTCTACATGGAGTCCTGGCGCATGGGGGTCAAGGCCATCACCGTCTACCGGGACAACTCC
Organism: uncultured Pseudomonadota bacterium; assembly: GCA_937912125.1. Classification (GTDB taxonomy): domain Bacteria; phylum Myxococcota_A; class UBA796; order UBA796; family JAFGLY01; genus CALDOK01. The sequence goes on from CALDOK010000080.1 coordinate 4,566, forward strand.
AAGCGCAGCCAGCCCCTGAGCACCTCGAACTCCAACGGTGAGGCCGAGGCGAAGGTCGAAGCAGCGCCCACCCCCGAGCCGGTGGTGCGGGTCGAGTACCGCCCCAGCCGCAACAAGCTGCCAGATGAGCGCAGTGCGGTCACCCACAAGTTCAACGTGGCCGGCCACGAAGGCTACGTCACGGTCGGCCTGTACGACAACGGCAAGCCCGGTGAGCTGTTCATCGTGATGGCCAAGGAAGGCTCGGTGGTCTCCGGCCTCATGGACGGCTTCGCCACCTCGGTCTCCATGGCCTTGCAGTACGGCGTGCCCCTCAAGGTGCTGTGCGACAAGTTCACCCACACCCGCTTCGAGCCCAGCGGCTTCACTGGGAATCCCGAGATCCCCATCGCCAAGTCCATCCTGGACTACATCTTCCGCTGGCTCGAGCTTCGTTTCCTCAAGGGCCAGACCGGCGCCGCCATCGCCCACAGGGCGTACCCGGCCCCACACGCCGCAGCCGAGCCCCAGGCACCGGCGGAGCTCGTCGCGGAGGCCTCCAGCCCCTCCATCGACGTGCACAATCGTGAAGCCAACCCCGGCCCTGCGATCCCCGAGTCCGCCAGCGGCAACATCTTCGTCAACCAGGCCGACGCCCCTCCTTGCCACGAGTGCGGCAGCATCATGATGCGCTCGGGGTCCTGCTACAAGTGCTTCAACTGCGGAGCCACGAGCGGCTGCTCCTGATGACCCCGCCGGGCGGACCGTCGTCCTCCGCCCCCCCCCGATTCCCTCCTGGGGGTGCATCGATAGGACGGCCATCGTGATCCGTGTTCCGACGCGGGAGTTGTCGGAAGGGGGTGAGCAGGCACCCAAAAAGTGCCTGCTCACCCCTCCCTCCAAGCGCGAGAAATCGCTCCACGGCAGACGCCGACGTACTAGGCGCGAAGTAATCTGTGGCTGAACGGTCCCTGGCCACCAAGCGACCACCAAACTGTGCTCGCCAGCCACCAAGCCCCTTGTCGCGTGGTCAGCCCCAGCCCGCCAGCAGTCAAGCCGGGACAGCGATACGCCACGACCACCAGCGACCGTCGCTCCACGGCAGACGCCTACATACCAGGCGCGAAGCAATCCGTGGCTAGTCAGTCCTCAGCCACCACCACCACCCCTGCGGCACCCTCACCCCCCGAACGCCTGCACCACGGCCCGCACCCGATCCACATCCAACGGCTGATCCAGCTGCCCCCCCCGATGCAGGTAGGTGCCCACGATGGCCGCATCGCAGTGTGGCCTGTACAGCGCGGCATTGGCGGGCGTCAACCCGCTGCCCAGCCACAGAGGCGCTTCCGGCACCGCCTGGCGAGCCGCTTGTAGCCTGGCCGGATCTGCTGCCAGGCCCGTGCCGGCCCCCGTGACGATGAGCATGTCGGCGCCACCGCGGTGGTACACATCCCGAGCGGCCTGCTGGATGCTGAGCTCGCCGATGGGGCTGGCATGCTTGACCAGCACGTCCGCCGCCACCTGGCAGTCCAAGCCCAGCCGCCGCCGGTAGAGCATGAGCTCGCGCGCCTTTCCTTGGATGATGCCCTGATCGGTGACCATGGCCCCCGACAGCACATTGACACGCACGAAGTCAGCACCCACGGCCGAGGCCACACCCAAGGCATCCAGCCCAGCATTGCGCAGGACGTTGATGCCCACCCGCATGCTGGCCCCGAAGCGCTGAATGACCGCTGCAGCGATCACCGCCATGTGGGCTACCACATGGGGCTCGACCTGCGTGGTGGCGAAGGGGGCGTCGCCGAGGTTCTCGATGACGCAGCCCGCGGCGCCACCCTGGGCCAAGACCTCGGCGTCGCACAGGGCACGGTCTACCAAGGCCTGGCGGAGGGGCCCCGGGCGCGGACTCCCCGGCAGAGGTGGGAGGTGAAGCACGCCGATGACGGCACCAGAGGGAACGATGGAGGCAGGCATACGCGCAGGATAGCTCGCCAGGCCACCGTGAGGCTATCGCTGGATCAGGCCGCCTCGGCGCGATCGAAGAGGCTGAGCTGAACCGCTCCGGGCTGGGCCGGGCGACGGGGACTCGAGCTGGCGGCCCCAGCCCAGGCAGCCGGCGCACTGGACACGAGGGCCGGCGGGCGAGGCGCCGAGGCCTGGAGGACCGGGGCGGAGCCAAGGCGGAACGCCGCGGGGGAAGCGACGGGCTTGGAGGCAGCGGGAGGCAGCAGGAAGAGCAGCTGATCGCCGCCCAGGGAGCCAGCCAGTTGCAGGGCCTGGGTGTCGGTGTCGGCCACCGCCACAGCCAGTGGCAGCCGCACCCGGCGAGCGATGGAGCGAGCCATCACGCTCGCCCCAGCCAGATCGAGCTCGCGCTGGATGGTGACAGAGACTTCTGCGGCGCTGACCGACTGGATCACGGCGCCAGGGCCCAGCGCCAAGGCCAGCTGGTCAGCAAGGTTCTGGAGATCGTGAGCGGAGGCCTGAGCCACCGGGCGAGCGCTGGCCGCCGAGCCAGGAAACACGAGCACCGTACCACCAGGCTGAGGGGCGGCCTGGAGCTGCGCGCCCATCAGCTCGGGATGCTCAGCCCGCACGAGGGCCAGGGCAGCCTGGGGGATGCGCACGCAGACCGCGCGACGAGTGGGGATCGAGCCGCCATGGCCAGCGATACCCAGAGGAGCAGGGCCCGGCTGGGACGAGAGGCCACGCCGCCAGATGGCCACCACCGACCCGACTGGCGCCCAGAGCGAGTCGGAGCAGGGCAGGTTGGCGGGGAGGGAGCGCAGCTTGCCGTTGGGACGGTGGCCCAGCATGGGGTGGCCGGGAGTCTGGGGCTCGAGCACCTGGATGGCGCCGCCGGCAGAGCCCGGGGACACGCAGAGCACGTCGCTGGAGCGGACCTCGAGCTCAGGGAGGCTGGCGTCGCCGTGGGCCTGGTACGCGGCCTGCCCGACCGGAGGACGGAGGGGCAACGAGCGCAGGCGGAAGACGGGGCTGCGACGGCTGGGCGGGGCGCTGAGGCGTTGGGGCTGCATGCAGACTCCCTGTCGAAGCATTCGAGGTACACCTGCAGTGTATTCGCCCGGTGTTTGGTTGTCTGGACAGTTTATGTCCGTTTGAACATTTGTTCCTACATCCTGCGTCCGCTTTCCACCGTTTATCATCAGGGCGCGAAGACGAGGAGCGAGCCCAGAGCTTCCCCTTCCAGCCCCACACGCGCTACCATCCCAGCCGAAGCCACGGAGGCTCCCATGTCCAAGCGCGAATACCACCTGCCAGGACCCACCTTGCTGGCGATGGTCGGTGTGGTGGTGCTGCCCACCATGCTCACCCTGGCCACCATCCGCGAACCCCGGCCGATGATGCCCATCGAGGGCAACCCCACGCCCCTCGGGTACACCATGTCCCTGGGCTTCTGGATCATCCCCGCCATCGCCATGGCGGTCTGGTTCCTGCGCCACAAGGACATCGACATCCCCGACCGCAAGGCCTTCTACACCACGCTGGTGATCCTCCCTCTCATCGGCTGCGTGCTCGACATCCTCTTCGCCACCAGCTTCTTCACCTTCGTGAACCTCGAGGCCACCATGGGCCTGATGATCCCGGTGGTGGGCGGCTCGGTCCCCATCGAGGAGTTCGTCTTCTACATCATGGGCTTCGTGGTGATCCTGCTGGCCTATGTCTGGGTCAAGGTCGCCTGGCTGGGCAGCCGCGGCCGCCTGCCCACGCCCGACAAGGGCATCCTCCAGCTGCACTGGCCCTCCATGCTGTTCTGCCTGGGCCTGGTGGCCGCGGGCTTCGCCTACAAGTGGTACGGCCCCCATGACCACCACGACGGCTACCCGGGCTACTTCGCCTTCCTGGTGCTGGCGGCCTTCGGCCCGGTGGCGCTCATGTACCCCTCCATCAAGGCGCTCATCAGCTGGCGCGCGTTCTCGCTGGTCATGTTCATCACCGTGGCCGTCTCTCAGATCTGGGAAGCCAGCCTGGCGGTGCCCTACCAGTGGTGGGGCTACCAGCCCGAGCAGATGATGGGCATATTCATCCCAGGCTGGACCAACCTGCCCCTCGAGGCCTCCCTGCTGTGGCTGGTGGTCACCTGGGCCACGGTCACCTGGTACGAGGCCTTCCGCGTGATCTACGCCCACCCCGGCGGTTGGCGCGAGGCCCTGCGGGGGGCCGGAGCCTAGCTGGCCCCGCTGGTGCCATCGACCCAGTCTTCGTCGGTGGTGCCGTTCATGCCGTGGCAGCTGGTGCAGCTGATGTTGTCCTCGTAGTCCACCGCTTCGTCGATGTGCTCCATCCAGCCGTCTTCGACGCAGCTTGGCGGGTGGATGGTCCAGGCCTGGTGGCACTGGAAGCAGGCGGTCTGCCCCCAAGCCCCACCGTGCTCGGCGGCTGTGAGCTGCAGCCCGGCGTCACCGTCCAGGCTGTGGTGCCAGCCCAGACAAGGATCGGCGCTGCCGCAGCCGGCCGCCAACAGCAGCGCAAGGAGCAGCGCGCTCACGGCGCCCTCCCGCGGTCGGTGGCGTGGCAGCTCACGCAGTCGGCCTGGAGATGGCAGGTGTCGCAAGAGGCGAGGTCCGTGCGGGCGGCGATGCCGTGGATGTACTCCCAGCTGCGGTCGTGGACCCGGAAGCCAGCGGACTCCTTGCGCTCGTGGCAGTCCACGCAGTCGCGCTGGCGGTGGCAGTCGCGGCAGGAGGCCGGGGCCATGCGGGCGTCGCCGCCGTGGCCCGCCTTCCAGCCGGCGCCGTGGCTGGCGGGCTGGGGCATGGTGACGTGGCAGGCCTCACAGGCCCGCGGGCCCTTGACCACGGTGGCGCCAGGGACGGGAGGCTCGGCACCCTTGACGTGGCAGCCGTGGCACAAGGCCTCGCGCTTCACGATCAGGGTGGCTGCCATGCCCGTGGGCCCCGAGCCACCGGGCCCCAGGGTGTGGCAGGACACGCAGCTGAGCCCAGCCTTCTCGTTGGCCGGCTTGTGGGCGTCGTGGTCGAAGGACGGCATGGTGCCGAGGCCGGAGGCCGCGCCGAGCAGCACCAACAAGCAGGCGGACAGCAGCACAAGCAGGGCTCGGCTCATGACGACCACCCCAGGTTCAGCGTGGCGCCACCCCGGACGTCCATCAGCCCGGCGTTGTCGGCGGCCAGATCGACCATGGCGCCCAGCCGAGCCCACTGGAGCACCCGCTGCTGCAGCTGCAGCCCGCCGGTGACCAGGGCGGTCCAGGGAAGGTCCACCTTCTGGTAGGGCACCAGGGCCAGGGTGGCAGACAGGGCGGTGGCGTCGCTGGCACGCCAGCGGAGCACGGAGGAGAGCGCGTGGTACTGGCCGCCAGGGCCAGCGCGCGAGGAGAACACCGGGGAGACCCTGACCGCGGCGTCGCTGCGGCCGGGCTGCCAGGCGAGATCGGCCCGGTAACCCCAGGTGGCTTCGTCGCCGTACCCCACCAGGGCATAGCGCATGGACAGGGCCGACCAGCGGGCTCCCAACAGGCGCGCGCCCACTCCGGCCTCTTGCACGACCCCTCCCGCCAGGGAATCGAGGATGGCGTCACCGAAGAGCGAGTCGGGATCCGCCGCCTCACGGCGCTGGCCATGGGCGGACAGCTCGAGGGGGCTCCACGGGCGCACCGCCAGATCTACCCGCGCCCACTCGAGGATGGGGAGCGCGTCTTCCACGACGGGCTCGGCGACCACGGCGCGGACGCCGAAGCGGGCCGGGCGTGGGCCCGTGCCGAGGCGCACCATGCCCTCCAGATCCTGCCGCGCGATGAGCTCGGTGTCGGGACCGTCCGACCCCTCGACCCCCGCCCTGAGCATCAGGACATCGCCGCTCCAGCCCAGCTCGGCCCTGGCCATGGTGGCGAAGTCCAGCAGGTCATCCACGTCCTGGTGACGCGCCATACCAACCCACGCTCCAGCGTGGAGACGTTCGCCCAGAGCGTGGCGGTAGCTGACGCCATCGAAGGTCTGGGAGCGCAGAGCGCCCATGCCCCGCTGACGGCCCAGGGCCCAGGCGCCGGCACCCAGCTCCCCGGCCGCGCTGAGCTGGTAGACGTCGGGGTCGAGAGGTGCGGGCACGCCGGCCATCCAGTCGATACCCGCGTAGCCCTGCAGCGCCACCGGGCCCGCGTCCTGCTCGAAGCGCAGCAACTGCCAGGCCGGGACGTACAGATCGCCGAAGTGGTCGTGCCGGACCTGCGCCACGGACTCGAGCTCCAGCTCGCCGGCCAAGGCCGTGCCGGAACACCAGAACAGGCTCACACAGGCGAACACTGGCAGGGAAGGGCGCATCGGGATCATCGCCAGCTGATATAGCACGTCTCACGCGCTCGAAAGCCCCTGCCGGGCGCGAGCCCCACTGCCCGCGCGCGCGACGCTTGACACCTGTGATCCTCTCCTCTACCTAGCTCTCCGTCCCCGCCTTCGGAGCCGCCGTGTCCCGCATCCTTCCCGTCGTGCTGGCCCTCGCCATCGGTGGCTGTTTTCCCTACTACGGCCAACCCGGAGGCTCCTCGGGAGACACCCAGAGCTTCAGCGGGGAGCTCACGAGCGGCCACTCGGGCTGGCGCGACCCCCAGTGCTGGGACTGTCACGCGCAGGATGAGCACAACAGCGGCCTGGCGCCCCACCAGTGCGTCAGCTGCCACGGCGAGAACGGAGCCCGGGGAGGCCACACCAGCGCCACCCCCTGTGCCGAGTGCCACGGTCAACCCCACGGCGCCAGCGGCTTCCCGGATCCCGAGAGCTGCCAGACCTGTCACCCGCACTGATGGATTTGGAGAGAAACCATGCGCATCCCCGTCCTCTCCGTCCTGTTCCTGGTCTCCCTGCCCGTCTTGGCCGAGCAGCCTGATCCCATCCCCACCGAGCCCGCCCCTGCCCCTTCCGCGAGCGCGGGCCGCCTGCTGCTGAACACCGTGGTGGTGGGCGCTGGCCTGGGGCTGGCCACCGCGGGTGCCTACAACCTCACCCAAGCCAACGGCGCCTATGGCGACTACCTGGCCGAGGCCGACGCCAGCCAGGCTGCCGCCTTCCTCCAGGCCGAGGTGCGCCCACGCCAGGTTGCGGGCATCACGGAGCTGGGGCTGGCGGTGGTCTGCATCGGCGCGGGCGCGGTCCTCTGGGGCACCACCGACCACCTGCAGGTCGGCGTGGGGCCTGGAAGCGTCAGGTTGGCGGCGCGCTTCTGAGGGCTTCGCTGTCCCAGTGGGGCAGCCCGGCCTCCACCCGCTCCACCATGCCCACCAGCTCGCCGCCCAGCTCCTCGGCCAGGCATCGGGCCCGGGCCAGGTGCTCGGGCTGGGCGGGATCCGAGCTGGGCAGGAAGCGCGCGAGCTCGAGCCGCGCCAGCGCCTCGTCGTAGTCCATGCCCAGGCCCTGGGCCCGCTGCACCGCCCGCTCCCAGAGCTTGCGCGCCCGCGCCGGCCGACCGCCCAGCCACGCCGCTGTACCCGCGAAGCGAGCCGACCGTGAGGCGCCCACGGGGAAGTGCTTGGCGTAGCTGCCAAAGAGCTTGCACGCGGCGCGGGCCTGGCCTGGGAGGCTCGGATCCAGAGAGGCGCTGGCCAGGCTGTGCTCCCACAGGGCGAGGGAGGTCTCGCACAGGCCGGTCAAGCCCTTGATGTGGGTGAAGATGTTGGTCCCGGTCTCGCTCACATAGCGGTGGGTGAGCGCCGCGGCCTCGCCGGCCAGCGCCCGCTCGCCGGCGCGCAGGAAGACCTGGGCGCGCTGGCCGTAGAAGCCCACGGCGGTCATGCGGTCTTCTCGAGCCAGGAGATCTTCGCGCCGGCGAATCCAGTCCAGGGCTTGGTCGACGCTGCCCTCCATGCACAGGGCACCGCCGATGCCGGTGGTGGCCCACAGCTCGTGACGCTCGTCGGCCAGACGATCGGCGACGTGGAGCAGCTCGCGCCACTGGAGCAGCGCACCCCGGAAGTCGCCGACCAGCTCGAAGCGGGTGCCCAGGCAGGAGATGCCTGTGGCGATGGCCACGCTGTCACCCACCGCGCGGGCATGCTCGAGCCCCTTGCGGATCTCGCCCTCGCTGTCTTCGAAGCGGGCGTCCCCCAGCAGCCACAGCCCGCGAGCGTAGTGGCTGTTGCACACGGCCAGGGCATCACCGGTGGCCGCCCGCGCCAGGAAGCGCTCGCCGATGCCGCGCAGGCCCACCGAGCCCATCACGTAGCCGATGGCGTTGTAGGCGTGGACCGCGGGCTCGTAGAAGCCCATGCGCTCGGCGTGGTTGATGGCACCGATGCTGGCCAGGCTCATGCCCACCAGATCGGTGAGGGCGAACAGCTCGTCCGCCACCCGTGACTCCACCCGGGTCAGCTCCTCTAGCCGCTCGCGCTTTCGCCCTGCGGGAAGGCGCCGCAGGCGCTGCGGCCACACCAGCCCGAGAGCCAGGCGGGAGAGCTCCACGCAAGCCCTCACAGCGCGCCCGAAGCGCCCGGCGGGGAAAGGGCGCCCCAGCTCACGCAGCGCCGCCAGCAGCTGCTCCAGGGCCAGGCGTGACTCGCTGACGCTGGCGTAGGCCTCGCCCAAGCGCCGGCGGGTGCGAACCCGCAGCAGCAGCTCGTCGTGATCCCCCCCCGGGGACTCGCCGAGCTCGAACAGCTTGACCGCAGCCCGCAAGAAGTCGATGGCCTCCTTGGTGGCGCCCCGCGCCGCCGCATGCTCACCGGCCAGGGTGCAGTAGCGCAGGGTCCTGGTCCGATCGCCCGCCCGCTGCCAGTGGTAGGCCAGCCGAGCCAGCTGGCTGCCCCGATCCTCGACGGGCGCATGCTCGTACCATCGCGCCACCGCGCTGTGGATCTCTCGCCGCTGGGAATGGGCCAGCAAATCGTAGGCGACCTGCTGGGTGACGCTGTGCTGAAAACGGTACACGTTGGCGGGCTCGGGGAGCTCGACGGAGATGAGCCCCTGCAGCACGCTGTTCTCGAGGTGCTCCGCCACCCGTGGCCGCACCGCGACCACCGGGTGGACGTCGTGGGTGACCTGGAAGGGGAAGCTGCGCCCCACGACGCTCGCCACCTTGAGGGTGAGCTGCTGGTGAGGCTCGAGGCGATCCAGGCGACTGGTGACGGCACCCTGCACTGTGTCGGGAAGCCGCAGGCCCTCGAGCCCTTCATCCTGCAATCGACAGCGACGCCCATCGCGCCGCAGCGCCCCCATGGCCACCAGGGCACCCACCAGCTCACTGGTGTAGAGCGGGTTCCCCTCGGCCCGCTCGAGCAGCAGGCGCTCGAGGGACGGGGGCAGTTCGTCCACATCCAGGGCCCTGGCCGCCAGCTCGTGCACCTCCGCTGGGTGCAGCCCCCCGAGATCCAGGCAGCGCCCACCCGCCTCGGGCGCGAGCACGGCGGCCAGCTCCGGCGGTGGATCGTTGGGCATGGGCCGCGCCGCGAGCACCAGCAGCGCTCCGCCCACCCGGCGCTGCACCGCGGCCAACAAGGACCACGAGGCCGGGTCCATCCAGTGGGCATCCTCGAGCACAACCAGCAGGGGCTCGCGCAGGGCCACCGCGCGCAGCAGGTGAACGAGCAGGTCGCGGGTGTTCTCGCCCCGCACCTGGCCGGTCATGGCGACGGTGGCCTCGTTCTCGGGCAGATCGATGGGCAGCACGGCGCTGAGCAAGGGCGCCCAGGCCCGCGCCCGGGGATGCTCGGCCAGCGCGGTCAGCACCCGCTCGCCCACATCGTCCAGCGCCGCGTCCTCGCCGTAGCCCGCGAGCTCACCGACGATGGGGCGCCAGGCGCGGTAGGCCGTGGAGCGCTCGATGGCGTCCCCCGCCCCAAAGCGGGGCCGCACCCCCAGGGCGCGCGCCTGCGCGAGCAGCCAGGCCAGCAGGGTGGACTTGCCGATGCCCGCCTCGCCCTGCAGCAGCAGCAGCCCACCCTCACCGCGCTCCACCAGGCCCTTCATGGCTGCATCGAGCGCGGCGCGCTCCCGCTCCCGACCCACCAGGGCCTGGCCGATGGCCTCGGCCTGGAGAGTTGGCGTGCGGGCGGTGCCGTCGAGGGCGCGCACCGGGCGGTAGCGAGGGACAGGATCGCGCTTGCCCTTGACCAGGACGGGCTCGAGGCGCTCCAGCTCCACCCGAGCCCCGGCGGCCCGACGAGTGGCCTCGCAGCAGAGCACCTGATCGTGGGCCTGCTGCATCAGGCGAGCCGCCAGGTTCACCGTGTCGCCGAGGATGGAGTACTCCCGACGCAGTGGGTGCCCGTAGGCTCCGGCGAAGACGCGCCCCGTGGCCACGCCGATGCGATGGGGAACACCGCGGAAGCCCAGGTGAGCGTGGATGCCCAGCGCCGAGCGCAGCGCCCTCTCAGCGTCGTCCTCGTGGGCCAGGGGAGGCAGCCCGAAGGACGCCAGCAAGGTGCAGCCCTTGTCGTCCATCAGCAGCTTGTCCAGCGCGCCCTCGAAGCGGTACAGCTCCCGCTGCGCGAGGTGCACCAGCTGCTGCAGCTGCGCCCGATCGGGCAAGGCCCGGCCCTCGAAGACGGGCAGGTTGACGAACATCACCGACAGGGGCCGCAGCTCGGCGAGCCAGGAGGTGACCCCCGCGTCGAAGCGATGACGCACGGCTCCGGGGATGTAAGGGCGCACCTCGCGGTCACCCACCGTGGGGAAGCGCGCGCGCAGCGGCTCTGCCAGCTCGCCGGGCAGCGGCTGGAGGCCCTCGAGCGGGTGCAGGCCATCGGCGGAGGCGCGACCCCGGGCGCGGCCGGCGACCAGCTCCCAGGCCTCAGCCGCCACCAAGACTTCACCAGGCTTTGCGCGCTCGGCGGCCAGGCCCATCCCCCGCAGGGGCTGGCCGAACACCACGAACTCCCAGCGGTCCAGCAGGCCGCCCACCCGCACCATGCGCAAGGGGCCGGCGTTGACGCCGATGCGCAGCCGCAAGGAGACCCCCGGGAGCCGCGGGTGCTCGAGGGGGGTAGCCAGGGACTCCCGCGCGCAGGCCAAGGCGCGATGCACCGCATCGCCAAGATCGGCGGGCGAGTCCGCAGGCCAGATCACCAGGATGGCGTCACCGGCGAAGCGCACCACGTCGCCACCGTGGCACAGCACCCGGTCGATCAGGGTCCCGAAGACGTGGTCGAGCACCTCGGTGAGCTGCTCGGGGCCATCGCTGCCCTGCTCGGCCAGGCGGTCGGCCATGGCGGTGAAGCCCGCCAGATCTGCGAAGAAGCACGCGGCCAGCAGCGGCTCGGCCTGGTCCTGGGCTGGCGAGCGCGCGCTGGCGAGCCGCGCCAGCAGTAGATCGGGCACATAGGCCGAGAGGGAAGCTTGATCGGACATGTCGCCGGGGGTGGAGTGGCGCGTCGTGAACGCAGAGCCGATTCTACACCCTCCGACGCACCAGCTCACCCAACACGGTGGTGCCCACCCGCTCCTCCGAGCCCAAGACGGCATGGATCGTCTCGAAGATCATGACGGAGGAGAAGCTCACCAGCAGCCACAGGAAGGGCTCTTCGGCGGGCAACCGGGCCCAGGCCAGGATGTCCAGACCGATCATCATCGCAGGCTTGTAGGCCCACCATCCGTACGGGAAGGCGATGGTGCACTCCCAGAGCATGCTGATGAAGAACATGGTGAGGGCGGTGCTCACATAGGCCCGCCAGTTGATGCGCGAGCGCACCTTGGTGAAGAACAGGGTGGCGGGCACGAAGGCCACGGCCACCAGGAAGGTGAAGTAGCCCGGGAAGCCCTCCTCTCCGGCCACGAAGGCCTTGTAGGCCCACGCTGCGCCCACCATGGCCAGCCCCATGCCCAGCGGCCACCACGCGATGCGCAGCAGCCGCCCCTGCTCGGCGTAGAGATAGGGGTTGGCGTTGCGGGAGTACAGCTTGAGCCAGAAGCGGTCGCACCACAGGTAGATCAGCAGCGCCACCGAGTCGCCGAACAGGTAGAAGAAGACTTCTTCGAGGGGGATGTTCGCGACGAAGTGCCCAGCGTGCCAGTCCCAGCCCGGGATGAAGATCCCCAGGGTGGCGCCCTGGTTCGGGAAGGTGAAGAACAGGTTCCCGAAGGCCACGTCCAACACCAGGCCCAGGACCAGCAGCAGCGCCACGGTCACCCCCAGGCTCTTCCAGGGGAAGCCCTCCTGCTTGTGCAGCAGCAGATGGATCAGCACCGCGGCGGCGGGGATGAACCAGAGGGTGAGCGAGACCGTGTACCCCAGAGGGGTGGGGTTCGGATGCACGCCCAGGTGCATCACCGGCCGGGCCACCTGCACCATCTGCAGCGTGAGGAAGGCCGGCAGCCAGATCACGAAGTGGACGATCAGCACAACCAACAGCGGGTTGCCGAACTGCTCCTTGATGTCCACCCGCCGAAACTCCATGCGACCTCCATCGAGCCCCGTCGTTCCCCGGAGCGCCCCACCAGTATAGGTGATCGTGGCCAATAGATTCGCGAGGCACCATGAGTGACACCAAGCGACGCATGATCCTGGTGCTGGGCACCATCGGCCTGTCGTTGGTCTGGGACGTCTTGGCGGCCATCCTGGCCTGGGGCCCCTGGGCCGCCTACGCCATGACCGTCGTGCTGCTGTGCATCTTCGGCGGCTACCTGCTGCGCACCAAGGACATGGTGATGCTGCGCCTGTTCTGGTTCGGCGCGGTGGTGGGCTTCGGTGAGCTGTTCGCCGACGCGTGGGCGGTGAACACCAGCCAGACCCTGGTCTACCACGGCCTGGGCGAGTGGCCGTTCGTCTGGGCTTCGCCCCTCTACATGCCCTTCTCGTGGATCGTGGTGGTCACCCAGATCGGCTACATCGCGTTCTGGATCACCCAGCGCTGGGGCTTCTGGTGGGCCATCGTGGGCGCCACGCTGATGGGCGCCACCAACATCCCCGTCTACGAGTGGCTCGCGGCCAAGGCCGGCTTCTGGACCTACCAGGACTGCTGGATCATCCTGAAGTACACCCCCGTCTACGTCATCGCCGGCGAGGCCGCGCTCACCATGATCTTGCCCCTGGTGGTCTGGCGGGTCGAGCATGTGCCGTGGAAGCGCATCCTCCTCCTCGGGGTCCTGCAGTCCATCTGGGTCTACTGGGTCTCGGCGCGGCTTTGCTTCGCCATCTTCGGATAGGACCCCCACAGCAGCCATGAGCCCCCTCCCCCCCCTGCACGAGATCGGCCGCCTGCTCCACGCCCATGCCAGCGTGGGCATCGACGCCGATCTGCCGGCTCGAGGAGCGGCCATCGACTCCCGGCGGGTGCGGGCAGGCGACCTCTTCTTCGCCCTGCCCGGCGAGCGCACCGATGGGCACCGCTTCGTGGCCCACGCCATCGCCAACGGCGCCGCGGCGGTGGTGGTCAGCCAGCGCTGGCACGCCAGCCAGGCCGAGGCGACAGGCCCTCTGCTGGTGGTGGACGATCCCCTCCAGGCCCTCCAGGCCCTGGCCGCCTGGTATCGCCGCGCCCACATCCGCGAGGTCCTTGCGGTCACGGGCAGCAACGGCAAGACCGTGGTCAAGGACGCGCTCACCGCCCTGATGGCCGGCCACTGCGCCCTGGCCAGCTCACCGGGCAGCCACAACAGCCAGGTGGGCGTGCCCCTGAGCGTGCTGGCGGCCCCCCCAGGCACCCAGCTGGGCATCTTCGAGGCCGGGGTCTCTGCACCGGGGGAGATGGCCCACCTCGAGAGCATCCTGCGGCCGGACCACGGCATCCTCACCAACGTGGGGCTGGCTCACCTCGCGGGCTTCGGCCACAGGGAGCACACGGCCCGCGAGAAGCTCGCCCTCTTCGCCAACATCCCCGCCAGCGGCTGGGCCCTGCTGCCCCACGGCGACACAGTGGTGGACCAGGCCGCGGCCGGGCTGGCCTGCGAGCGCCTGCACCATGGCTCCGACGAGGCCGCGGTGGCGCGCCTGCTGTCCCTGACCCCCGCAGGCGCTGGGTCCACCCTCGAGCTGATGCTGCCCTCGGGGCGGCAGCTATCCCTGGCCGTGCGCACCCGCTCGGTGCCCCTGGTCCAGGATCTGCTCATGGCCATCACGGCGGCCCTGCGGCTGGGTCTGCCCGAAGACCAGGTGGGGCCGAGGCTGGCGGACTTCTCCTTCGGGGCCACCCGTATGGAGCTGTGGCGCACCCCCGAGGGCGTCACCATCGTCAACGACGCCTGCTCCTCCGACCCCCTCTCGGTCCAGGCCGCTCTGCAGGCCGTGGCGGGTCACGTGCCCTCCGCGGGCCGCCGCATCTTCGTCTTCGGTGGCATGCGCGAGCTGGGTGGACGCAGCGAGCGGGAGCACCGCCTCATCGGCGCCCTGGCCGCCCAGCACGGCTTCACCCACCTGGTGCTGCTTGATCATCCAGCCCTGCACCACACGGCCCAGGCCTTCCAGCAAGCCCGCCCCGACGGCGGCGTGCTGCACGTCTCGAAGGCCAGCGACGTGCGCGACGTGGTGAGGCCCCTGGCCCGCGCCGGCGACACCATCCTGGTCAAGGGCCCCCGCCACGAGGGCCTGGCCCACGAGGCCAGCGCCTTGTGGGAATCCATGGCGCCCACCCGCCTGCTGGTGGACCTCGGCGCCGTGCGCGAGAACATCGCCCGCATCCGCGGTCAAGGCCAGCCACAGCCCCTTCTGCTGGCCATGCTCAAGGCCTGGGCCTACGGCACGGACTTCGCGCGGGTGGCCACCTGGCTGCAGGGGAGCGGGGCGGACTGGATCGGCGTCTCCGCCGCGGACGAAGGCTCCATGGCCCGCCGCGCCGGGGTCCACCTGCCCATCCTGGTCACCCTGCTTTCCATTGACGAAGTGGACAAGGCCCTGCGCTATCGGCTCACGCCGGTGGTCTACTCTCTGGACATGGCTCGCGCTCTGATCCAGGAGCTGCGCAGGCTCGGGGGCGAGCTGGACGTACACCTCGAGATCGACACTGGCATGGGCCGCCTGGGTGCCCGCCCGGAGCAGACCGAGGCCTTGGTGCGCTGCGTGCTCGACTCGGGCGTGCTCCGGCCAACCGGCCTGATGACCCACCTCTCCAGCGCCGACGACCCCACCGCCGACGACTACACCCAGGCCCAGCTCACCCGCTTCGATGCCTGCGTCGTGGCGGCCCGGCAGGCAGGAATGCAGGACTTCCTGGTGCATGCCGCGGCCACCGCGGGGGCCGTGCGCTTCCCCCACGCCTGCTACGACATGGTGCGCACCGGCCTGGGGCTGTGGGGCATCTACGGCTCCCCCGCCGCAGAGCAGGCCCTGCAGCTGCAGCTGGCGGTGTCCTTGGTCAGCCGCATCGCCCACGTGGCCACCTACCAGCGCGGCGATCGCATCGGCTACGCCGGCTCCTATGCCGCGCCCCGCGACGGCCTGCGCGTGGGCATCGTGGGCATGGGCTACAACGACGGCATCCCCTGGTCCCTCTCCAACCGCGGCGCGGTGCTCGTGGGTGGGCAGCCCGCCCCCATCGTCGGGCGCATCTCCATGGACTCCATGGCCGTGGACCTCAGCGCCTGCCCCCAGGCCGATGTGGGGGACGAGGTGCTGATCTTCGGGTCTCGAAACGGCCACACCCTGCGGCCCGAGCGGGTGGCGGAGCAGGCCGGCACCATCCCCTACGAGCTCCTGGTGCGGGTGGACAGCCGTCGGGTGCAGCGGCTCTTCGTGGGCGAGTGATGGCCCCAGAGCGCAAGCCGGGCCGCGCCCGCTGGGCCCTCGCCGCAGCCCCCCTGGCCCTGCTGGTGCTCCTGGAGCTGGCAGCCCGCCTGGTCCTGGGTGCGCCGGCCTCACCGATGATCGTCACGAACAGCCTGCAGCGGCCGGAGCGCTACTTCACCACCCAAGGCGACCAGGTGCTGGCCACCTACGACAGCGGCGCGGCCAGCTTCGCCGCCCACTCACCGCGACCCCGGCTGGTCTTTCTCGGCGGCAGCTCCGTCTCGGGCGGCTCTCGACTGAACCCCGGCCAGGAGTTTCCGGATCTGGTCGCCTCCAAGCTGGCCCTGGAGCCCCTCAACCTGGCGGGGGGCGGCCGCGACTCCCAGGACGCCGTGGGCATCCTCGGCGAAGCCCTGGCCTGGAGCCCCGTGGGCGCCGTGCTCTACCTGGGCCACAACGACTACGGCAACCTCTACTTCCGCGCCCACTTCGACTCCGCCTGGGAGTCCCTCACGGTGCGCGCGAGGAGCTCGCTCCACCAGCTTTGGAGCTTCGCGCTGCTTCGCCGCGCCATCACACGGGAGAACCCCCGGATCACGCAGCCTGGCGCCGCCCAGACCGGCGGCGCGAAGACCCTGGGAGACCACAAGGTGGACCCGGCCCAGGTCGCCAAGGCCACCCTGCAGCTCGCCGCCAACCTCGAGCGAGCCCATGATCTGCTACGGGCGGCGGGCCTGCCCATGATCCTGGTCCTGCCGGCGTCGGATCTGAGCTGCGAGCCCCTTGGGAGCAAGGAACCCGAGGCCCTGGCCGCATACCAGCAGGGCATGGCGCTCAGGCACCAGGACCCTGCCCAGGGCGCCAGCCTGCTCCGGCGGGCTCGGGACCTGGACTGGGTGACCATCCGGGCCCACAGCGACGCCACCACCGTCATGCGCCGCCTCGCGGAGGCCCACCCGGAGGTGGTGCTGGTGGACACCCAGGCCCACCTGCTCCGCGAGCCCGGCCTGGACATCCCGGCGAGCGATCTGTTCTCGGACTGCGTCCACCTCAGCGTTAGCGGCCACCAGGCCATGGCCGAGCTCATCGCCGAGGGGATCTGCCGCGCCGGCCTGTTGCCCGGCATCGCAGACTGTGGAGCCTACTGAGCTTCGCTGCTCTCGCGCAGGGCAGCCAGGTTGGCCTCGAGCTCCGGCGGCAGGGGAGCCTCGAGCTCGGTGCCGTCGGGCAGGACGAGCTTCCAGGCGTGCAGCCACAGCCGGCCCGGGAAAGCCGGCACCGGGATGAAGCGCTTGGGGCGATACTCTTCGTCGCCCACGATGGCCAGGCCGATGCCGTGCAGGTGACGGCGGATCTGGTGCTTGCGTCCCGTCTCGGGCTCGACCCGCAGCAGGGAGAAGCCACCCAGCGCCTCGAGCAGGCGGTAGCGGGTGGTGGCATTCAGGGGACGACGACGGCGGCCATCGGACAGCGTGCGGCGGATGGTGCCCTTGCGGTGGGCGTGGCCCACCACCAGCGCCAGGTAGATCTTCTGCAGCTCGCCGCGGGCGAACCAGCCGCTGATCTCTGCCCGGTCGACCGGGTCGGAGGCACAGAGCACCAGGCCCGAGGCGTCCTTGTCCAGCCGGTGCACCGGCGTGGCCCCCGGGGGAGCCAGGGGCTCATTCGCCAGCCAGGAGATGAGATCCGGCTCGCGGGAGGCGTTGGCTGGGTGGACCACCATGCCTGCGGGCTTGTGCACCGCCACCACGGGTCCGTGGACGGAGAGGATGCGCGGGGCGTCGGCAGGGATGGGCATGGGCCCCCACGTCGCACGATGGAGGCACGGCGTCAAACCGCCGAGTCAGATCACCTTGATCTCGGCCAGCAGCTGAGCCCACAGCCGGCGCATGTCGGTCTGGCCCTCGGGGTTGGCATGCTCGCGCTCGAAGAACAGCTCCAGCTCCTCGAGCTCGCCCTTGTCGAGCCACTTTCCACAGCCGGCCGGGCACTCGTCGATCACTACCTGGGAGGTCCAAGCATACTCGTGACGCCCCATGCTGGCCCCGCACACGGGGCAGTCCAGGGTAGGCTCGAGCTTCTGCTTGGCCATCTCGTAGGCCAGGGCCACCCGATCCTGGGCGGGCAGGAGCGCGCCCTCGTGGTCGTGCTCGTGCAGGTGCTGCAGCGCCTCGAGCTCACCGCGATCCAACCAGGTGCCGCCGCAGAGCGTGCAGGCGTCGATCTCGATGCCGCCTTCGACGGTCTGCTTCTCGAGGGTGGCTTCATCGCGTGGGCACTGCATGGGGGCTCCTGGGGGGCGGGTGTGGGAGGAGTCTAACCGGGCCCCGGGTCCATGCAGCTACCAACGAGGCCCTGGACGGCGACGGCGCTGGGGCCGCCGGCGGGGCGGGAGCGGAGGCGGCTCGTCGCGCTCCTCGAGTGCGGGTTCTTCCACCGTGGCATGCTCCACCGGGGGTTCTTCCACCGTGGCATGCTCCACCGGGCCGGGCTCGGGCTCCTCGGGTGCGGGCAGGGCCTCCACTGGCGAATCACCCTCCGGCGCATCCACGTAGTAGTCGCCACAGCCGGTGACGCAGGCGTCGTGGAAGCGGTCACCCGTACAGCAGTCCCAGCCCGAGCTGTTCACCGCCCCATTCTCGCAAGAGCCGGCGGACAGCGTGCCGTTGGCACCCTGGTAGTGGCAGCGCCAGCTGTCGTCGCGCTCGGCCAGGCACTCGGCCACGGCCTGTCGGGCGGCCTGTCGCTCCTCGGCGCTTGGGGCGACGCCCTCACACCCGGCGGCGTCGGGGGCCTCGAGGCAGGAGACCGCCCGCAGGCCGTCGCTGCCGCCCTCGATGCGGTCGCACTCGTCGTCCAGCGCGTCGGGCAAGCCCTGCACGGCGCACAGCTCTTCCCAGAAGCTGGCGGTGAAGTCAGCCCGGCCCGCGTCGGGCCCCGTGCCCCGGTAGGTCACGGTGATGCAGTCGGCGGGGTCGTCGCCGAAGCAGACCTCACAGTCCTGGCCATTGCGGCAGTCCTGCCAGTTGCCCGCGCTGGAGCCCGGCGCATGGAAGCGGGCCGAACCATTGGAGGCGTTGTTGGCCACCACATGCTCGTCGCAGCCGCCTGGACACGAGGCGCCGTCGTCGTAGCAGGTGGCCTGCAGCTCGCCCTGCCCGCGCAGATCCTGGGCGCGCACCGCGGTGGTCAGGCCGATGTCGAAGCTCTCGGGGGCCGCGAGGGTCTGCAGGGTCTCGGCCACCTCGGTCAGACCCGCGGCGGGTTGGCCAGCGTCACAGGTGGCGCCGTCTTGGGCGAGGGCGGGCTCGACGGCGAGGATCATGCAGAGGGACAGGAAGGTGACGAGCATAGGGACTCCCGGGTACCGACACTCGAAAAGCAAGTCCCATGCCATCGAGTTGTGCGCTTGGAACCGTCACCAGGCGCGATGACGGGACTCGGAATCCGGGGTGACGGCTCCCGCCAGGGACAGAAAGGTCGCGGACATCTGGACCTCCTCGGGCACCACGATCTGCAGCCAGATCCCGGTGGCGACCGACGGCATCTCCACCTGCGCTGTGGAGCTGGTCCCCCGTCACGCAAGGGCAGCGCGCCAGTTCACCAGTCTCCGTGAATGTCCAGGGTGTCCGAGCAGTAGCGCTCGAGGCTCTCGAGGACTTCGTCTGAGGTCCTGGTCCATCTGAACGGCGTAGGATCCTCGTTGTGCGCCTCGATGAACTCGTAGATGGCTTCCTCGAGTTGGCGGACGCGGCACCGACCAGAAAGAGCCCATTTCGCCGACAGTTCGACCAGCCGAGCGAGCTTCGCATCACGGCTGCTCCCACAGCCCTGCGCCGCTCATCAAGCGGTGAAGATGGCGGGGCCAGGGCTCCGGTGGAGCCCTGGCGGGCGGAGCAGGCGCGGGAGCGCCGGTCGCCGCAGGCGAGCGCAGCCCCGAAGAGGCAGTGTCTGCCTCGGATAGGGGGGGGGGAAGAATCTGTCTTCCCCCAAAAAAGGCGGCGCCGTAGTAGGAGCCCCGCTTCAACGCGCTTCTCCGTCAGGATGGAGAACCGCCACTTGCCGACGACATGCCGACCTTCCTGGCGACCTCGCTGGCGCTGCCACTTTCCGCACAGAGCAGCACGATCCTGGCCCGCTTGGCCGCTCGCTTGGAGCCGGTGCCTTGTTCTGTGAGCACTTCGAGGGCCGCGTGCTCCTCGAGCGAGATTGTCAGTGGTCGAGTCTTGGGGTCGGTACGAGGTATCGGGGGTCCTCCCAATCGCTGGACTGGAGGACGCGGGACCGGGGTGATCCATTCCCGACAGATGTCCTGCTCTATGTCAGGCTGTCTTCTGTGACGGGGGACTAGCCCTCCAGCGGCCTGCGCAGCACCCAGATCTGTTCCTGGTTGCCATCCCCCGGCGGGTTGCAGTCGAAGTCGCCGAACAGGGCCTGGACCTCGAAGCCAGCCCGGGCCACCAGGTGGCCCAGCTCGCGCACACTCTGCCAGCAGCGCTCCATGGCCAGCGCGTGGGAGGCCACCACCTGGCCCTGCTCGTCCAGCTCGTGAAGCAGGTGCTCTTCGTCGATGCGCTGGGCCAGGGGCTGGCAACGGGTGGCGCGGTAGTGCACCAGCCCCGTGCCATCCTCGAAGCCATGCCGGCCCACCAGCTGCAGGGCGCCAGCCGTGGGGCCCACCAGGGGCGCGATGAGCTCCGGGCGGGCGGCCCAGACGTTGAGGATCAGGGTCCCGCCCGGCTCGAGGTGGTCCATGGCGCAGGCCAGGGCCTCGAGCTGGTGCTCGGGCTCGAGCAGGTGCATCAGGGTGCGATAGGCCATGATGGCCATCGGGAAGCGACGCTCGAGCTCGAAGTTGCGCATGTCGCCCAGGACCAACTCGAGGCTCCCGGGGCAGTCCCCCAAGGCCTCGAGCTTGTCCTCACAGACGTCCAGCATCTCCGCCGAGACGTCCAGCCCCACCACGTCGAGGCCGGAGAGGGCCGCGGGGATGGCGATGCGGCCCGTGCCGCAGCCGATGTCCAGCAGGGGGCCGCCAGCGCGCACCGCCTGGCCCACGTAGAACTCGGCCTCGCCGGGCAGGCCGCGGTGGATCAGGTCGTACCAGGGGGCCCAGGAATCGAACTCGGCCATTTGCGGACCTCCGGCCGCAAATGGCGGCGTTGATCGAGCAGACGGCTCCTTAGTCGCCGCAGCTCATCAACGCCCATCTCTACGCGCGAAGGCCCCCATGGCGGCGTTGATCGAGCAGACGGCTCCTTAGTCGCCGCAGCTCATCAACGCCC
>CALDOK010000081.1 GCA_937912125.1 uncultured Pseudomonadota bacterium
GGATCGATGTAGGGATCCATCAGGCCCTCCACAGCTGGTTGGGCAGCACCACGGCGTCCAGCCCCATGCGGCGCCCGGCGTCGATGGCCTGGTCGTGCTTCTGGAGGATGGGCTGACCCTTGACGTTGAAGGAGGTGTTGATCACCCCGGGCAGCCCGTGCTGCTCCCAGAGGCAGCGAAGTAGCCTGTGCAGGAAGCGGTTGTCCTCGTCCTGGGCACTCACAACCTGGGGGCGTACGCTGCCATCTTGGTGCACCACTCCACGCAGGGCTTCGCGCCAGGCCTCGCGAACGGGCCAGGCACCCAGCATGAAGCGGTTGATCTCGGCGCTGGCCGCTTGCTCGCCTAGCACCTCCACTGCCGCCTCTTCACAGAGCACTGGGGCCAGGGGACGGTACCACTCCCGGCGCTTGACGCCCTCACTCACGCGGCTCCGCAGATCAGGATCATCTGCACGGGCCAGGATGCTGCGGTGGCCTAAGGCACGGGGGCCGACCTCCCCGGCACCTGTGCACAGGCCCACAACCTGGCCCTGGGCGATGGCCTTTGCCACCTGCTCGACGTCCACTGTGACCTCGTCGTCGTCCACATCGAAGCGGTGTAGGAAAGGGGAGTGGCGGGGCAGAGGGCCATGATCGAGGAACTCCACCCAGGCCGCGGCGCCAAGCGGTAGGCCGGCGTCGCTGCAGGGGGGCGGGATGTGGATGCTGTCGAAGCGGCCACTTTCCACCAACAGGCGGTTGGTGGGAATGTTCAGGGCAGCACCGCCAGAGTAGACTAGGTGCCTGGCGTCGATCTTCTCGGCCCAGCGCAGGATGGCCGCGACCACTTCCTCCTCGAAGGCGCGCTGCAGCCCGGCGGCCAGCGCCATCAAGCCAGGATCGCGGGGATCGAAGCGCGCGAGGGGAGCTGCACGGCGGGCGTTGATGGCGTCCAGCAGGCTTTGTTCGTCGCCGGGGTGGTCCAGGAACCAGCGATGCTCACGCAGCCACGAATAGGTGTTGTCGTCGCAGTGCCCGCGGCCCGCGAAACCCATGAGCTTGCCGGGAATGGAGAGGTGGGCGGTGGCGGGTTCGGCCAGGATGGCCCTGGCCAAGGGGTTGACGTTGAAGTTGTTGACCACGTCCTTGAGGTCGTCCCATGCGTGGTGCAGCAGGTGAGCCCGCTCGCCGTCCCAGCGCCAGAAGGAGCAGGCCGAGCGCGAGGCGCCGCCGTCGATGTGCACCAGCAAGGCACCTGGTTGGAAGGCTCCGCAGAATGGCAGGGCCGAGGCGATGTGTGCGAACTCGTGGCAGATGATCCAGGCCTCTGCCTGTCTGGGGGTGGCCCCGTCGGGGTACCAGCGGCAGTTCGCTTTGTGGAGGATGCCAGGGATGCCCACCTCCTCGGCGGGCTCGATGCGTAGGCTACCATCCTCGGACCAGAAGCCGTCGCCCACGAAGACGTTGCTCGAGACGAAGCGAACCGGCTCGTCTGGTTTCACGAAGTGCGCCAGCAGCGCGCCGATGTGGCGCGGCAGGGTGTTGTCGTGCTTGCGTCCGGTCCAGCGCTCGAGCTGCACCACCGTGAGCACCCGTCCGTCGCGCATCAGGGCGATGCCGTGGTCGTGAGTGTAGGTGGGCCAGGGTCCTTTGGCGACATCCGGGGTGCCGTAGATTCCGACGGTCAGCATGTCGCCTCCCGAGCGGGCGGGGTGAAGACCTCTCCGTTCCACGCCACGCGAGGGCCGTCATCATCGAGCCAGACCAAGCCGCCGTCGAGGGGCGCGATCCAGTCTTCGCCGCGCAGTGCGCCTCGTGTCGCCCAGACCAGGAAGGGCAGCACGATGGCGTCGTGGGATGCGTGGAACCTCAGTGCGGGACCTGCGGGAAGAGATGCCAGGAGTCCCGTGAGCAGCCTTGCGCTACCCGCCTCGCAAGACCGGATTCCGGGCAACTCACGTCCAGCGATGAGGTCGAGTACTACCTGGCGCGTGCCGCGTTCGAGGAACATCGGACCGGCCTGGGGCCCGTCAAAGACGAAGGCCCCAGGCTTGCCGAGCAGCGGATCGGGGGTGGGCTCGATGGTACCACCCGCGCCTGCGGCGATCGCTTGGACGGTCTGCACACAGCGCCGTAGCGGGCTGCTGTTGGCCACAGGTGACAGTGGTCCGGGGAGGCTGGCACCCAGCAGCTGGGCGCGCGCCAAGCCATGCTCGGTAAGGGTGCACTCGTCGCCGTACTCGCCCTGTGGGATGTGGTGGCGGTCGCCGTGCCGGATGAGCACGGCCACTCCTCGATTGAGGGGTGCCACCGCCAGGGAGCGCATGAGCGCTGCGGGCAGATCGGTGTGGATGTTCATCGCTTGTGCTCCCCTTGGGGACCGAGGTTCCAGAAGTCCAGTAAGGCTTGGCGCTGCCGGGGCTCGATGGCGGTGATGGGCCGGCCGGTGGCGTGGGCCTTCAGCAAGATCTCGGCGTAGTGCTCCAGCCCCTCGAGGCGCAGGAAGGCGAACCAGGGGGTGGTGCCCATGGTCACCACGCCGTGGCGTGGCAGCACGCCCCAGTCGTAGCCCTGCAGGAAGGGGCGCATGCGCTCCGCGCTCTCGGGCGAGGAGGGCCGCGCGTAGGCTGCGGTGGGTATGGGAGCCATGGTGGCTACCGTCTCCATCAGGTCCATGCCGGCAATGGAGGCAGCGATAGCGTTGGGTGCGTGGGCGTGGATGACCGCCTGGATGTCGGGCCGCTGGGCATAGATCTCGAGGTGCAGCACCATTTCCGAGGAAGCGTGGCCAGAACCGCGCAGGGTCTGGCCCTGCATGTCTGTCACCACGAGTTGGTCGGGTTCTATGAAGGCGTTGTGGGCGCCCGAGGGTGTGATCAGAACCGTTCCGTCGGGGAGCCGGACGCTGATGTTGCCATCGATGGAGGCGTTGTAGTGCCGCTCGTAGATGAGCTTGGCGATGCGGCACAGCTCCTGGCGCAGACGCCACTCCTCTGTCTCGGACTCGGTGTGGAACCAGCCCTGGTGGTCGAGCCAGCCGATGCGGCCATCCTGGCGGCAGCATGCCGCGCGGCTCTTCTCGAAGGGCAGTATCCATCGATAGCGGGCCCCGTGGAGGTCCATGATCGCTCCATCGGCGTGGATGAGCACCATGTCATCGGGCGCGCTCAGCGCAACGGACCAGCTTTCCTTGGGAGCAGAGAGAAGGCGGACCCCCTGGTGGGTCAGGTCCAGGGCTAGGCTCATGGTTCACTCCCACAACGGCCCAGGGCCGCGGCCATGGAGGCTGCCGAGCCGAAGCGTCGGGTCGGGCTGGGATCGAGGGCGCGACCGAGCAGATCGCGCCAGGCCTCGGGTACCAGGCCGAGCTCGATGGGCTCAGTACGCTGTTCGAGGCAGCCTTCGCGTACAGCCTCCCAGCCCCCGGCCTGACGGCGGTCCAG
>CALDOK010000082.1 GCA_937912125.1 uncultured Pseudomonadota bacterium
TGCCGCATCTCGAGGTTGTCGATGACGCCTTCGGTGCCGGCTAGGATGTGCAGCACCTGAACCTCGACCGGCAGGGGCGCATACTGGCCCTGCTTGAGGATCTCGGTGAGCCGGGCGCCGCGGGTGAGCTGGCGCTTGGTGGCTGCGTCGAGATCGGAGCCGAACTGCGCGAAGGCTGCCAGCTCGCGGTACTGGGCCAGGGTGAGGCGCAGGGCTCCGGCGATCTGCTTCATGGCCGGGATCTGGGCGTTGCCGCCGACGCGGGACACAGAGATGCCGGCGTTGACCGCCGGGCGCTGGCCGGCGTTGAACAGGTCGGACTCGAGGAAGATCTGGCCGTCGGTGATGGAGATGACGTTGGTGGGGATGTACGCCGAGACGTCGCCGGCCTGGGTCTCGATGATGGGCAGCGAGGTGAGGGAGCCGCCGCCCTCGCGATCGGACATCTTGGCGGCGCGCTCGAGCAGGCGGGAGTGCAGGTAGAACACGTCGCCGGGGTAGGCCTCGCGGCCGGGCGGGCGCCGCAGCAGCAGGGAGAGCTGGCGGTAGGCCACGGCCTGCTTGGAGAGGTCGTCGTAGACGTTCAGCGCATGCATCCCGTTGTCGCGGAAGTACTCGCCGATGGTGGCGCCGGTGAAGGGGGCCAGGAACTGCAGCGGGGCGGGAGCGGAGGCCGGCGCGGAGATCACGCAGGTGTACTCCATGGCGCCTTCCTTCTGCAGCCGGTCGACCACCTGGGCGACGGTGGACTGCTTCTGGCCGATGGCCACGTAGATGCAGTACATCTTCCAGCGCGGGTCGTCCTTGTACTGGCGCTGGTTGATGATCGTATCGACGGCCAGAGCGGTCTTGCCGGTCTGACGGTCGCCGATGATCAGCTCGCGCTGACCGCGGCCGACCGGGGTCATGGAGTCGACGGCCTTGATGCCCGTCTGCAGCGGCTCACAGACCGACTGCCGCTTGACGATGCCGGGCGCCTTGAGCTCGACCGAGCGCATGACGTCGGTGGGCAGCGGATCGCCGCCATCGAGGGGACGACCCAGGGGGTCGATGACACGGCCCATACAAGCGGGGCCGACAGGCACCGACACGATGCTGCCCGTGCGCTTGACCTGATCGCCCTCGCGGATGAGGCGGTCATCGCCCATCAGGGCGACACCGACGTTGTCTTCCTCGAGGTTCAGGGCCATGCCCATCAGGCCGCCCGGGAACTCGAGCAGCTCGCCGGCCATGCAGTTGGCCAGGCCGTAGACACGGGCGATGCCATCGCCCACGGTGAGCACGGTGCCGGTCTCGAGCACCTGGACGCGGGACTCGTAGTCCTTGATCTGCTGCTTGAGGATCTGGCTGATTTCGTCTGCGCGGAGGTCCATGAATGCTCCAGGAAGGGGCCGATCTGTCCGGCGGTTCTATGCTTCCGGGTTTTCGGAGGAGTAGGAATGCGAGAGAGCGTGCTCGATCTGGTTGAGCCTCGAGCGCAGGCTGGCGTCGTACACGGTTCCCCCCAGCTCGACCACCAGGCCGGCCAGGAGGGAGGGGTCTTGGGCGGTGGTGACGACGACGTCGCGGCCTGTGGCCTTGGCCAGGCTGGCCGTGATCTCCTGGATGAGCGCAGGAGAGAGAGGACGGGCAGCGGAGATCCTGGCGCGCACACGCCCGGCCTGACGATCCGCGCGCTCGGTGAAGGCCTGGACCACCTGGGGCGCCCATGCGAACCGGTTCTTGGCCATCAGCAGCAGCAGGAAGCTGCGGAGCAGCGGGTGGAACGAGAGGCGATCGAGCACGGCGGCCAGGGCGGCTTGGCGCTCACCGATGGTGAAGACCGGGTTGGCCAGGGTGGACACCAGCGTGCTGGAGGGATCGGCCAGGATGGCGCCGAAGCGATCCATGTCGGCCGCGACGGGGCCGGACACGGCTTGTTCTTCGGCCAGCTCGAACAGAGCGCGCGCGTAGCGACGGGCGATGGAGGCGTCGAGGGCCATGGTCATGTCCCCTGGGTCGAGCTGTGGTCCTGATCGACGGCATCGAGCAGCTCGCGGGCGAGGGCCTGCTGGTCGGCCTCGCTGACCTGGGCGGCCAGGATGCCTTCGGCCAGCTGAACCGCCAGGGCCACGGCATCGGCCTGGAGCTGACGGCGCGCTCGCTGGGCTTCGTCGCGGATGGCGCGCTCGGCGGAGGCGCGCACCGCGATGGACTCCCGCTCGGCCCGCTCGAGGATGTCCTCGCGCTCATGCTGGGCTTGCTCGGCCATCTCCTTGCGGAGGCGCTCGACCTGCAGCTCGAAGTCGGCCAGCTTCTCTTCGAGCTCTTCGAGCTCGACGCGGGCCGCCGCACGCTCGCTCTGGGCGGACTCGATGTCGCGACGGACCGTGGCCGATCGATTGCGAAGGGCATCGGAGACTGGGCGCCTGGCGAGCCAGAAGATCACGCCCAGGAGCAGCAGCAGGTTGAAGGCATGCCAGAACAGGCTGGTCCACGGAATGGTGACGGCCCCACCGTGGGCGTCGCCCGAGGCCAGCGCCACGGCGGGCGCGAGCAGCAGAAGGGCACAGGGCAGGATGCGAGCCATGGACACCTCGATCAGGCCTGAGGCAGCGGGCGGTCGAGGACACGCTCGGCGATGTCGTGGGCGAGCTGGCGAGCGCCCTGATGGAGCTGCTGGGCCGCCAGGACGCGGGCCTGCTCGATCTCACCCAGGGCGATCCCCACCTGCTGCTCGGCCGCCGCACGCGCCTTGTCCACCAGGGCTTGGCGCTGGGTGTTGGCCTCGGCCTGGATGGTCGCGCGGTGGGCGGCGCCCTCGGCGCGGGCCTCGGCCAGGTTCCGCTCCCAGTCGGCGCGGGCGGTGGCCACGCGCTCGCGGAGCTGCCCGGTCTCATCGCGGGCGCCCGCGATGGCCGCGTCACGTTCTTCCAGGTACGCCATCATCGGCTCGAACAGCAGCGAACGCAGGGCCAGGAACGCGACGAGGAAGGGCAGGGTCTGGAGAACTACGAGGATCCAGTCCGGTACGATATTCACGGGCGATCTCCCGCAGGGACGTGTTCGGCAGGGAGCGCGCGACGGAGCGAAGCTCGAGCCAGCAGGGAAGGAAGAATGGGGGCGTATCGCGTGAGGAGAGCGGTCGCAAGAGACGCGGAAACACCGACCAGGGCGATGTCAGCGCAGTGTGAACCACGGGACGGCCCGCCCCCTTTAAAGGCGTACATCCACCACGAACGCGGCCTCACCGAACAGGGCCGTGGACACCGAGAGGGTGTCTTCGGTGAGGATCTGGCCGCGGTGCAGCAGCAGGTGGTAGCGCGCGCCGATCATGATCTGGTCGTGCACCCACCAGCCGAAGCCTGGCCCGAGCCAGAGCCCCAAGGCGCCGATGCTCTTGCGTGTGTAGGCGGCGCCTTCGTCGGCGTCATTCTGCTCGGCCTCGGTGTAGGAGTCGGAGATCACGCGGGCAGAAGGGATCACGCCATACAGCCCCAGATCGCCGAAGGCCTGCACACGATCCAGCTCGGGCAGCCCCAGGTAGCGGCGATAGCCCAGGCCCAGGCGCGCGGCGCCCACATGGCTCTGATCGCGCCCATCGCCCAGCCAGGTGGTGGTGGTGAGCCGGGCGAAGGCCACGCTGCCCAGCAGGGCCCAGCGTTCCTTCTGCAGGCCGCCGTGGAAGTTGAGGGCGGGCTGCAGCCAACCATCCAGCTCGCCCACGCCGGTGCCGGTGCCGCGGCCTTCGGCTACCCACATGGCGTCGCCGCGGGAATAGGGGACCCAGTCGACCCCCAGCATGGGGCGGGCGGCAGCGCTGGTGACCAGGAGAAGCAGGGCGGTGAGCATACGCAGAGCGTAACCGACACCGCACGGGAGCGGGGCCGGCCACAGGGGGATCCACACGCCATCGTCCGGCGGGGTGCGGGAGGGGAGGACCACCCGTTACGGACTCCCTTGCGCAGTGGATCGACCCAGACCCGAGGGAGCGAACATGTGGATCACCAGCGTCCGCACCGAAGGCTTTGGCCCCCTGCCTCAGCTGCAGCTGGACGAGCTGCCACGGGCCGCGTTCATCCACGGGCAGGCAGACCACTGTGAGCAGCTGGCCGCCGCCCTGCAGCTCTTCTTCGCCGGGCTGCTGCCCGAGCGCCTGCCCCTGGTGCTGGTGGACCTGGGCTTCGACACCGCCCTCGAGAACATCGAGGTGCTGGGGCAGCCTCTGCCCGACCAGGCGCGCTGGCGCTGGCCCCACGCCGCCCGGGCCTTGCTCGCCGACCCCGGCTCCCGCAGCCTGAAGGTCCGCCTGGGCATGGAGCTGGACCCCCTGCAGTTCCGCTTCCTGAGGGAGCACGCCGCACGCCACCCTTGGCTGGTCACCGCCCTGGCCGAAGGCTCCCGCGCCGAGATCACCGTCGGGTGGCTCTTTGACACGGATCTCTGTGCGGCCATGGTCAGCGTGCTCGAGGTCGTGCTGGGTGAAGAGCGCGTGCCGGTGGCGGGCCCCGAGTCCCCGGCCTGGCTGCCCGGCTTCCTGCAGGCCCTGGCCCGCCGCTTCCGCGCTCTACCCCACCCGGGCGCTTCCCTGCCCCAGGCCAGCACAGGCTGGCTCGAGGCCGTCACCGACCCCCGCCCGTCCCGCCACGCCGCGGCCGTCGCGCTGGCCCACAGCCTGGCCCAGCCTCCCTTCTCGCTGGACTGGGCGCGGCCCGTGCGCTGGGGCGAGCAGGCGCAGGTGGTCACGGGCCCCCAGGCACGGCCAGTGCCCTGGAGCGGGCCCGCAGCGGTGGAGGCGGTAGAGCTGGCTGCGGCCGTTCACCTCTCGGGGGCCGAGATCCTCTGCCTGCGCCGCCCCGGCCTGCTGCAGGCCGATCCCGCCGCCACCCACGCCTGGCTGGCCGCCGCCGCCACCGCCTCGGGTTCCCCCCTGGAGCAGGTCCTGGTGCTGGGGGTCGAACATCCCGATGGCATGGCCATCCCCGCCGACCCCACCCGGGCGGACGCATGAACGCGGTCTGCCAGCGCTGCGGCGCCGACAAGCCGGGCCCCCTCGTGCCTTGCCGCGCTTGCACCCACGTGCCGGTCGGCGAAGAGCGCACCGTGGCCTGGCTCTTGTCGGACCATCACCTCAGCCCCAAAGAGCTCGTGGAAGCCGCCCGTCGAATCCGGAGCGGCGAGCGGCTGGCCCCTCCCGAGAAGCTCTTGGCCAAGGCGCGCCAGGGGCTGCAGGAAGCCATCCCCGGCAGACGGCGCCGTCCCAAGACGGCGAAGGCCGATGTCCCGCGCCCCGACGACGAACCGGGCGGCTCGGGAGCCGACGACTCGGAGCCCGGCGACGACGCGACAGGGCCGTCACCCGCCCAGGCTGCCGCCGAGGGCGCCAGGTCCGAGCCCGTGCCTGCATGGACCTCCGCGCCCAGCTTGAGCGCGCTGTTGGCCCTGGACACCTCCGGCCCGCCCGGCGGCGTGCTGCCCCGCTGGGCCGTGGCCGCCATCGCGCTGGGGAGCGTGGCGTTCACCCCCCTGCCTGCCTGGGTGGCGTGGTGGCTGTGGCGCGAGTCGGCGCCCCACGCCTCTCGCCAGACCAGGCTGGTGGCGATCACCACCAGCGCAGCCTTCTTGCTGCTGTGGGCAGGCGCGATGGCGTGGACCTGGATCCCGCGCCTATCCTGACCTGGGGAACCTAAGGTACGTCCATCCGCATGAAGCGCAGCAGCGCGGCGGACAGACACAAGACGATCAACACCGCCAGCCCCGCCCAGGACGCCAGGCTCCACTCGCCCAGGTAGCCCTCCCAGGCGGCCAAGGCCTCGCCGGGCATGAAGCGGGCGATGTCGGCGGCCAGCTCCATGCTGGGCAGCTTGCCGATGAGGCTGAGCAGCAGGCGCACCACCAGGTCGAGCACCAGGTAGAGCACCACCCCCACCACCACCGCGGCCACGTTGCGCACCAGCAGCGCCACGAGGATGCCCAGGCTGAGCAGACCGATGTCCGAAGGCCACGAGGCCAGGTAGCCCAGCCCCAGGGGCAGCCACTCACCCTGAATGCCGAACAACAGCGCGCCCAGGCCGCCGGAGATCACGGCGGTGACCACCAGGGTGATGCCCGACAGCACGGTCAGGGCCAGCAGCTTGGCGGCCATCACGGACCAGCGCGGCACCGGCCGCACCAGCAGCTCCCGCAGGGTGCGCTCCTTGAACTCGCCCGCGAAGGACGCCCCCGTGGCCCACAGCAGCAGCAGGGGCAGCAGGAAGAAGTTGCGCGCCCGCAGGGCCCAGCCCGCGGTGGTGACCCCGGAGAAGTCCAGGATCTGCTCGAGGGGGAGCCCGTTGACCGCCGCCTCGCCGCCCAGGTACTGGGCCAGGGCCATACCGCCCACGGCCAGCAAGCCCACGGCAGCGGCGATCAGGATGGCGGCGATGCCGCTGCCCCGGAGCAGGGTCTTGCGCAGCTCGGCCAGGAACATGTGGTGGAAGTGGCGGGGGAACATCAGCGCACCTCCTGCTGCGTGCGAGCCAGGTAGAGCTCCTCGAGCCGCCGGTCCTGAGGCACGATGGCCGAGACGGCCAGCCCGGCGGCCACCAGCTGCGCATTGAGATCGGACGGGAGCAAGCCCCGCAAGCTGACGCGCATCCGGCCCGCGGCGCCATCACCCAGGAACTCGGCGCCGGCGAGATCCGCCAACACCGCTCGAGCCTTGGCCGCGTCGTCCACGCCCAGCTCGATCAGCTCGTCGCCGGCCAGGTCGCGCACCAGGGTGGCCACCTCGCCCTCGGCGGAAAGCTGGCCCTGGTCGAGGATGCCGACGCGGTTGCAGAGCAGCTCGATCTCGGCCAGCAGGTGGCTGGACAAGAACACGGTGAGCCCGTCTCGCCGCACCAGCATGTGCAGCAGATCGCGCACCTCGCGCATGCCGCGGGGGTCCAGCCCGTTGGTGGGCTCGTCCAGCAGCAGCAGCTTGGGGCGCCCCACCAGGGCGCGGGCGATGCCCAGCCGCTGGCGCATGCCGTGGGAGTAGGTGCGCACCCGGTCGTCGGCCCGGTCGGCCAGGCCCACCCGCTGCAGGGCCTCGGTGCGGTCCGCCGCCGTGCCTTGCCCCGCGTAGGCGCAGGCCAGGGCCAGGTTGGCGCGGCCGGTCATCCACTCGTGGAAACGCGGGGCCTCGACGATGGCGCCCACCCATGCGCGCTGCCGCACCGGATCGGACTCCCCGAAGATGCGCACCTCGCCCGCATCGCGCCGGATCAAGCTCAAGATGCAGCGCATGGCGGTGGTCTTGCCGGCGCCGTTGGGACCCAGGAAGCCGTAGAGGTCCCCGGGCTCGACCCGCAGGTGCAGATCGTTGACCGCGGTGCGTGCGCCGAAGCGGCGGGTCAGCCCTGTCACCTCGAGGGCAGGGGTACCCTCCGCGGCAGGATTCGGGGGATTGTGACTTGGCATGGCGCGTCACTCCGTGTAAGAAGCGCCCCGGTTAACCCGCCGCACACCGCGGACCCTCCCAAGGACTGGAGACGGCCATGAAGTACAGCTTCCTGCTTATCTGCTCGCTCATGGCGGGCCTCTGTTCGCCAAACCCCAAGCCCGACGACACGGACAAGGGCACCACCGATCTGCCCGACACCTGCAGCGAGGGCGCTACCCTGGCCGACATCCAGGGCGGCACCTACGCCGACGGCGACGAGGTCGTGATCCCCTGCGCCGTGGTCACCGGCGAGCTCACCGCGGGCGGCGAGGCCTTCTTCATCCAGGATCCGGGCGGCGGCGAGTGGAGCGGCATGTACGTCTACCTCTACGGCGGCATGGAAGCCGACGAGATGGACATCTCCGTGGGCGACCTGATCAGCATCGCCGGCGTGGTCAGCGAGTGGAACGACCTCACCGAGCTGTCCATCGCCACGGCCTACGACGTGGCCGTCATCGGCGAGTACCCGGTCACCATCGACGCCGTGGACTGCAACACCGCCGACTGGGAGCCCTGGGAGAGCTGCCTGATCTCCATCGACGGCCTCGAGGTCACCTCGTGGCCCGACAACTACGGCCAGGTCGACACCAGCTGCGGCATGACCTTCGACGACCTGTACTTCGACTACAGCAGCGGCACCGGCGCGGTCTGTACCCCGGTGATCGGCCCCCTGACCTACTCCTACGAAGAATACCGCCTCGTCCCCCGCGACGAAGACGACATGGCCGGCTGCACCGAGCCCGAGCAGGTCGAGGGCACCAGCATCGTCGAGATGAAGTCCTCGGGCGCCGGCGACGGCGACTTCGTCGCGCTGGACCAGGTGGTCATCACCAGCACCAACACCCCCGATGGCGAGCTCTTCTTCATCCAGGATCAGGGCGGCGGCATCAACTCCGGCCTGGTGGTCTACATCGGCAGCCAGGACTACGACGCCGTCATCGGCAATGTCGTGGACATCCAGGGCCCCCTGAGCCTCTACTACGACCTGCTAGAGATCGCGCCCACCCAGATCACCGACTCGGGCACCACCGCCACGCCCACCCCGGTGGAGCTCAGCGCGGCGCCCAGCGACTGGAACGACTACGAGGGCGCCCTGGTCACCCTGGTCGACGTCGAGATCACCAGCGAGCAGAACAACTACGGCGAGGTCTCCACCAGCCTCGACCTGACCATCGACGACCTGTTCTACAACGGCGACCTGGTCAACGGCCAGACCTACAGCGGGATCACCGGCGTGATCACCTACAGCTTCGAGGTCTTCAAGCTCGAGCCGCGCAGCGCCGCCGACATCGTGGAGTAGCGCGACGCTTCCATCGAAGCGCAGCGACCAGGGCCCCGGCTCCCCCACCCTCGGGTGAGGCTGCCGGGGTTCCCGCATTCGCTACCCTATGACTTGGGCTTGGCCCACCGCTCCCGGGCCCGGTCCAGCGCCTGGGGGGTGAGGCGTGAGGCGAGGTGCAGCGCCTTGGCGCGGGGGCTGAGGATCACCTCGCGCTGGTCCTTGCGGATGGCGTCGAGGATCGCAGCGGCCACGGCCTCGGCCGACATGGGGCGCCAGCGCCGGTGCTGGGTGGCGATCTCGGGCCAGCCGGCGGTGGCGAAGAAGGGCGTGTCCACCGCAGGCGGACAGATCACGTGGACCTTCACGCCCGAGCCGTGCAGCTCCTGCCGCAGGGCCTCGGACCAGCCGATCAGGGCATGCTTGGTGGCGCAGTAGGCGGTCTGCCGCTCGAAGCCGCGCTTGCCGGCGATGCTGGCCACCTGCACCAGGTGGCCGCTGCCCCGCTCCACCATGCCGGGCACCAAGGCCTGGGCCACCCGCTGTGCCCCCACCAGGTTGACCTCAAGCAGGGCGCGCAGCTGATCGGGGCTGGTGGCGTCCCAGCGCTCGAACAGGCCGGCGCCGGCGTTGTTCACCAGCACGTCCACCCGCCCGTAGCGGTCCATGGCCACGGTGCGCAGCAGCTCGACATCGCGGGGCTCGGTCACATCGACGGTGAGCGCCAGGTCCACCTCGCGGGCCAGCTCCGCCAAGCGGCCTTGGTGGCGCCCGGCGCCCAACACGCGCGCCCCGGCGGCGGTGAAGGCGCGGGCTGTTGCGCGACCGATGCCGCTGGTGGCGCCGGTGATGACCACGACCTGGTCGTGAAAGTCGGACATGAAGGCTCCGGTTTGTGGCTGTCGGCTGTGCGCGGACAGCTGTCCGCTCTGGGGGAGCGAACGGGATGGGCAGGCTCATGGGTTATCCTCACTGAGTGCTCCACGGAGGAAGCCCATGCCCACCACCGCCCGCATCGCCATCGCCCTGCTCGCCAGCGCCGCCCTCTCGGGCTGCTTCTTCGAGCCCTGCGACGACTACGTGGACTACCTGTGTACCTGCCACGAGGACGACCCTCAGTACGACTGCGCCGTGCTCGAGTCCTCCTACCTGGACGCCGAGCCCGAGCTGCAGGACCAGTGCGCCATCGACCTGGCCGATGTGCAGCAGGAGGACGAGGACGAAGGGCTCGAGTGCGAGTACTAGCCGCCAACGGCGACTAGCCCACCAGGGCGTCGCCCAGGAAGCGCACGCTCAGCACGCGCCCGTCGGTGCTGCGCTCGCGCAGCCGCTGCTGAGCCAGCGAGGCGGCCTGAGCGATGTCGGCCGCGACCACCACGAACTGCTGATCACGCCCGTGGTAGTGGACCGCCACGGTGTAGCCGCCCACCATCCGAGGCGCAGCGGCGGTGCGGGCGCCTGGAGGCACGGACGCGGTGACGGGCTGCGTGGGGTGGCTCATGGATGCTCCTGCCGCTGAGGCGGCCGGCTACTAGCCCTGGCCTGTGCAGATCGCAAGCGGCAATCGACCCGCGCGGCAGAACGGCTACCCGCCGCCCCCCCAGGCGTGGACGGCGTCGAGCAGGGGCCGGCCAAAGCGCTGGAAGCGCACAGGCCCCATGCCGTGGACCTGGAGCATGGCCTGGGGCGTATCGGGCCGCCGGGCGGCGATGTCGACCAGGGTGCGGTTGGACGCCACCACATAGGCGGGGACATCGGCAGCCTGGGCCAGCTGACGACGCACATCGCGCAGATAGTCGAGCAGATCGTCGGAGACCTGGATGGGGGGAGCCGAGCCCGATGCGCGAGAAGCCGCCGCGCCGCCGGCCTTGCTGGATTGGCGCGCGAGGGCCGTGATCACTGCCCCTGGAAGGGTGACATCCGGAGCCCCGCCACGCCCCAGGACCTGCTGGTGGCCGGCGTCGGTGAGGCCCACCACCGCGTAGGTGCGCTGAGTGCCCTGGACTGGGCGAGTGACGTAGCGGCGCTCGAGCAACCCGGCGTGGACCAGGGCCTCGATCAGGGCCTCGACCTCGGCGACGGTCCAGGACGAGAGCAGGCCGTGGGTGACCAGGCGGTCGAGCTTGAGGGCCCGCACGGCCCGATCCGTGCTGCCGGTGAGCACCTTGGCCACCATCCCCGGGGTGTAGTCGCCGCGCAGGCGCTGGATGCAGCCCAGCACCCCGCGCATGGCCTGGAGCTGCTCGGGATCGATGCTGGCGGAGGCGCGAGCCGCCTGCTTGCCCGAGCGGCAGGCGTCGCAGCTGCCGCAGCGCTCGTAGGGAGGAGTCTCGCCGAAGTAGGCCAACAGGTAGTGGCGCCGGCAGGGCGCATGCACGTAGCCCACCATGCGCTCGACCTTCTGGAGATCGAACTGGCGGCGGTGCTCGAGGGCCTGGTGGTCGAGCTCGAGGGGCTGGCTTGGGCGCAGCAGCTCGACCGCGCCGGAGTGGCTGGGTGCTTCGTAGAGGATGAGTCCCCGGGACTCGAGGCCCCGGAGGGCCGCCAGCAGCTGGGCGCGATCCACGTCGAGCTCGCGGCAGAGCTGGGCGGGCTGGATCACCCAGGACTCGCCAGGGTGATCGCCCAGGCGCTGCTCGACAGCCTGGAAGACCTGGCCGACCAGCCCCCGGGGGGACGTCCCGGGCTTGCCCGTGAGCTGGACGGAGCCCTGGCGCTCCCTGGCGGCCACCCGGCGCAGCCAGCCCTGGCGCTCGAGCACCCGGATGCAGGCCGAGGCGGCGTATTCCCCGCCCGCGTCGGGTGGGAGGGTGGCGCCGAGCCGCTGGCGGTTGGCCTCGACCATGGGGTCTTCGGAGCCCTGCTGGCGCCAGGCCGCAATGAGCTGGTGGTAGACGGTCTCGATCAGCTGGGGCTCGGGATGGGCCGAGCGCACGAAGAACTCCTGGATGCGGCGATCCGAGGGGTGGAAGAGCAGCACGGCCCGGGCAGGGGCGCCGTCACGACCCGCGCGACCGATCTCCTGGTAGTAGGCCTCGACCGACCCGGGGATGTCGAAGTGCACGATGCAGCGGATGTCGGACTTGTCGACCCCCATGCCGAAGGCGTTGGTGGCGACCACCACGGGCACCTGACCGCCCATGAAGGCGTCCTGCACCCGCACGCGATCGGGGTGTTCCATGCCCCCGTGGTACATGCCGGCCTGGATCCCGGAGTCGCGCAGGGAGCGCACGACCTTCTCGACGTTCTTGCGGGTGGCGCAGTACACCAGCGCCGGGCCCGGGCTGACCAGGGCGGGCAGCAGGCCCT
Organism: uncultured Pseudomonadota bacterium; assembly: GCA_937912125.1. Classification (GTDB taxonomy): domain Bacteria; phylum Myxococcota_A; class UBA796; order UBA796; family JAFGLY01; genus CALDOK01. The sequence goes on from CALDOK010000082.1 coordinate 12,033, forward strand.
GCTTGTGGGGCCCACCGGAGCACTCGTGCACCTCGAGGGAGATGTTGCGGCGGTCGAAGCCCCGCACGAAGCGGCGGCAGCCGTCGATGCCCACCAGGCGCACGATGTCGCGCTGGACCTCAGGGGTGGCGGTGGCAGTGAGGGCGACGGTGGGCGGGCAGCCGAGCTGCTGGCGCACATCCCCCAGGCGCAGGTAGTCCGGGCGGAAGTCGTGGCCCCACTCGGAGACGCAGTGGGCCTCGTCGATGGCCAGCAGCCCGATCTGAGCCCCGCGGATCTGCTGGAGGAAGCGGGGCGAGAAGCGCTCGGGCGCCACGTAGACCATCTTCCAGCGGCCGTCGATCAGGCCCTGGATGCGCTCGCTGCGCTCGGCCGGGCTGACGGCGGAGTTGATGCAGGTGGCCGCCACGCCGCGGGCCTGGAGGCTGTCGACCTGATCCTTCATCAAGGCGATCAGGGGGGAGACCACCAGGGTGGTCCCCGGCCGCGCCAGGGCGGGCAGCTGATAGCACAGGGACTTGCCCGCGCCGGTGGGCATGACCACCAGGGAGTCTTCGCCCTGGGCCACCGCCCGCACGACCTCTTCCTGGCCATCGCGGAAGCCAACGTGGCCGAAGGTGGCCTTGAGCAGGTGGAGGAGCTGATCCATGGGGGTCCCGGGCTGATGCGCGACGGGACTGTAGCCCCCGCAGCACATGGGGCAAGCGCACCACCCCCAAACTGGTCAGGAACTGTCCGGCTCCCGATACTTGAGCCAACGACGCGCTTCGCGCTGGCGCAGGCTCTCGTACTTGGGCGGCTCTGGGATGCACACCCGCAGGGGATCGCCGGTGATGGGGTGGACCAGCTCGAGCTCCAGCGACCAGAGGAACAGGCCCATGCCCCGCAGGATGCACCCCTGCGTGCCGTAGACCTCGTCACCGAGCACCGGGTGGCCGAGGTGGGCCATGTGCTGCCGGAGCTGATGGGTGCGGCCGGTGACGGGCCACAGGTTCACCGTGGTCAGCCAGTCCGTGCGCAGGCTGCGGCAGTGCTGCACGACCTCGTAGCGGGACAGGCTGGCGCGGCCATCCACCGGGAGATCCACGGTGCCGGAGCCTTCCAGGCGGCCCAGCAGCACGGCGCGGTAGCGCTTGCTCGCCGAACGCGCCTTGAGCACATCCCCCAGCAATGCCCGGGTGCGCGCGGTCTTGGCCACCATGACCAGCCCCCCGGTGCGCAGATCCAGGCGGTGCACGGGCCGGGGCCAGGGCAGGGCGTCGGGCTCTGCGCTGGGGGCCAGGTGGGGCAGGAGCGCGTGCTCGAGGGAGCGGTGGCGGTTGCCGCTGACCACCAGGCCGGGGGGCTTGACCACCACGGCCATGTGGTCGTCCTCCCAGGGCACCTCGATGGGGACGGCGTAGATGGGCGGAGGAGGACGGGGGGCTCCGGTGAAGACCAGCCGATCCCCCGGCTTCACGCGGTAGTTGGGAGGACGCTCCTCGCCGTTCACCCGCAGCTCGCCCCGCTTGGTGGCGTTCTTGGCGTGGGTGCGGGTGGCCAGACCGGGCAACACCGTGATGGCGTAGCGGTCCAGGCGTTCCCCACCCTGCCCGGCGGGCACGACGTGCTCGTCGGGGCGCTCGGGGGAAGGGCCGGCGGAGATGCGCTGGGGTCGGGTGAGAGCCATGGCTCCCAATGTCGCCCCTCGGCCCGCGCCGCGCCACCTCGACGCCGCGGAACGGGATAGGAGCCGGCGCGATGAAGCACGCTCCCCTCGCCCTGCGCCTGCTGGCCGACCTGATCCTGCTGACCGCTCTGGTGGGCATCGGGTGGTGGCTGGGCGCCACCTTCGCGGGCCGTGTGAACTACCCCTTCGATCTCGAGTGGATGGAAGGCGGCATGTTGGTGCATGCCATGAGGGCGCGGGACGGGCTGCCCCTGTACGTGGCGCCCACCCCCGAGTTCATCCCCTACATCTACACCCCTGGCTACCCGTGGCTCGTGGGCGCGCTGGCCCACGTCTTCGAGCTCGGCTACCCCCTGGCCCGCTGGGTCAGCATGCTCGGCACCGCGCTGGCCGCCCTCATGTTGGTGCTGGCCGTGCGGCAAGAGGGCCACCGCTGGTCCCTGGGCCTGGCCTCCGCCGCCCTGTTCCTGAGCTGCTACGACGAAGTGGGCGCCTTCTTCGACGTCGTGCGCACCGACGGCCTGCAGGTCTTCTTGATGGGGGCCGCGGTGCTGCTGTGCCGACGGGCCACCAAGCCCGCACTGGCGGCCGGTGGCCTGGTGCTGGTGCTGGCCTTCATCACCAAGCACAACATGGCCATGCTGGGGCTGCCCATCGGCATCGCCCTGTGGCGGGTCCACGGCTGGCGCCGCGCGGCCTGGTTCGCGGCCTGGTCCGCGGGCCCCGCCCTGGCCTGGACCGGCTGGATGCAGCTGTCCAGCGACGGCTACTTCCTCACCTACATCTTGGCGATCCCCGCCACGCACCCCATCGTCGGAACCCGCCTGTTCCCCCAGGCCGAGAAAGAGCTGATGGATGCGTTTCCGGCGCCCCTGGCCGCCGCCGCCCTGCCCCTGCTGCTGGTCCTGGGAGGAAAGCTCTGGCGTCGCCTGCGCAAGCTGCCCGCCCCCGCGCGAGCGCCCGCGACGCCCCAGGCCCGCTACGCGCGCTGGTACTGGATCGGCGTGGTCACCACGGGGATCGTCATGGTGGTGCTCATGCGGGGCCACCACGGCGGCTTCCAGAACGTGCTGATGCCCGGCTTCTGGCTGGTGGCCCTGATCACCGGCTTCGGCCTGGGCGCCCTGAGCAGCCGCCCGCGCAGCCCGCTGGTGGCCAGCGCCCTGCTGCTGGTCTGCGCTGGCCTGGTGGCGGGCCAGACCTGGGAAGGGCGCTGGGAGCGGGCGCGCTACCAGCCCACCGACGCGGACCTCGAGGCCGGCCAGGAGGTGCTCGACCACATCGCGGCCTTCGACGGCCCGGTGCTGATGCCCCACAGCCCCTGGTATCCGGTGATGCTCGGTAAGCCGCCCAGCTTCGCGCTGATCGCCCTGTGGGACATCACCCACAAGCACAGCCCCCTGAAGAAGCAGGCGCGCTCGATCCGCCGCGCGGTGCGCGAGCAGCAGTTCGACGCGGTGATCCTGGCCAGCAAGAAGTTCGAGTACGGGCTGGACGAGGCCTACGAGCGCACCACGACCATCAAGCTCAGCGGCCGGGCCCTGTTCCCCAAGACTGGCTGGAGGGTGCGGCCCCACTACATCTACGAGCCCCTCGCCCAGGTGAAGCCCGAGGTCGAAGATGACGACGAGGATGGCGAGGATGGCGACCAGACCGGCGACGAAGCCGAGGCCAGCGAGGAGGCCGACCAGCCCGACGCGGAGAACGCCCTGGACTGAGGCCTACAGGCCGGTGTCGTCGCCCGGCGTGCCCCAGTCTTCGGCGGGGTAGGCGAAGGCGGGGATCAGCAGGGAGATAGCGTCGGGGTCGTTGGTCTTGACGCGGATGGTGCCCTCGACCAGGGCCGCCCACTCGTCCATGGTGGCGGTGACCGGGACCTCGAGGGAGGTGCCGGGGGCCAGGACCTTGTCCTCGTACTCGTCGTCGTCGCCCATGTAGAAGACGCCGCCGCCGCTGTCGTAGACGCGGACCTCGTAGATCTGGAGGTTGTTCTCGCCCACGCTGTTGAGCTGGAGGGTGGCGCTGCTCGTGATGCCTTGCTGCAGATCGCTGATCTCGACCTCGAGGGGGAACCACTCGAGGGCGCCGTTGCCTTCTTCGAAGTCGCCACCATCGTTGGTGTTCCGGAAGTTGGTCTCGGCATTGCAGGCGCCCAGCAGGACGAGAAGGGCGAAAGTGGTGACGTTCTTCAAGCTTCCTCCGTTTTCGATCGTGCCCGGACCGTGGCACATCTTGCCACGTAGACCGGCCAGGGTCGACAGTCTCACGGGAGAAGCTATCCTTCCGCAGCAGGCAAGCATGTAAGGATCTCGCCATGACCGCCCCCCTGCCCCAATCCAGCCCCAGCCCGGCCCCCACCTGGGGCCGGCCCGCCATCATCGCGGCGGTGGGATTTCTGGTCTGGGCCACATGGCTGCTGGCACCGGCGCTGCTGGGCGGCGAGTACACCCTGCCAGGCGCGGGGAGCCAGGACTCGGACGTCATCCGCGGTGCATGGAGCCTCGGCCAGGCCGCGTGGGGGCTGCCCGATCCCATCTGGACCCACCGGGCCTTCTTCCCGGTGGGCATCAAGGTGGTCCCCCTGCCCTTCGGCACCGGCTTGCTGTTGGCGCCGCTGCAGTGGGCCCTGGGTTCCCTGGGGGCCTACGACCCCACGGTGCTGCTGCTGGTGGCCGCCGCCGGCTGGAGCACCTCCTGGCTGGGGCGAGAGCTGAGCGGCTCCTGGGGCCTGGGCGCCATCGCTGGCGGCGCCTTGCTGGCCCAGCCCATGCTCATGCATGCCATCAGCGACGGCACCCCCGAGCACCTGGCCGTCTGGTCCCTGCCGGCGGTGCTGGCCGCGGCCTGGCGCGCCCAGCGCACCGGCCGCGCCCGCTGGGCCCTGGCCACGGGGCTGCTGCTGCTGGTGCTGCTGCTGGACTCCCCCTACATGGCGGTCTACGGGCTGGTGATCGCGCCCTTCTACCTGCTGGGCGTCCTCACCCTGCGCCCCGCCGGGGCCTCGGGCTGGCTCCAGCGCCTGCGCCCCATGCTGCTCTGCGCGGCCTGCGCCCTGCCCGCGGTGCTGGTGGTGGGGCTGCTCTACCGGGGCTTCACCCTGGCCCCCCAGGACTTCGACCCCCAGTCCGCGGCCGTGGAGCTGGCCGGCAACTCGGTGCTGCTGCGCACCTGGTGGGGGCTCGAGGCGGCCCCAGCCAGCGACGTCCGGGGCAACCTTGTGCCCGCGCTGATCCCCTCCATGATGCTGGCGCCCACGCTGCTGCTGGCCCTGGTGGGGCTGCGCCGCAGCTGGCCCTGGTTGCTGGCGGGCCTGCTGATGTTGGCCATGGCCTTGGGCAGCAACCCCGACAACGCCGCCATGCTGGGGTGGTGGCTCGGCGAGGTGGCAGGCCCCACTGGCGGCGATCTGGGCCAGCGGCTGGGCGACTCCGTACACGGGCTGAACATGGCCGTGCTGGGCCACGCCCCGTTCTCCAGCATCCGCTTCCCCCGCCGCTGGCTCGTGCCCGCCGCCCTGTGCCTGTCCCTGGCCGGCAGCCTGGGCCTGGGCACCCTGCTGCGGCTCCCCCTGCGCAGCGTCACCCTGCGCAGCTTCGCACAGCGCTGGCGCCTGCCCCTCGAGTGGCTGGGCATCGCCGCCGGCCTGGCCCTGGCCACGGCGCTGCTGTCGGGGCAGCCCTACCTGAGGCCCCGCTCTACCACCGCCTTCCCCACCCTGGCCTTCGCCGACTGGATCGCCGATCAGCCAGGCGATGGCGCCGTGATCGCCTTCCCCACAGTGCGGGCGGGCAAGCCCAACACCCACCGCTGGGAGCTGCCGGTCTACGCCAACATCAGCGACACCCTGCGCTCGGCGGACTGCCTGTACTTCCAGCTGGTGCATCGGCGGCCTATCTACTGCTACCCGGCACTGTTCACCGTGACCGCCAACCAGGGGCTGGACGGCTCGGCCCAGCGCCTGGTGCGCGACAGCAACGACATGGCCCTGCCCGGCATCCTGGGCAAGGATCCCCCCAGCAGCGCCTACCAGCCCGATGACCAGGGCGAGCGGGCCGCGGGCCGGGCCTGGCTGGTGGAGCGGGGCCTGCGCTTCGTCACCCTGGACCTGAGCGTCTACCAGGAGCCTTGGCTCACGCACATCGTCTCGTTCTACGAGCCCATCGCCAGCACCCAGCGCTTCGACGACGGCGACGGCGTGATGGTGCTGGAGCTGGAGCGCTGACCGGGGCCAGGGCTCGCCGGGGGTGACGGGACGCCCGTCGAGGCACTCAGGTGGTCGGGCTGCCCCGACGACGGCGGACCAGGGCGCCCAGCCCCAGCAACCCCAGCCAGGCCACGCCCGCCACAGAAGGCGGCGTCGAGCAGCCGCACAGGCCGGGCTCTTCGGGCTCACCTGTGTCGTCGGTGAGCCCCGTGTCGGGGAACGCACCCTCCACCCACAGGCGGTAGCTGTAGTCGAAGGTCTCCTCCTCGTACCAGGTGGCCGCCCAAGCACCGACGGCCACGTAGACCGCGTCGTACTGAACCGTGCCGTCGCTGGCCCAGCTGGCCACGCCGCCCTCCACGGGGACGTCCACATACTCCCAGGCGCCGTCCACCACAGGCACCACGCGGATCTCCCACTCGGAAAGGCTGTCGAAGCTGCCACGCGGTGCGAGCTCGAGCTCCAGGCGCAGCACGCCCTCGAGGGGCTCGGAGATCACCAGGTAGTTGGCGCCCATGTTCTGGGGCAGGTTCTCCCGGGCGCTGGACCAATTCTCCATGCCCGCACCCGAGCAGGTGCCCGCCAGGCTCTCGTCCGTGTAGTAGTTGTCGTACTGGTTCAGGACGCTGAGGTACAGCTGGCGGTCCTGGTAGTCCCACACGGCGTTGTGGCCCAGGAAGTCGCCCCAGACGTCCATCAGCTCGAGCCCCGACGCCCGGTAGATGTAGTCGTCGTAGTAGTAGAGCGGATCGGCCCCGGCAGTGCCCGCCTTCCACACGTCGATGGTGAGCTCGTCGTCGGCCACGAACTCGCTCAGGTAGCGGGGCCAGATGAACGCGCCGTAGTGGTGCAGCTCCTGCAACACACCGCGGTCCGGGTAGTCGAAGAAGTGCAGGGGCAGGTGGGGCAGGAAGGCGAAGCCGGCCAGGGGCCCGGCGTAGTCGTCGTAGCTCGGGTAGACCACGGGCTCGGACCAGGTAGCGGTGGCCTCCCAGAACCACATGGACTCATAGGTGACGTAGTGATCCGTGGCCCACTGGCAGGCGTGGAAGAACTCGTGGACCGCCGTGGTGGAGGCGTACTCCCGGTAGCCGAGCAGGCTGGGGTCCATCACGATGATCGGGTGGCCGTCGTCGTCGGTGGTGAAGTAGCCCGCGGCGCCCGAGATCCCCGGCGCCCCCGAGCCGCTGTCGCCCACATAGACGTTGAAGTAGTACTCGTCCGTGCCGTCGGGAGCGGGCATGCCCCAGCCGTCGATGTGGTTGTCCCAGGCGTCCTCGAAGGCGCCCAGCAGCATGTCGATCTGGCTGCTGGAGACGTCGCGGCCATCCCCCCACAGCAGCACGAAGTGCTCGCTGAAGGACTGGTTGGGCAACCCGAAGGAGTCACGAACCCCCAGCTCGGGCAAGGGGGCGCGCGCGCCATCCACCGCACGCCCGGGCGCCATGGGTCGGCTGGGCAGCCCCCGCTCGGCCATGGCCTGAGCCACACAGGCGCGCTGCTCGGTGGTGTGCGCCTGCAGCCAGGCGGCCCGGATCGCCGGGGTCAGGCAGCGAACCTGGCCATCGAGAGCCGCAATGGCGGGCTCCAGCTCGGGACAGGCGCTCGCCTGCAGGGGCTGAGCCAGCATGGCGAGGGCGAGGGTGAGGACCATGGCGTCTCCTTGGGGATGGGACCATAGCCTGAGGATCGAGGTGGCGTGCGCAGGCGGTGACGCCCAACG
>CALDOK010000083.1 GCA_937912125.1 uncultured Pseudomonadota bacterium
GATGACCGACCCTCCCTTCCGCGCCTCCGCCGCCCTCAACAGTCCGAGCGCGACCGGAGCGTGGAATGTCGCGAGCGTGTAGTTGGAGTCATATCCCACCATGGCCGGGCCCGGCGTGGTGGGCGTGTCAGCGCCCTCGACGCGCAGGCGATCGTCCGCCGAGATGACCCCGGCCAGGGCGAGATGTTGCGCTCGAGCGAGGTCGCCCCGGAGGACTCTGGCGAGGTGCTCCCGGCCAGCATGCTCGAGCCTCTCGTAGACCCTCCGCTTTGCCGCTGCTTTCCTCCTGGCGCTGTCGTTCCCAGCGGGGATTGGGATGGCCGTCTCGACCTCTGGTGAGAGGCTAAGCGGGCCATGCTTGGTGCGGGTGACACCGAGTGCCCGCACGGGCCCAGCGGACGAAATCTGGAACACCTCTTGGCCCCACGCCGCCCTGAGGGTCGCCTCCCAGCCATCGATGAGCTCTTGGGGTAGCCTCGGATCGTCCAGGGTGACCGTCTCGAGCTGGGCGCCATCCGCGGCGGCGAGCAGCGTGACGAGCCCCTGCGCGACATGCGAAGCTCCTAACCGCGCGTTGGGCACCCGGACGCCCCAGGCGGAGAGCTGGTTGAGATAGGTCTGCTGCTTCTGTGTGTTGCCGTTCATGCTGAATGCCTCGGAGCGTAGGTCTCCACCTTCAACGTCCCCCCATCTGCCCCGGTCATCGCCCACTCATCGTTCTCGAGGATCAACAACACGTCTGCTGGCTGATCGGGTCGTCCGGCGGGTGACAGGACCAGGACACGGTCTGACTCTAGCGGCCGCGCGCGCACACGAGAGAGCCACAACCTCACGGCCATGACTTCGGAGCCCGAACGTCCAGTGCCGGTCGCGTCCCGCGCCTGGAGAGCGTCGTTGATCATGGTCGCCGTCAGCCGAAGCTGTGGGCTCCAGGACGCCGTCGGCGTGTCCGCCAGCCAGATGTAGGACACGAAGTAGCTGTCTTCGCCTCCCAGCGCCTCCATCGCCGCGGGTGAGGGCCTGGGACGACCGAGGTGCATCACTCGTCGATCGATGATGGCGTCCGCCACGAACGGTGCTTGCTGCCGAGGCCGCTCCTCGTACGCCAGCCTCCGCCACGCAGGGAGCTCGCCCTCATGCATCCGATGCCCGACCAGCGCAGCGAGCAGCTCCAGGATTCGGCGTACGGCTCGGTCCGATTGTACCCAGCTGTTCTTTTCGTCTTTCGTCAAGTTAACTAGCCGTGTGAAGAGGTCCTGTCGCTGCACGGGCGCAGCGTTGACGCGGGCATCACCGATCAGCCAGAGGGCTCTCACGACATCCGCCCCGCCCGGGGCTCCTGAACCCTCGCCGACCAGACCATGTCGCTCGAGAGGATGCGGTAGCTGGTCGAGCCCTCCCGACAGCAGGTCTCGTGTCAGCGCGGGGTGCGGGACGCGTGCAGGGTCGGCGCAATCACAGGCTTGCATAACGAGCGTGAGTGAGCCAGCGCTGCGGTGTTGCTGTCTAAAGATGCGGCATCCAACATGGTCGGTCCAGGAGAGCTCTTGCCTTGGCGAAGGCTCATCTGGCAGCCCGCCGGTGAGGATGTGTGACACGAAAGCCCAGAGGTCACGCATCGTCGCTCGGTGCCCGCGCGCCTGGATGGCTTGTCCAACGTCCATGACCTTCTTCTGCACCGCACTCCGTCGCAGCAATTCCGCCGATTCAAGGAAGCATGTCGCGATCACAGGATCGTGGGGGGGGGCGGCCTCGCATGCTCTCCTGATCAGCTCGCCGAACACACCATCCTGGAAGTTGTCCTGGAGGCTGAGGTCGATCGTGACAACGTCTCGCAGCGCCTCAATGTGCTCTGGGCGCCACTCCACACGCAGTCTCAGCCCCTCCGCCACAGCGGTCAAGACGGGCAGCAGCTCGCTGTCCGAGCCCGCGATCTGGAGGAGGCGCTCCAGCTGGCCTCGGTTGATCGCCACCAAGAGCCGCTTACCCTCTCTCAGCTGTGCGACCAGGCGATCGTGGACCTGGTCCGGGGTCATGGTCGAGGCGTCGAGCTCGATGTGCCACGTGTTGCGGTCGAAATGCTGTTCCGTCTTTCGGATGAGCGTGGTCTTGCCATCTCCCGCGCCACCGGACAAGAACACGTGCCGGGGCTCCGGGAGGCTCGCCTCTCGCCGAAGATACTCCGCCACCGGTGTCTCGACCCAGAGCGCGTCGATCTCGTCGTCGGACAGGCGCTCGACGACCGATGCGTCTCCACCACTAAGCCGCAACAACAGGTCATATGTCAGCTCGGGCACGCTTGCTCCTTCTGGTTGTTCGATGCAGGGGAGTACCTAACCCGGCCGGGTCTCTTGACTCCTGCAGAGCTGTGGGTGTGGTCAGCAGTGACCGCGTGCTTAGAGCAATGTGGAGTCGCAGTGGAATGGGCCGCTCATGGCACCCTCGGCTCGACCGTAGTTAGACGATGGAGCACAACTTCTGGGACTTGTGTGAAAGTGGATAGAACTCAGCGGGTTGTTGACGACGCCACGTCGGCAGAACGTTCCCGAAACCCTGCCCTGATGCGCTGGTCAGTCACGATGCTTGCCCGGCCAATCGGCGAGCAGCCCACCACTCGACCAACATCCGCGCGTAGCGAACTTCGCGATCCTGTTCAAGGATGTAGGCGGGCTCGTCGTCCAGCCCCCGCAGGTAGCGTTGGTGGTTTGACACCAGGCTGAGCCCGTATATCTCGTGGCGAGCCCCATGGCCTAGGATGACCTCTACGGGGAAGCCCAGCTGCTCCAGGCCGCGCCGGATGCGGAGGGTCGAGCTCTGTCCGTAGGCGAACGAAGGGATGGAGCCGAGCCCATCCAGCGCCGCGATGGCGTCGACGTCGAGGTGGGCCGTGCTGGACCCCTGCACGTGGCCTAGCTTGGTGTACTGGATCAGCGATTCGTCTTCTTCAAGCGCGAGGGAGAGGTGATCCAGGCGGGCAGGGACCGCCGCGTTTGACGCCTTCGCGATGAGCGCCACGAGCGCCGCGGGTCGCACGATCGGCCTGCCCGCCATGCTCGACGCGATGACGCTGGTCGCCTCCCCGAGGTGCGCCGCGTAGGCGCCCCTGAGCACGGGGCTGGCGAGCATCATGCTGACGAGTTCGTCTCCCTGTAGCCTGTCGTAGGGCGCGACCGCCCTGCACACCGTGATCTCGGCCACCGCTCCGGCCAGGCGCGTGGCCTTCAGGTGCTGGACGAACTGCTTGACGGCGCGCACGCCCGGGTCCGTCGAGGCCAGCCCCCTGAGCCCCGCGGGAGTCGGCTCGGTGGTCAGGTGGTGCGCGAGCGTCCGCCTCACCCGCAGCCACTTCGCGAGGGTGGCGGCTCTCTTGGCGCGGAACAGCTGAGTGCGCGCTCTCAGTGCCCATTCGCGCAGCTGCTCCGAATCTGCGGCTTGTGAACAGACGGGACAATGGGGAGCGGTTGTGGGCTGGCGTGCGGCAATAGGCCGGGCCTGCCACTCGCCGGGAGTGTCCGCGCAGCCTTCTGCCTGGAGTTGTGTTCGTGCGTCGCGCGCGAGCCGGTCGAGCCGCTCGCAGAGACCGAGTGGAGGGTTCCGCAGCGCCACGGAGCTCAGCACGCCCTCCTCGACCAGATCGGTGATGAAGATCTCCCCGATCGCGCGTTCGCAGCGCTCCAGCAGCCAGCCCGCGGCCCCATCGGGGGGCTCGGCGCGGAGCTCTTCCACCAAGAGGTCGGGATCCAACCCGAGCCATCGATCCCGGTCGCGCTGCTTGAGGACGGGAGAGGATAGCTCCGCGATGCCGATCACCGGATGGAACGGCGCGGCGCGGTCCCGTACGAGCAGCCGGAGCTGGCAGCTAGGAATTGGACGGTGAGGCGGCTCCAGCTCATCGCGGAAGTACCGCCAGATGTCACGCTTTCTGAGGTCCGAGTGCTGGCAGTGCTCGTCGCCGACGATGACATCGAGGTAGGGCGTGATGACCTTGTGCAGGCGGTCCGAGTCTCCGTCGGCATCCTTCAGGCTCCGCCGGAGCTCGCCACAGTCTCGCTGGACAGACCGGATGGAGATCCGAGGCTGGGAATCCGAGCCCGTGATGGCTGCGTGGAGGGCGGGCCAAGCCGCGTCGAGGCCATCCTGGAGGTTGGCCCGCAGCGCATCGGCGAGGCGCTGGGCCTGAGCGGTCTCCTGGTCCCAGGAGCGTGCGTTCGCGCCGGCGCCGCCAGCGAACGGGATGCGGCACTGGTGGTCCTCTCCTTGGTCCCGGCGAAGGTCCTCCTTCGCCACGTCACGCGCGAGCTCCGCCACCGCCCCGCGCAGCGCCTCGTTCACTGACCCCAGCGCGCGGTCCAGGCGCTCTCGCAGCGCGCGCCCCTCATGGGGTCTGAGGCGCTCCAGGCGGTGCCTGTGCCTCCTGGATTTTCCTGTAGGCCGCTGATCGTTCTCGCTCTGCTGCTCGCCCTTGGTGTCGGGCCCTCGCTCTCCCGGGAGCGTGAGCACGATGTGGCCGTCACCGAGAGACGCGACCCC
>CALDOK010000084.1 GCA_937912125.1 uncultured Pseudomonadota bacterium
GGTTCGCGGCGGAGCATCTTGGGAAACACGCGGCGGGATAGCGTGGGACCCTACAACGGATCCCACGAGAACGCTGGTGAGGAATGCCGCTGAGGGACAGCCGTTCGACGTGAATGTCGCAACACGATCTCTGTGGGGAATAGACCCTCGGGTGGGAGCTCAAGCAAGGCTGTTCATCAAGAGATGCGGCGTAGTGGCACTTTCACTTGACCATGTTCTGATAGTGTCTGGGAACGCTGCCACGAGAACCCTCGATGCGACCTTCCTCGTTTTCGGTCACGAGGCGATGTCGTATCGACTCCACAGGGACTTCAGAGGGTCAGACTTCACAGAGGTGCTGTGCAGCAGCCCTACGAGGAACGGGTCGCAGGCCGACTACTTCAACGTGCCGTACTGCTGGCGCCTTCCCGCGGAGAAAGGCCTACTGACACTCACGCTGGGCCATGACCCTCCTGGGATCGAGGAGCTGGGGGCATTGATCCAGAGTGACCGCGCTCGAGCTGCATCCCACGCAGCGATTCTCGGGGAGTTGGAGAACATCAAGCACCTTCCGGAGTTCCTCTTCAACTGGTGCTTCCTTTGCCGACGCAAGGGCGTCTGGTTCGACAGCGTTCGTGACTACTGCGAGCAGAGGATACTCGACATCTATCAGCGTGATGGCGGAGACTGGCGAGAACGAGTGGCGCTGGTGATAGATGAGGAAATACCAGCAGAATACAGCCTCGTTGCGCCGAGCATCCCAGAGAAGGTGCTGATGGGGGAGCGAGAAAGGTGGGCAGAAGGAGTAGCGCCCTACTACCGTTCTGCGATGCATCGTATGTACACCGAGCACGGGCCTCCGATGATCGTCAAGTTCCCTCGGCTGCCCGAGGCGAGGGTGTCGCGCCTGCAGGATGGAGCCAAGCTCACGAAGACGGCGAAGAGGGCTCGCAGGTAGCCTGGTACACCCTCTCCCGGTGCCACCCCAAATACCGCCGGTGCCCCTCCGCCAGCCTGCCAACCACCAGCGGCCGATCCAGCCCCAAGACCGCCCTGGCCGCATCATCCAGCCTCTCGGACACCACCACCGCTCCGCTGTCCTCCACCGTGATGAACCCTCGGTCGAAGGCCGCGTCGAGGTGCGGGGCCAGCAGCAGCCCGTTGAACACGTCCAGGCGCTCGGCGTCGGTCTCGCAGTCAGCCCAGGGCTTGATGTGGCTGGACCGGAGCAGCGCAGGGACTGCGAGGCCGGTGATGGCGCAGCGGCCCTCCCAGAACTCCAGAAGGCTTTCTCGGAAGAGGTCTTGGCCGACGCGCTGGATGACCTGGCGCTCGGCCTCGGTGGTGCTGGGGAGGTCGGCAATATTGGTCTGGAAGGTGTGGAGCAGCTCGTCGGGGAGGTTCCGCGAGAGCTGGAACGCGCGCTGGACGAGCAGGTGGAGCTGGGGGATGTCGGGCGCGGCCCTGGCCCCCACCGCCCCCGCAGGCAGCGGGTTGCTGAAGGCGTAGCCGTAGCCAGCCAGGGTCTCGGCCACGTTACGCTGAGACACGGCGACCAGGAACAGGCCCTCACCGAGGGCAGTCAGCCAGATGCGAAGAGGAGAACGGCTGGAGGTGTAGGAGATCCAGGGAGCCTCGGCGTCGGCCCGGAGATCGAAGCCGTTGTCCTCCGCGGCCTTCTCCAGGCGGACGATGGTGGAGTGGCCCAGGGGGCTGTTCATGAGCAGCTCCTCGTCGGATGATGTCGGGTGCCTGGCGGTCTCGTTTGGCTCGCTGGCCGATAGGCCATGACCCTCCCGCGATAGCGGTGGCCGATAGGAACAGGCCTTTCCAGGGCCACATGGCCGATGATGGCGCCTGCATTATTGGCCATCTTCCCCTCCCTGGCCGATAGAGGCGGCGGGGGCGTAGCGGCGCCAGCGGCGTTCGCCTGTCGCATCCACCAGCCCTTCCTCGACGAGCTGAACGAGCGCGCGGCGGAAGGTGCGCACCGGGATCTCCGAGCCGATGCGCCCGTGGACCTCTGTGCTGGACGAGTGGGGGTAGCGCTCGATATCCTCGAGGATCAGGGCGCGCAGCCGGTGGGGCTGGACCCGATGCAGCGTGGTGCGTAGGTCGAGCCCGGTTGCGCGCAGCAGCTCTGGAGGCACGAAGTAGCGCGTGGCCCGGGTCCGGCCGGTCTGTTTGACGAGCCCGAGATCGGTGAGGCGCCCCATCCAGTGACGCAGATCCGAAGGCTCGCGGAGCCCGAGACGCTCGGTCAGCTCGGTTGCAGTTGCGGCCTCGGTGGTAGCCAACAGGCCCAGCGTGATGCGCTCCCGCTGGGTGAGCTGGTAGCGCTGGTCGGCCTCGCCGAGCAACCGGATGACACCGTGGTGGACGACGCGGCGGGGCACGACGACGTGGACCGAGTCGCTCCCCTCTCGGGCCGTGGGGACCGGCCGCCCCGACTCCAGCAGCTTCTCGTACATCATGTCGAAGCCGCTGCCCTCGCGTTCCATCAGGATCAGATCGTGGAAGATCCTGGCCAAGGCATTGTTCCGGCGACGGCTGGCATGGAGGATGTTGGCTGGTGTGACCCCCAGCGGCAGTCGGCCGGGGTTGACCACCTCGAGCCGATCGGGATGGAGATTGAGGAAGATGTCTCCTCTTTGGGTGTATGGCCGGTGTACGAGGGCATTGACCAGCAGTTCCCGCACGACCACCGTGTCGTAGGCGGGCACGGCCTCGCGGAACAGGCCCACTGGCAGCTCGTAGCGTTCCCGGAAGTCGGGAACCTCGCGGGCGATGGCGTCCACCAGTTCGATGGGAGACAGGGCATGATCATCCCAGGCGAGCTTGTCGACCTTGACTCCACGCTCGTCGTACTTGATGGCCTGCACCACCGGTGCACAGCCCAGCCGCGCCCGGTCGGTCGCCGTCCCGACGAGCAGCACCCCCAGGTTCGTGAGGTGCTCACCGATGGCCAGGTGGTAGTGGTCCAGCAGCTCTTGTGGCGACTTCTCCTTGACCATGGACTTGACGCGATCCGAGGCCATCAGCCGGACCACCAGGGCTGCGAGCTTCGCAGGTTCCGTCGATGTTCTGGTCACGCCAAGGGAGGTCATCAGCTCCCAAGGGAGCTG
>CALDOK010000085.1 GCA_937912125.1 uncultured Pseudomonadota bacterium
TGTCGGTGTCGGTGTCGGTGTCGGTGTCGGTGTCGCCCTCGGGCGGCGCCGTGTCGTCCTCTTCCTTGTCACCGCAGGAGACGGCCAGGGCGAGGGACAGGGCGAGCAAGGACAGGATGGACAGACGCTTCATGGATTCCTCCAGCACGGGTACGGGTTTGTAGACCCGCAGAGGGTACCACAGCTCCCGTGCCCACGAGCGCCCGCTGGCGCATGTACAGAGGATCGCAGCTCAGGCGCGGGTCGCCGCCAGCTGCTCCTCGAGCCACCCGAGCCAGGCTTCCATCGCGGTGCCACGGCGAGCGGAGAGCTCGATGCGCGGCAGCTTGGGGTTGACCGTCTCGATGTTTTCACGCAGAGCGTCCATGTCGAAGTCCAGGTGGGGCACCAGGTCGATCTTGGTGATGAGCCCCAGGTCGGACTCCTGGAACGCCAGGGGGTACTTGAGCGGCTTGTCTTCGCCCTCGGTCACCGACAGCAGCGCCACCTTGGCTCGCTCCCCGAGATCGAACTCAGCGGGGCACACCAGGTTTCCGATGTTCTCGACGAACAGCAGGTCCACACCATCGAGGTCGATCTGGTCCATGCCCATGCGGATGGTGCTGGCTTCGAGGTGACAGGAGCCGCCGAAGGCCTCGGTGCAGATCTGCACCACGGGTACATCGTGGACCGCGAGGCGGTCGGCGTCCCGGGTGGTCGCGATGTCGCCCACGATGACCGCCGCGCGGATGCCCCGCTGGGCCAGCGCCGGCAGGGTGTGCTCGAGCAGCGTGGTCTTGCCCGCGCCGGGGCTCGAGATCAGGTTGATCACGCACAGCCCCTTGGTGGCGAAGAGGCGACGGTTTTCGTCGGCCACCCGATCGTTGGCAGCGAGGATGTTGGTGACGACGCCAACGCGCCGGGTCTTTTCAGTGGTCATCCGAGACCTCCAGGGAATCGATGAGCAGCTCGCGACCTTGGGAGATCTCCACATCGGGCGAGCCACAAGAGAGACAGAGGAAACCGATCTTGTCGAACTGACTGGTCTCGCCACAGGCGTGGCACAGGCCCTGCACAGGCACGTCCTCCCAGCTGAGGTCCACGCCCTCGAGGGCGGTGTCCTTGGTCATCGCCTCGAAGCAGAAGGCCAGGTAGTCGGGCACCACGGCGGTGAGCTTGCCGATGCGCAGCCTGACCTCCACCAGCTTGCCGGACCACACGCCTTCGTCGTGGAGGCGCTGGATCTCGTCGATGACGCCCTGTGCGATGGCGGCTTCGTGCATGGTGGACCTCGCTAGCAGATGCGGGGGAGCTGGGCGCCCTCGAGGGCCACCAGAGGCCGGCGGCCGCCCATGCCCGTCTCGAGCACCAGCTTGGCCGGGGCTTCCACCACGGCGCCCACGATGGCCGCGCCGACGCCGCGGGGGTGAGCGCGCATGGCGGCCAGGGCCGCGTCCGCCTGATGGTCGGGGACCACCGCGATGAGCCGGCCTTCGCAGGCGACGTAGAGGGGGTCCAGCCCCAGCAGGTCGGTGGCGGCCCGCACCTGGCGGCGGATGGGGAGCGCGGCTTCGCTCAGCACGATGCCCACGCTCGAGGCCTCGCACAGCTCGAGCAACGTGGTGGCCAAGCCGCCGCGCGTAGGATCGCGCATGCAACGAAGACCGGGGGCGACCTCGAGCACCACGGCCGCGAGATCGGCCAGGGGCTGGCAGCAGGAGACCAGGTCGCTCTGGATGCCGAAGCCTTCGCGGGCGAGCATCACGGCGGTGCCGTGGTCGCCGATGGGTCCGCTGACCAGCACGCGGTCGCCGGGCTGGCAGGCGCCCGCGGAGAGGGTGACGTCCTGAGGCACGAAGCCCACGCCGGTGGTGTTGATGAAGACGCCGTCGACCTCGCCTCGCCCCACCACCTTGGTGTCGCCAGCCACCACCGTCACGCCGGCTTCAGCGGCGGTGGCGGCCATGGCGGCCACGATCTTGTCGAGCTCGTCGAGCTCGAGGCCCTCTTCGAGGATGAAGGCGCAGGTGAGGTAGCGGGGGGTAGCCCCCATCATCGCCAGATCGTTGACCGTGCCGCAGACGGCCAGCTTGCCGATGTTGCCTCCGGGGAAGAAGGGAGGCCGCACCACGAAGCTGTCGGTGCTGATGGCCAGGCGCGGGGCGCCGGGGACCACCGCGGCGTCCTCGAGCACGGGGGGAGCGCCAAGCCAGCGCAGGAAGACCTCGGACACCAGGCGAGCCGAGGCGGCTCCGCCCTCGCCGTGATCGAGCAGGATCCGGGCGCCCATCAGGCACCTCCGTACTTGTAGTAGGCCGCGCAGGCGCCCTCGCTCGACACCATGCAGGGCCCCACGGCCGAGGCCGGGGTGCAGGCCTTGCCGAACAGCGGACACTCGCTGGGGAGCAGCAGGCCCAGCATGACCGCGCCGCAGGAGCAGCCCTTGGGCAGGTCGGCTGGCGGAGGGATCTCCACCGGGACGCGGGTGCGGGCGTCCATGGACGCGAACTCCGGCCGGGGCTCGAGGCCGGTGCCCGGGATGACGCCGACCCCACGCCACATGGCGTCACAGGGCTGGAGCACCTGGTCCACGATGGCCATGGCCTTGGGGTTGCCTTCGTAGGGCACAGCCCGCTTGTACTGGTTCTCGACCCGGGCCTCGCCCGCGGCGATCTGCTCGACCAGCATGGCCACGCCCTCGAGGATGTCCAGGGCCTCGAAGCCCGTGACCACACAAGGTACGCCGTACTTCTCTGCGAGGGGCAGATAGGGCGCCACCCCGATGAGTGCGGTGACGTGGCCCGGGCAGATGAAGCCGTCGATGTCGGTCTGGGGCGACAACACCAGCGCCTCCATGGCCTGGGGCACAACCTTGAAGGCGGGCAGCACGCAGAAGTTCTCGACACCAGCTGCGCGCGCCCGGAGCATGGTGGCCGCGATGGTGGGGGTGGTGGTCTCGAAGCCGATGCCCACGAAGACCACCGTGTGGTCGGGCTTGTCCTGGGCCAGCCGCAGGGCGTCCAGGGGCGAGTAGACCACCTGCACCTGGGCCCCCTCCGAGCGGGCCTTGGCCAGGCTGCCGCGGGTGCCAGGCACCTTGATCATGTCGCCGAAGGTGGCGACGATGACGCCGGGCTCCTTGGCCATGGCGATGGCGCGGTCCACGTCCTCAGCGGGCGTGACGCAGACGGGACAGCCGGGGCCGGAGACCAGCCGTAGCCCAGCGGGCATGCGCGAGCGCAGGCCGTGGTGCCCGATGGCCATGGTGTGGGTGCCGCAGACCTCCATCAAGGCCATGGGGCGTGTGACCGCGGCCTGGATGCGCGCCACAAGAGCGTCGGCGCGGGCGCGCTCGTCAAGCAGGGGAGCCATCGCCGCCTCCGCTGGGCTCGACGCCGTCCAGCGGCGTGGGTCCCAAGCTGTTCTCGGCCTCGAAGTCGGCCCACTCACGGAAGAGCGCCAAGGTCTTCTGGGCTTCTTCCTCGTCCAGGATCTGGATGGCGAAGCCCGCGTGGGCCAGCACCCAGCTCCCCAGCTCGATCTCGGGCAGCAGGTCCATACAGAGCTCGCGCTGGATACCACCAAAGTCGACTCGGCCCATGGAGCCTTCGAGCTCCAGGACCTTTCCAGGGACGGCTAGACACATGGGTCACTCCTAGGTCAGGCGGGCGACTCGCCCCGAAGCACCGCGCCTGCCACCAGCACCTGCCCCAAGGAGAGGCCCCCGTCGCCGACGGGGATGGCGCCTGGAAGGATGGGCTCCAGGCCGACCGCTCGGAGTCCTTCCGAGCAGGCCCGCGTGAGTATCCGGTTGTGGAAAACCCCTCCACAAAGCGCAACATGATGTGGCCCGCCCGCGTCCCGAACCCTGACCGCGCACAGGACGAGCGCATCGGCGAGGGCCTGGTGGAAGGCGAGGGCCAGGTCGGGCGTGGGCAGGCCCAGGGACATACAGCCCGCCAAGCCCCGCAGCAGCGGTCGGGGATCGATGATCAGGCTTCCCCCCTCGTGCAGCACGTCCACGCGCAGCCGAGCGCGGTCGGGACGCCCCAGCAGGGCATGCTGCTCGAGCTCCATGGCCGCCTGCCCCTCGTAGGAGGCATCGGTGACCAGCCCCAGCAGCGCCGAGACAGCGTCGAAGAGCCGGCCCACGCTGGAGGTCTCAGGCGTGTTGAAGCCCCTGTCCACCATGCGCCGCAGGATCTCGAGCTCACCGGGCTCGGCCTGCCGCCACAGGCGCAGGTCCAGCTCGATGGCGTCGGGCACCAGGGCATGCAGCCAGGCCGCGGCGATGCGCAGCGGGCGCTTGACCGCGGCCTCTCCCCCAGGCAGGGGCAGCGGGCGCATGTGGCCAACCCGGCGGTAGCCCGCAGCGTCTCCCACCAGGATCTCCCCGCCCCAGATGCTGCGATCCGGGCCGTAGCCCGTGCCGTCCAGCACCAACCCCGTGGTGGGCTCGCTGCGACCCACCGCGGCCATCGCGGAGACCAAGTGGGCGTGGTGATGTTGCACCGCCACCAGCCGCGGCTCGGGCCGCCCAGCCTCCCGAGCCCGATCCGCCAGACGGCGAGCCAGGTGGGTGGTGAACATGTCCGGGTGCAGGTCGTGGGCGATCACCTCGGGCTCGACCTCGAGCCAGCGCTCGAGGCCTCGCACAGCCTCCTCCAGGAAGTCCAGGGTGTCCTGGTCGTCCGTGTCCCCCACGTGCTGGGACAGGAACGCACGGCGACCCTGGGTCAGGGCGAAGACATTGTTGAGCATGGCCCCGAGGGCCAGGGTGCAGGGCTGGGCGTGGGGCAGCTCCACCGGCAGCGGCACCCAGCCGCGGGAGCGCCGGATCAACACCGTGCGTTCGCCCTCCACGAAGCCCACCGAGTCGTCGCAGCGGTTGGCGATGCCCCGGTCGTGCACCAGCAGCGCGTCGACGATGGGCTCGAGCACCCGCAGGGCCTCGGCGTCATCGCTGACCATGGGCCCACCCGAGCGGTTGCCCGAGGTCATCACCAGCACACCCAGGTCGTCGGGCGCGAGCAGCAGGTGGTGCAGGGGCGTGTACGGGAGCATGACCCCCAGGCTGTGGTGTCCGGGCGCGAGGCCGGGAGCCAAGGGGGTGGGAGAGTCCAGCCGACCCCGCAGCAGCAGGATGGGCCGCCGTGGCCCCTCGAGCTCGGCCGCTTCGGCGGGGGAGATGACGCACAGGCGCCGGGCCGTGGCCAGGTCCCGGGCCATGACCGCCAGGGGCTTGTGCGGGCGCCGCTTTCGCTCCCGGAGCAGGGCCACCGCCGCCTCGCTGCTGGCGAGGCAGGCCAGGTGGTAGCCGCCCAGCCCCTTCACGGCGAGCACCTGGCCGGCGCGCAGGCGTTCCTGGGCTGCGGTCAGGGGGTCGCCTTCGTCCAGCACGCTGCCGTCGGGGGCCAGCAAGCTCAGCTGAGGGCCACACACCGGGCAGGCGTTGGGCTCGGCGTGGAAGCGGCGGTTCAGCGGGTCGCGGTACTCGGCCTGGCAGGCGGGGCACAGTGGGAAGGCCGCCATGGTGGTGAGGGGCCGGTCGTACGGCACGGACTGCACGATGGTGAAGCGCGGGCCGCAGTCGGTGCAGTTGGTGAACGGGTAGCCGCGCCGCCGGTCCTCGGGATTCCCAAGCTCGGCCATACAGGCGGCGCAGGTGGCCACATCGGGGCTGATCAGCGCGGCGCCGCCAGCTCGGGAGCTGCTCTCGATGATGGTGAAGCCACGCATCCCCGCGGGCTCGAGCTCGCGCACCCGGAGCAGGTCCACCCTGGCCAGGGGCGGCAGCTGGTGCCTGAGGGCATGAAGCAGCCCCTCTACCGCCGCGGGGCTACCCTCGACCTCGATCTCCACGCCGAGGGAGGTGTTGCTGACCCGGCCAGCGAGGCCCAGCTCCTGGGCTACCCGGTAGACGAAGGGCCGGAAGCCGACCCCCTGCACCAAGCCCTGAATCTCGAGCTGCACGCGGCGGGCTCCATGGTCGTTCGTACCGGACATGGGCGGCTCCGAGGGGCTGAGGCAGGCGGGATACCACAGGCTGCCCTGGGCGGCCAGCGGAACAGGCGGAAGGTTGATGGCGGTCTGATGCGTTGACAGCGGCAGCTACGGCGTCCAAGCTCCGGGAGATGCTCCTCTCCCCTCACCTGTCCCCGCGCGCCATCCTGCTCTGCGTGCTGCTGGCGTCCTCCCAGGCTTCAGCCGTCCCCAGCGAGCCTCCCCTGGCGGCCGAGGACGCCCTGTGGAGCCTCGACCAGGTGCTGCGCGGGCGCAAGGACACCCTCCAGGATCGCAGCGACCGCAGCATCTACCTGAGCGAGACCACCACCCTGGCCATGGAGCTGGCGGTGTTGCGCGGCGACCGGGAGACCTTCCTGCGGGAGCGAGCGGTGCTGTTGGACCGCTTCCTCTCTCCCCTGGGGCTGCTGCGCTGGCGCCTGGGACGAAGCGACGACGGCTGGTGCAGCAACGCCAGCGTGGACGACCTCAGGGCGGTGCGCGCCCTGCTGGAGGCCCACGAGCGCTGGGGGGACGACGAGGACGCCCGCCTGGGCATCCGCATCGGCAGGGCCGTGCTGGACCACAACGTGCGGGACGGTGTGCTGGTGGACGCGGCCTCGTGGACCTGCGGGCGCCACGCCCCAGAGCCGCCCACCCCTGGCCAGCCCGGCCCGGCGCTGACCCTGGCCTTCGCCGATCTCGAGGCCCTGCGCGCGCTGGGGCTGCACGAACCCCGGGCCAATGGCGTGCTCTACCGCACGAGGGCCGTGGTCCTGGCCGGCACCCTGCACACCGACGGGCCCCAGGGACGCTACCTGGTCGACAGCCGCAGCTATGAGCCTGGATCAGGCAACCCCATCGAGCGCGAGCTGCAGCGGGTCTACCTGCTGAACGGACAACCGCCGGACGCCATGGGAAGAGCCACCAGCCTGGAGATCTGCGCCCAGCGTGACGATGGGTGGCGCAGCAGCGACAACGTCGCCCACACGGCGACGGCCTCCCGACGGCTCGCCCGCTGCGGCCTCGAGACCCAGGCCGACGAAGCCCTGGCGCGGCTGGGCACCTTCGTGCTCGACGAGGGCCCGCACGCTGGCCTCCCTGGCTACCGCCACTCCGAGGACGACACCGTGGTCTGGGCCTTCGACGTGCTGGTGGCGCTGATCGCGCTGGAAGAAGCCGCGCTCAGAACTGATAGTAGGTCACAGCCTGAAGCCATAGCTCCGTGAACAGGAGCGGATCCGGCGCCTCGTCCAGGTTCTCGCGGCCGTAGTAGCTGCCCAGGTTGAAGCCCAGCAGCAGGTCCAACGGCACACGGGTCTGCCAACGCCAGCGGTGGGCGACGCCCAGGTCGGCGCGGTTGTTCCAGTAGTCGCCCTTGATGTCGCCGAACGCCCGCACCTGGACCAGGGGCTGCCAGACCACGGCCCCGGTGAGCAGAGGGCTGAGACCGAGCCGGCCCCGGGCCATGGCGATGACGTTGTGGTCGAAGCGGCTGGCGTACACGGCCTCGCCGTACACCTCGTGCCAGAGCCCGCTAGGCCCCTTGGCTCGCTCGCCTCGCTCCAGCGCTCCCGGCCGCGTCGGCCCACCCTCGAAGCCCACGAAGGCTGCGACGCGCGCGTCGAACCACCAACGCTGGCGCCCATCGTCCACCAGGTTCAGGGCCGGGCCCAGCTGGGCGTAGACTCCAGCCTGCCGCTTCCAGAAGCGGAACAGCGCGCCCGGGCCGAACATCAGGGTGTTGTCCGCGTAGATCAGTGGGTAGCCGTCGGGCCCCCGACCGCGGGAGGCCATGTCCCGGCTGATCTGAAGGAACAGGTAGGCATGCAGGTCCAGCGTCCCCCAGGGCGTCCAGTAGCCCCGCGCCCGCACCATGGGCACGAGATCGAGGCGGCTGCTGGGGCTGACGCGCCACCAGCCGTAGGTGTCGCCGTAGATGTCGGCCCACAGGGGAGCGTCCAGGTGCTCGAGCTCGGCCCTGGCCTGCACGTCACGCTCGGCGTCAGGCCCCTGGGCCGCCTCGAGGAAGTACTGCCGCGCCTCGTGCCGGTCTCCCCGCGCGATGGCGTTGTAGCCCAGATCGAGGGCCACCAGCTGAGGATCCGCGCCCAGCTCGGCGGCCGTGAGGAAGGCGCGCCGCGCCCCCTCGTAGTCCCCCGCATCGCGCAGGCTCCAGCCCTGCTCGAGCCAGTACTCGGGCTGGGCCTTGTCGAAGACGCTCTCGCCCGGCGCCGGCGGGCGTGCCGCGGCCGCTTCGTCGGCGGCCAGGGCAGCCAGCACCGGATCCGAGCCCAGGCCGGCCTCTTCGAAGTAGAGCAGAGCCAGATCGAGATCCTGGTCCGCCAAGGCGACGTAGCCCAGCTCCAGCGCGACCTGCTGGCCGGAGGCTCCCAGCTCGCGAGCGTAGAAGAAGGCCTCCCGCGCCTTGACCAGATCGCCCTCGGCCCGGGCGGTCCAGCCCTCCTGCATCCAGTAGGCCGGCATGCCGGGCTGTAGCTCCTCTTCGGTCGGGGGTGCCATGGCCTCGAGCTGTGCAGCTGCGGCCTGGGCCAGCTCCGGGTCATCGCCCTGGGAGGCTTCTTCCAGGTGGAGGACGGCGGCCTCGGCGTCGCCGACCATCAGGTCCAGGAAGCCCAGCTCCAGCGCGATCTGCTGGGGACTCGCTCCCAGCTCGGCGGCGGTCATGAACGCCCGACGCGCTGCGTCCAGCTCGCTGCGATCGCGCGCCTGCCACCCCTGCTCCATCCAGTACCAGGACTGGGAGCGCGGATCCGCCTGGGCATCCTGGCCGGGGCGCGGGCTCATGGCCCGAAGCTCCCGCCTCGCGAGGTCGGCGAGCGACTCATCGGCCCCCGCCGCGGCGACCTCGAAGTGACTCCTGGCGGAGGTGCGATCCCGCCTCTTCATGGCCAGATAGCCCAGCTCCATGGCCACGCTCTGCGCGCTGGCGCCGCGCTGCTCGGCGGCCTCGAAGGCCTGCTGCGCCGTGTCGTAGTCCCCCCGTTCCTTGGCTCTCCAGCCTTGCTGCAGCAGCACCTGCCAGCTGACGTTCAGGCCGACAGCGTCCGGATCAGCAGCGACGAGCTCCCGCCGCGCCACCTTGGACCAGTGGGCGTTCGGACCGTGGGACGCCGCCTCGAAGTGCGCCCTGGCCAAGGGCAGATCTCCGGCTCGGGCTTCGAGGTAGCCCAGCTCGAGGGTGATGAGCTGGTGATCGGCACCCGCCTGCTCGGCCCTCTGGAGGGCTTGACGGGCCAGGTCCCACAGCCCGCCTTGCTGGGCGCGCCAGGCCTCCTCGAGCCAGTGGACCCGCTCGCTGCTCACGATCCCGAGATCGTCAGCCTCCTCCACCAGGGCGAGCTGCACCAGGGACGAGCCGGCTTCGTTGGAGGCGCTCCGCGATGGACCCTCGCGAGCCTCTTCCAGGTGCCCCCGTGCGAGGAGCAGGTCCCGGGTCTCCTTGCCCAGGTAGGCCAACTCCAGGGCGATGAGCTGGGGGTCCGCGCCGTGCTCCCGCGCGGCCTCGAGGGCCAGCCGAGCCCCATCCAGATCCCCTCGGTCCCGGGCCAGGTAGGCCTCTTCGTACCAGCGCAAGCCCAGGTCGTCGTAGGGGCTCATGGGCGCGGGACCCAGGTCCACCGGCTCCGGCTCCTCTGCGCGCAGATCCCTCGCTCCCGCCAGGAGCAGTACGCAGAGCGCTGCGACAGGGACCAGGCGAGCTGGGAGCAGCTTCGGCGTATCCAAGGGGATCATGCTCCCTCCTCGGAGAGAGCGGAAGGGGGAGGCAGCGTCGCCGCCAGCCGGGGTGGCAGGCAGCTGCGAAACAGGCGCTCCATGTCTGGGAACTTGGAGGGACGCGCCACGAGCCCACTCACACCCAGGCGCTGCAGGGTGACAGGGTCCCACGCCGCCGCGGCCGCGAAGCGGGTGCAGATCACTACCGGCGGCGCCGAGGGGAGGCGCTTGAGCAGCGCCACGAAGTCGAAGCCCGAAGGCTCGGGCCCCACCAGCTCGATGCAGATCAGATCGGGGGCCAGCTTCTCCATGCGCGCCAGCGCCATGCGAGGCTCATCCACGTGCTTGGCCTGCCAGCCGTTGGCCACCAGGTAGCTGCCGAGCAGGCGCGCGAAGCGCTGGTCCGGATCGAGGATCAGCACCCGAGGCTGCCCGCGTCCGGGATCAGAGGCCCTCGCTGGAGTGTCGTCGTTCACGAGCGGACTCCCGGGAATCAGACGAGCTCGCGACGCCGCGGGGCGAGCCAGACGGTGCGAACCACCAGGACCGCGACGAGCAAGACCACCAAGCCCAGCAGCAGCCACCAGTAGTGCTTGCGGATGGGCTGGTAGGCCGCGTCGCGGACGGGGCGCTGACCGACGTACCGGACCTCATCGGCGGCCACTGCGGCCAGGTCCGAGCAGGAAGAGATCCGCGTGACCTTGCCCGCGAGGCGCTCGAACAGTGGCGTGTAGTGCAGGCAGGGACCGACGCGCTCGAAGAGCTCCGACTCCACCGCGTAGGCGACCAGCGCAGCGCGATCCTTGGCCCATGGCACCGCGAAGGACTCGATGTAGGCCACCGCGGGGTCGGCCCCCAGCGCGACGGCGCCGCCGCCGGCCAAGGCCACGCGCACGAAGCCCGGGCGTTCGCGGGAGAAGGACATGGAGGAGAGCAGCCCGGCCTTGCGCAGCACGCTGGCTTCGGGGCCGGCATCCACGACCACCAGGTGGAAGTCTTGGTGCTCGGCCTTGTTCACCTCGCCCATGGTCACCTGGTAGGCGAAGCGATCGCCGCGGGTGACGCGGCCCAGCTCGGCGGCCAGCCACAGGTAGACCTGCAGCTCGTTGGCGCCGGGGTTGTCCCGCAGCACGAAGAGGGTGTCGGCCAGGTCGGGGTGGACGCCGAAGGGGTAGCCGCCGAAGCGCAGCAGGGACAGGTCGTTGATCTGGGCCCAGCGATCCCGCGGCAGGGTGATGCGCGTGTCGGCGTGGACCGTGCCCCACATGGGCTCGAACCACTCACCCAGGCACTCGTCCTGCTCGAGCCCCACCAGGCGGAAGGCCACGTCCAGGCGAGACGCCGGCCCCATGTCGTGCACGGGGAGGTCCAGCAGCAGGCGGGCGCGGTTGCGGCCATCGACATCGCTCAGGGCCACGCCGCCGGCGGCGGCGCCGTTGAGCAGCACGTCGATGCGGCTCTGGTCCTGGCTGGCCTGGGCCGTGTAGGAGTAGACCAGCTCGACGCGGCCCTGCCCGGCCACCGGGTGGTCGTCAGGGATCAGGGACAGGGGGATGCTGGCGATGCCGCCCCGTGCGCCAGAGGTCATGATGTCTTCGAGCCCAAGCTCCTCGAGGGTGAAGCTGATCTCGGGGGGTACAGAGTGCTCCCAGCGCCGCGCCTCCATGTCGTCGTCCGCCTGAACCTCCTCGACCCACTCCACCATGCCCGTGGGCAGGGTGGCGCCTTCTTGGTTGCTCAGCAGCCGAGCGAGGGACATGAGCCCCTCCGCGTCACGGCCGAGCAGGCTGTAGATCGCGAAGTTGGAGCTGCCCGGCCGCGGCATCACCGCCACCGCGCCAGCCTGGGGGAAGTCGCCCTGGCTCGAGGCCTTGGCCAGGCCCGTCAGCTCCGGATCGTCGGCCGCGGCCAGCAGCGCCCTGATCTGACTCTGGTGGCCGTCCTTGCGGTCCATGCGGGACAGCACGATGAGGTGGCCCGGGGGAGCCTTGTCCAGGTCGCCCTGCCACACCTTGAGGTCCATGGGGCGCCAGGTGACCGAGTGGCCCAGGTAGGAGGCCAGGTAGCCCGCGGCCTGGAGATCGGTAGCGTCGGGCTTGGGGGGCAGCACGAAGGTGACGAGGTTCTGGTCCGGGTCACGGTCGTCGCGCAGGGGGTACGGCCAGTCGGCCAGGTTGAGCTCGGGCACGGAGGGACGGTAGCGCACCCGGATGAAGCTCTTGTCGAGCACCCTGCTCCAGAGCCCAGGATGATTGGTCAGCTCGCAGGGCAGGTGGCTGCGGTGGTAGCCGAGGAACTCGATGTTGTGGTAGCCCGCCGTGGGGTCCAGGGGCAGCCGCACCAGCGCCTCCTGATCTTCGTCCACGGCCCCCTCGAGGGGGATGGTCTGGATCGGGGTGCCGTTGAGCTTGACCGTGATGGAGGAGATGTGCTCGATGAGCTGGCCCGAGCGGCGGATCACCACATGCAGCTCCGGCTCCTCCGCGAGCTCCCAGTAGCCGGGGATGCCGAAGCTCACCGAGCTGAAGGCCCAGACCCCCGCGAGCACGACGTCCCCATCGTGCCTGAGGTCTTCGTCGAAGACCAGATCGCGCACCATGAAGTCTTGCTGGGCGGCGCCGTCACCCTCCTGGCCCAGCGCGGGGCTGGCGAGGGGGATGCAGAGCAGGGCCGTGATCGTGAGGACCACGCTTGTGAGCCAGTTGCGCAGCTGCGGCATGGGGACTCTCCTGGTCAATGATTCGCGGGGACCGAAGCCACACCGGCCGCGGTTCCGCCATTATCGTTGTGTACACTGGCCAAGGGCGCTGCGAGCGCCCAGCCGATGGGCTGGTCTGGAAAGAGGCCAGCGACAGCGCTGGTCATCCAGCGCTGTGGGGAGGCAGCGGTGGCCAGCAGGCCTCCCGCGAGCCGGAACAGGTGCACGCCCGCCGCCGAGAGCGGGCTGTCTGGAGGCAGCGACACCAGCTCGCCACGATGCGCCGGTCCGGCCACGGGGATGCCCAGAACCCGCGAGCGAAGCTGCGCAGCGTCCTCGTGGCCGATCGCGCCTTCGACCACCAGCTGATCGATGGGGCCGCGGCCCTGGAGGCGGGCGCGCTCCCACAGCACAGCAGGGTCGATGCCCCGGCCGCGGAGCGCCTGGAGCTCGACCCCATCCATCACGGGGACCCCTCCGGCGAAGCCGCTGGGCCACGCCTGCTGGGCCGCCAGCGCCAGCGCCAGCTCGATGTCCACCGCAGGCGAGAGCTGCGTGTTGACCGGACGCCCCAGGCGGTGGGCCACGGTGCCGGTGACGGACTCGGGCACCCGCTGGGACATGGCCAACACGACCGGCTCCCCGAGCCCAGCGCGCAGCGGCACCAGCCGGTGGAGGCTGCAGAAGCCGTAGCCCAGGACCCGCAGGGCCTCGGGGCTGGCTTGCTGTGGCGCGAGAGGCCGCACGGCGACCTGCAGCGAGCCAGCGAGCACGGCCGCCAGATCCTCGGGTCGAACCCAGCCGCGCCGCACCAGCAGCTCGCCCAGGAACTCTCCGCTGTCGGCCTGCTCCGAGAGCGCTTGCTCGAGCCTGCCGGTGTCGAGCAGACCAGCCTCGAGCAGGCTGCGGCCCAGGGGGCTGGTGCGTTCCTGGCCCGGAGTCTCCAGGCCGAGACGGCGGTAGGCACGGTCGCGAGCCGCATCCAGCGCCGGAGCGAGACAGAACTCGAAGCGCACGGGAGCGCCGAGCTGCGCTGCCAGTACCGAGCCCAGCTCGGAGTCGGGGGCCCGGGAGACCGCCACCAGCACCGACCCGTCGGAGTCGCGCAGCAAGGGCAAGACCCCCAGTCGGGAAGCCTCAGGCTCGCCGATTCGCTGCAGGAGCTCGAGGGGCACGGAGTAGGGATCGGGCTGGCAGACCCGGAGCTCGAGCTGGTTGCCCAGCGCCTGGCTCAAGCCATGAGAGGACATCAGCCCGCTGGTGGTCAGCACCTCGCCCAGCTGGAAGCTGGTGCGGCTCTGCATGTCCAGGGCCTTCTCGAGATCGTCGAGGCTCAAGCCCTCGCGCTCGACCAGGAGATCGCCGATGCGGCGGTGGAAGACCTCGAGGGCCTCGACGGACGGGAACGCATGCTCGGTCTTGAGCCAGCGCAGGGGCTCACCCGTGACCTTGTGGTGCAGGTACTGGCGCAGGGCCATGCTGGTGGCCACAAAGTTGATGATGTTGGCCACGAAGAAGCGGGGGATGGACAGCAGCGCATGCACCACACCGTAGATCTTGTGCACCGTGATGAACTTCATCACGATGCGCCAGGCCAGGATCAGCGTGTTGGACATGACCAGCCACCAGAGCAAGGAGCCCGGTGGGAAGACGTTCTCGAGGGTCCACGGGATCCCCGTGACCGCACCGATGAGGTAGCGCCAGCCGCAGTAGAACAGGATCAGGTAGGCAAAGACGGTGAAGAAGTTGGTGAGCAGCGCCTTGCGGTCGCGCCACAGGCAGTAGAGCACCGCCGGCGGACCACTCCAGCCCACCTGCTCCCAGCCCTGCAGGGCGATGCCCAGGACCCAGCGGGAGCGCTGCCGCACCGCGAAGCGGAAGGAGTCAGGGAAGAACTCCCGGGTGGCGATGTACTCGTCCTCCACCATGTCCACTTCGCGCTTGTGGAAGATGCCCTTGGTGCCCTTGACGTAGCGGCGGACGGCCCTGCGGGCGAAGTAGACCTTCTTGCCCGCCAGCCTGAACTTGAGCCCGATCTCGTAGTCTTCCGTCAGGCTGTTGATGTTGAAGGCCTCTTGCTTGTTCGCGAGGGCGATCTCCTCGAAGACCTCCCGGGCGAACCCGCTGCCCACACCCGCCGAGGGCACCAGGCCCCCGATGTGCTCTCGCACGAGCATGTCCTTGAGGTGGTGCTCGGTGAACTCGTCCTTGTAGGTGGCGGCGACGAACTTGTGCCAGGGGGTCTCGAGGGGGAACACCGGGGTCTGCACGAAGTCGTGATCGGGGATCAGGTAGTTGTACAGGCGCAGGGCCAGGGGATGGATGATGTCCTCGGCGTCGTGCATCAGCAGGATGTCGAAGCGACGCCCACGCTGACCCTCCACCAGCTGGATGCCCTGGTAGATCCAGTTGAGGTTGTCGGCCTTGCAGGTGGGCCCGTCGTGGGGTGTGACCACCTTGTGTACATTGGGCAAGCGACG
>CALDOK010000086.1 GCA_937912125.1 uncultured Pseudomonadota bacterium
CCGCGAACGACCATCATCCTCTCGTCCGGGCTCGAAGGAGCGCACCATGAAGATCCGCACCATCATCATCGCCGCCATGCTGGCCACCCTCGGTGCCACCGGCTTGGCCATGGCCCAGGACGCCGACGACGAGGCTGCCCCCGTACAGGACGCCCCCGCCGTGCAGGCCGATGCCTGGGGCCCCAACTTCGTGGACGAAGACGAAGACGGCGTCTGTGACCGCTACCAGGATGGCACCCAGCAGGGTCGCATGGGCCGCGGCAACGGCTGGGGTCGCCGCAACGGTATGGGCCATGGCCGTGGTGGGGGCCCGGCGTTCGTGGACGCAGACGGCGACGGCGTCTGCGACCGCTACCAGGATGGCACCTGGCAGGGCCGCCGTGGACGCGGCAACGGCTGGGGCCGCGGCCAGGGTCGGCGGGCTTCGGCCAGCCGGTAGCAGCAGCGTTCCGGATGGCCCAAGGCAGTAATGAAAACAGCATGAACCTCGGACTTCGGAACATCACCTGGGCCCTCGCCCTGCTCAGCGCTTGCTTCGTGTTGTTGCTCGCGCTGCGCACCCACACGACCATCGAGCGCCTCGAGACCTCGCAGCAGGAGCGAGCATGGATGCTGGCCCACGCCCTGGCCGCGACGGTCCAGGGCGTGGCGCGCCACGGCCCCGACGCCACCGAGCGGACCCAGGCCGTGTTCGATGAGCTCGTTGAATCGGGGCTGGTTTCTTCGGCGACCCTCATCGACCAGACCGGCCAGAGCGTCGTGCAGGGCGGCGGGTCCTTGGCGGACAGCCCGTCCTGGGTGGGCGGGCTCGAGCGCCGCGTCAGTGTGAGCGACGCGGGGATGGAACTCCTCCTGCCCTTCGAGCTGCAGGCGGGCCACGGGATGGGCCAGGGGATGCGCTCGCGTCGCTCGGAGGGCTCGCTGGGCTCCGGGAGCTACGCGCTGCAGCTGGTGCTGGACACCTCCACGGCCAGCGGTGTGCGCGCCCACATCCTGGGCAGTGACCTCGCCCTGTTGGTGATCGGCCTGGGCCTGGCCGTCCTGGGCAGCCTGTTGCTGCGCAGCCAGGTGCACAACCATCAGCTGCGAGAGCGCGTGGCCCTGCAGGAGCAGCGCCGCAAGAGCCTCGAATCCCTGCGGCTGCTGGCGGCGGGGCTCGCCCACGAGACCAAGAATCCCCTGGGCGCCATCCGGGGCAACACCCAGCTGCTAATGGAGGCCAGCGACGACGACGAGTCCCGCGGTCGGGCCGCGATGATCCTTGAGCAGATCGACCAGGTGACGGATCGTCTCAACGAGTTTCTGTCCTTCGCCCGGCAGCGAAAGCCCCGCTGGGAGCCCGTGGATCTCTCCGGCGTAGCCGGGACCGTCGTGGAGCTGCTCTCTCCGGATGCCAAGGCCGCTGGGGTGACCCTCGCGCTGCGGGAGGACCCCCACGCCGAGCTACAGGGCGATGGCCGACAGCTACAAGAGCTGCTGTTCAACCTGGTCCTCAACGCGCTGCAAGCCTGCGGAGCGGGCGATGAGGTCCGCGTGACCATCTCCGCCGACGAAGGTTCCGTGTCGGTGGAGGTCGCGGACACGGGGCCAGGGATCGCCCCCGCCGACATGGAGCGGATCACCGAGCCGTACTTCACCACACGGCAGGCTGGCAGCGGCCTGGGCCTGAGCATCGTCGAGCGGATTGCCGAGTCCCACCACGCGAAGCTCTCCATGGTGAGCACCGAGGGCGAGGGCAGCCGCTTCGGGCTGACATTCCACCGGGAGCCACCACGCGATGACTGACCTTCCCTATGTGCTCATCGTGGACGACGAAGAGCCCTTCCGCCGCATGATGCAGGCTGCGGTCCAGCGCCACGGCCACCGCGCCCGTGGGGTGTCCAGCGGCGAGCAAGCGCTGGCGCTGATGGAGCGAGCCCCCGCGATGCTCGTCTTTCTCGACCTGCGGCTGGGCCAGGGGGTCATGGATGGCCTCGAGACCCTGCGCGCGCTGCGCAGCGGCCATCCCGAACTCCCGGTGGTGATGATCACCGGCTACGGCGATGTGCGGCTGGCGGTGGAGGCCATCCGGGCTGGCGCCCTGGACTTCCTCGAGAAGCCGGTGGACCTGGCCGAGGTGCGGCGCATCATCGACGCGGTGCAGCCTGGTGTGGGGCGGCCTGAGCAGGGTGAGCCCTCGCAGTTCGGCGGGATCGTTCCTGCGCCGGGCGCCTTCCGCGACACCCTCGAGCTGTTGGCGCTGGCGGCGGACTCCACGGCCCCGCTGCTGGTCACGGGCGAGAGCGGCACCGGCAAGGAGCTGGTGGCCGCCTACGCCCACGAACACAGCCGCTACGCCGCGGGGCCGCTGGTGAAGGTCAACTGCGCGGCCATCCCGGGCGAGCTGCTGGAGTCGGAGATGTTCGGGGTCGAGAAGGGCGCCTTCACGGGCGCGCTGCGCGCCACCCGGGGTCGCTTCCGCGAGGCCCACGGGGGCACCCTGATGCTGGACGAGATCGGGGAGATGGACTTGGGGCTGCAGGCCAAGCTCCTGCGTGTGCTCCAGGACAAACAGGTCCAGCCGGTGGGCGGTGGCCGCAGCCACCAGGTGGACGTGCGTGTGGTGGCCACCACCAACCGCGACCTCCGCCAGGCCATCGATGGCGGACAGTTTCGTGAGGACCTGTTCTTTCGCCTGGCGGTCTTCGAGCTCCAGCTCCCCCCCCTCCGTGAGCGCCCTGGCGACATCCTGCCCCTGGCCAGGCTGTTCGTCCGAGAGCTGGCCGAGGGTCCCACGCCGCGCCTCTCGGCGAGCACCGAGGCGCTGCTCCAGGACCACGCCTGGCCGGGCAACATCCGGGAGCTGCGCAACGCGCTGGAGCGGGCGGTCATCCTGGCCAGGGGTGGCACCATCCAGCCCGCCCACCTGCCCCCGGGGATGACGCCGCGCTCGGTGGCGACCCCACCGCCCGAGCCTTCCACGGCTCCATCCACCATCCGGGACATGGAGCGGCAGTTGATCGTGGACACGCTGGCGGCGAACGACGGCAACCGCAGTCAGACCGCCAAGGCGCTGGGTCTGAGTCGCCGCACCCTGTACTACAAGCTCGATCGCTACGGCCTGGGCGAGGGACAGGGCGGTTCATAGCTCCCTCCTGACACACCAGGGGCAGCAGAACACTCGTCAACGAAAGAGGACTCATCATGAAACAGCTCAAGTGGCGCCGTGTCGTCTCGCTCTCCCTGCTGCTGCTGGCCGCGGTGCTCACAACCACCGGCATCGTGCTCTACATCGCCCCCCAGGGCCGCATCGCCTACTGGTCGGACTGGCACTTCCTGGGCCTGGACAAGGAGCAGCTGGGTTCCATCCACACCACCAGCTCCTTCGCCTTCGTGGTGCTGGGTTGGCTGCACACCTGGTACAACTGGAAGGCCATCGTCGGCTACCTGAAGAACAAGACCAGGCAGCTGCGGGTGATGACCCCTGAGATGATCGTGGCCAGCGTGGTGGTGACCCTGTTCGTGGTCGGCACCGGCTTGTCGTGGCCACCCTTCGCCCAGGTGATGGACGCAGGTGCAGCAGCGAAGGACTGGTGGGAAGAGCGAGAGGGCAGCCCACCCTACGGACATGCCGAGCTGTCCAGCCTGGCCACCATGGCCGGCAAGCTGGGGCTCGAGCCGGCCGCTGCAGCCGACGCGCTGCGGGATCTGGGTTGGGTCGTCGATGACCTGGATGCGTCTCTGCTGGACATCGGCCATAGGAACGATCGCTCCCCCGCGGAGCTGTATTTGGTGCTCGGCTCGGTGGGAGGCGACACCAGCTCCGAGGCCATCCAGCGTGAGGCCTTTCATCCCTCGGGCCTGGGCAAGCGCACCCTGGCCGAGCACTGCGAGGCCGAGGGGCTCGAGCTCGAGCGCGTCCAAGCCTCCCTGACTGGGCGTGGTGTGGACGCGAAGCCCGGCTCGACGCTCAAGGAGCTGGCGGCCGAGCTGGGCATGATCCCCGTGGATGTAGCCGCGTCGTTGGTCGAAGATCAGCCGAGCCTGGACGAAGCTGCCGAGGATGTGAGCCCGTGAGCGCAGCATGGACGCCGGGCTCGTGGCGGGCCAAGGCCGCCACGCAGCAGGTGGAGTACAGTGACCCCGAGGAGCTGCAGCGGGTCCTCGGCCGGATCTCCGGCTACCTCAAGATCGTCACCTCCTGGGAGATCGAGCGGCTGGAACAACAGCTGGGCGAGGCGGCGCGCGGAGAGCGCTTCCTGCTGCAAGGGGGCGATTGCTCGGAGCGCTTCGCGGACTGTCAGCCCCATGTGATCGACGCCAAGCTCAAGATCCTGCTGATGATGGGCATGGTGCTGGTTCACGGCGGCAACAAGCGGGTCATCCGGGTAGGGCGCATCGCCGGGCAGTACGCCAAGCCACGTTCGTCGGACACCGAGACCCGCGACGGCGTGACGCTCCCCAG
Organism: uncultured Pseudomonadota bacterium; assembly: GCA_937912125.1. Lineage (GTDB taxonomy): Bacteria > Myxococcota_A > UBA796 > UBA796 > JAFGLY01 > CALDOK01. The sequence continues at coordinate 4,445 of CALDOK010000086.1, forward strand.
CTACCGCGGTGATCTGGTGAACCGCCCGGCGTTCACGGCCGCGGACCGAGCCCCCGACCCGGCCCGGCTGCTCGAGGGCTTCCATCGGGCGGCCATGACCCTCAACTTCATCCGCAGCCTGCTTGCCGGCGGCTTCGGCAGCGTGCACCACCCCGAGGCCTGGGACCTCTCCTTCGTGGAGCACGCCGACCGGCCGGAGTCCCACCGGGAGGTGGTCCGCTCCATCGAGGGTGGGGTGCGCTTCCTAGAGACCATGCTGGGCCGGCAGCTCGAGGAGCTCATCAACGTGGAGTTCTTCACCGGCCACGAGGGGCTGCACCTGGCCTGGGAGCAGGCCATGTGCGAGCGGCCGCCACTGCGGGACGGCTGGTACGACCTCGGCTCCCACTTCCCATGGATCGGCGAGCGCACGCGCCAGCTCGACGGCGCCCACGTGGAGTTCTTCCGGGGCTTGAGAAACCCCATCGGGGTCAAGGTAGGCCCGAGCATGGAGCCCGCCGAGCTGGTGGAGCTCTGCAGCGTGCTCGATCCCGATCACAAGCCTGGACGGCTCACCCTCATCCACCGCATGGGCCGAGACCGGATCGGGGATCGACTGCCAGCGCTGGTCGAGGCTGTACTCCGGGCCGGCTGGACCGTGACTTGGTGCTGCGATCCCATGCACGGCAACACCTACACCACCAGCGGGGGCATCAAGACCCGCCGCTTCGACGACATCCTCGCCGAACTCGAGCAGGCCTTCTCCGTGCACGAAGCCGTGGGATCTGTCCTGGGCGGGGTGCACTTCGAGCTGACGGGTCAGGACGTCACCGAGGTGGTGGGCGGTGCGCGCGGCATGTCCGAGGCCGACCTGTCCCGGGCCTACGAGTCGGATGTGGATCCACGGCTGAACTACGAGCAGTCCCTGGAGATGGCGTTTCTCATCGCGCGGCGGTTGCGGGGGAACGGGGGGCGCTGACCAGCACGTCCATGGCGGGGTGGGCGTCTGCCATATCTCTCGAGTCGCGCTCGAAGACCGACGTGACACCCGAGCCATCCGATGACTCTTGTAGACAGCAGGAGGAAAATCCAGGCGTGAGCACTGAGCAGCACCAAGGCCCGAACATGAATGCTTCCGGCGACAGAACCTCACCTCCCCTCGGAGACTGCGCGGAGTTCGCCAGCGCCATCGCCACGCAGCGCCCGCACCGAGAGCAGCACACCCTGGACGCCGCGGACAGGCTTCGACACGCGCTGTCCACACGGGGAATCGAGGCCGATGTGTCGGCTCGCGTCAAGTCTCCTCGCAGCACCAGAGACAAGATGCGTCGCCAGCAGGTCGATCTCGAGGGCCTGCACGACCTCTGCGGTGTCCGCGTGGTGGTCGGCGAGATCCCCGATTGCTACGCGGTGCTCGCCATCGTCCACGATCTCTGGTCCCACCTACCGGAAGCGTTCGACGACTACATCGCGCACCCCAAGGCCAACGGCTACCAGTCGCTGCACACGGTCATCGTCTTACCCTGCAGCCACACCCTCGAGGTCCAGGTTCGTACGACGCGGCAGCACCGACATGCCGAGGTAGGTGCCGCGGCCCACGCACGCTACAAGCGGGGCTGGCACGACGTGGAGTGAGCCTCGAGCCACGCTGTGTGTCGGAGAGCGGTCATCCAGCGGCGAGGGTAGACCCGGCGCGTTCTCCCACCGACTCGTCCCTGGCTTCAGCAGGGCCGAAGACCCACCCCACCACCCGCAGAGACGCAGCAGCCAGCTGCACCTGGAGCAGCAGCGCGACGGCTAGGGCCACAGCCGCGATGGCGCCATCCTCTCCGAAGGTGGTCACCGCCAGGGCCAGCGCCAGTGAGACCTTGCGCACCGCGGTCGAGTACACCATCGCGATGCCATCACCGCGGGGAAAACGCCTACCGACCAGCAGGCCCAGCGCGAAGACCGCAGCGTAGAACAACAGCAGCGCGGGGAGCAGGGAGAGCAGCAGGGTGGGATCCCTGAGCATGTCCGCCTTGAGCGAGACCGCGGTGAACACCAGGGCCAGCATCACCACCGCCGAGAGCGTGGGCAGCTTGGGGGCGACCTGCGCGGCGAAGCGGGGGGAGCCCAAGGTCCGGACCAGCAGGGCGCGCAGCGCCAGCCCCAGCAGCAGGGGGAAGCCCACCACCCAGCCGATCTGCACGAACATCTTGGCCAGGGGTATGCTCACCGAGGCGCCCAGCAGGAGCTTGACGTAGAAGGGCGCCAGCAGCGACCCCAGCAGCATCCCCACCACGGACATCTTGGTGGCCATGGCGATGTTGCCACGGGCGAAGCCTGTCCAGGACACGGTCATGCCGCTGGTGGGGAACAGGGAAACCAGCAACAGGCCCAGCGCAACCATGGGTTGATCACGGAAGAACAGCAGGCCGACGCCCCAGCCCACCAGGGGGATGAGCACGAAGTTCAGATACTGGGTGGTCAGCTGCACCTTGGGGGCGCAACGAAAAAGCAGCACCCTGGGGTTGATGGCCACCATCATGGGCAGCACCATCCCGATGGTCAGCGGGACCACCAGCGCCCGCAGGGGGCGGGTGTCCACCTGCCAGCCCACCAGCAGGGCGGCCCCCATGGAGAGGGTGATCGCGAGGGAGAGGTGCTTCTTGACGAGCTCGAGGGTGCTCCACACAGTGGGCTCCGGCCGTTGGGGTGGGTCGGGGCCCGGGAGTCATGAAGACGTGGATCAGGCTCGAGGGTTCGGGCGCCACCGGGTAGAGTCGTATAGTAGAACAACTATTACAGTGGTTGTGTCATCACGTGAATACGAAAGACCCCCATTTCGCCTTCCGCCCAGAACCCTCAGCCAGACATCTTCGAGCTGCACGCCAACTTCTGTCGGCTCCGCCAGGGGATCCGACGATGACCTCGAGTCGTCTACAGAGCTCGGCACTCCGGCGCAGGGCGAGCATCTACGCACGCCTCATCGCCCCTTGGCTGGCGTCCTCTCGGCGCGCTATCGTCGCGGAGGTGCCAGTGGGGAGCAGGGTCCTGGACATCGCCTGCGGCACCGGCGATCTCCTGCTCGAGCTCGCCCCCCGCTGCACGGAGGTCGCAGGTGTGGACCTCGACGCAGCGAAGATTGCATACGCACTGGGGAGGGGAAACGCGATGTGCCGGTTTGCCGTCGCAGACGCAACCTCGCTGCCCTTCGACAACGATCACTTCGATGTCGCTACGCTGTCCATGGCGCTGCACGGGATGTCGGACGGTGCACGTCGTGAGACGCTGGTCGAGGCGCTGCGGGTGGCGCCGAAGGTGATCGTGTTGGACTACGCTGCCCCGCTGCCCACCAACGCCACCGCGTGGGTGCTGCGCCTCGTCGAGCGCAGCTCTCCCGCGGTTCATCTCGCTGGGTTCCGAAGCTTCCTGGCACAGGGTGGCGTGGCTCCCCTGGCCAGGGCCTGTGGTTTACAGGCCAGCTCGGCGGGGCTCGTCCTCTCGGGGTGCCTGGAGCTGTGGACCGTCCAGCGCGGGTGACCAGGCGCTCAGGATGCGTAGGGGCAGAGCCGCTCGTAGCCCAACAGCTGCGCGGCGGAGGCGCAGGTGACCCCGTAGAACAGTAGGGGCTTGCCGTGGTTCTCCGCCAGAGCGGTGATCATGTCGGCCGTGCCGTTGGCGATGGTCGTCCCGGTAGCCAGGACGATGTCCGATCGGCTGACCAGGGCCCCGGTCTCACGGCGGGCATCGCAGACGCGCACTCCAGCCAGGCCCGTCCCCACCTTCGTGGCATCCAGGTCGGTGACCTGGACCATGTCGGGCCCGAAGGTGTCGGAGACGGCCTCGACGATGGCCGGGTTGAGGCCTATCACGCCGACGCGGATCCTCCCGAAGCGCCGCAGCAGCTCCTGGGCCACCCATGGACCACAGCGCTCCGGATCGTCGTTCCTGCAGTGGACGGTCCGCAGATCATCGAACAGGTGGCGGCAGACAGCGTTGGCGGCAGCCACGAAGAAAGCGCGCCTGGCGTTGTCGCTGAGATCGAGATCGAGCAATTCGCCGAGGCTCGAGCGGTAGTCTGCGGGCATGTCGGTGTAGGCGTGGCCGCGAGCAGCTCGGAACTGGGCCTCGATCAGCCGCTCCCTGCCGACCACCAGCGGAAAGTCTTTGCGGCTGGTGCGGCCGATGGCCTCATCGGGGGAGAGGGGTCGGGCCGTGATCTCGATGGCCTCTGCGCCGAGATCGTGCTCGCGGACCAGGAGCGAGAGCTGCTGCCGGATCAGCTGCAGTGTGCTGCCCATCTCCTCACCTCGCCCCATCGCCGAGCCATGTCTCGATGCGATCGAAGGCTCCTGGTACCGCGGAGCCAGGGATGTCAGCGACGCGGGCGGAGAGAGCGGGGGGAGTGGCCATGGCTACCTTTGGGTGGTTGCTGGTAGGAAAAAAGGGATGGCCCGGCGGTCTTCCACCCCGGATTGGAGTCATCATCGAGCGGTGCTCGCAGACGATTGGATAGACGCCGACCACCGGGCCTTCCTGGCCCAGTTGTTGCATGTTTCATGCCAATACCAGGCGCACCTTCCTACGCGTCGGAGGATTGACGAGCATGAAGACCACCCTCGACTGCATCCCATGTTTCGCCCGCCAAGCGCTCCAGGCGGCCCGCTTCGCCACCGACGACCCCCAGGTGCAGGAGACCGTCATGCGGGCGGTTCTGCGAGAAGTGGCGGAGATGGACATGAACCAGCCTCCCCCGGTGATGGCGCAGTGGGTCCATCGGCGCCTGCGAGCGCTCACCGGATCGCCGGATCCCTACCGAAGCGCCAAAGATGACTTCAATCGCCTGGCGCTGGAGCTGCTACCAGCGATGGAGCGCCAGATCGCCCTGGCCACGGACCCGCTGGCGCTCGCCGTTCGTTACGCCATCGCCGGCAACGCAATGGATCTCGGGCCATCCATGAATGTCTCCGTTGCACAGCTGCGACACTCCATCGAGACCGTGCTGGACTCTCCCTTCGAGGGAGACGTGGAGCTTCTGCGGAGAGCGCTCAATGGAGCAGAGCACATCCTCTACCTCGCCGACAACACGGGCGAGATCGTCTTCGATAGACTCCTCATCCAGCAACTTCCGCCGGGCCGAGTGACCGTGGCCGTGCGTGGAGCCCCGATCCTCAACGACGCCACCCTGGAGGATGCTCGCACAGCCGGCCTCCACGAGCTGGCCGAGGTGATCGACAACGGCTCCGACGCCCCGGGCACCCTGCTGTCCGACTGCAGCGACGCCTTCGTCACCCGCTTCCGGGCCGCAGATCTGATCATCGCCAAGGGTCAGGGCAACTACGAAACCCTAAGCGAAGTGGCGGCCCCCCTGTTCTTCCTCCTGAAGGTGAAGTGCTCGCTGGTCGGGGACCGTGTGGGCTTGTCCCTGGGCACCCACGCGCTGGTGGCTCCCTGACGGTCCCGGCTGTTCTGGCGGGTGATCTAACTGGGCCGCTGGTCAGTGTTCCACCACCACCTCGAGGCCGTCGAGATCGATGACCAGCTGATCCCGCTCATCTGGCAGCAGCCTGATCCAACCCTCGACCCTCACCAAGCCGGGGGCGACCTCGTGAACCGTCTCCGGGGAACGCACCAGGATCCGCTCGTGGCGCGTGGGGGCCCGGTAGCAGAAGGGGCAGCGAGGCAGGCTGGGGTCGAGGGCCACCAGGTAGAAGTCCTGGACCTCCCAGGGATCACCCAAGGCGTACATGAATCCCTCGAGCTCCACCCGCGCCCCATCCAGCGCGGTCAGCGTGTCGGGAGGGTTCCCCGTGGTCCAGGTGCGGTGGGCCTCGAACAGGGCGGAGGACTCGGCGTCCAGAGGCCTCGAGAACCCCTCTGCGCCGTGCTGAGCCATCATCTGTTCGGCCCAGAGGAAGATGGCCAGGGGCACCAGGAAGCGCATGCTCCAGCGGAGGTAGGATCGAGAAGCGAGGCCTCCGCCCGCGGGCGCTGTCAGGGCCTCGGCGGCCTGCAGGTGGTAGGCCGCCAGCGCAGGCTGTGCGCCCGTGATCACCATCACCACCAGGCCGATGCCGAGGTATGCTGGGACCCGACCCGTCAGGAGCGAAACCGTCGCGTCCAGACCCATCTCGGTTCGCAGTACATTCTCGGCCAGTCCGGCGAGCACGCTGCTGATCAGCACCGCCCCCCCAGCCCCAGCCAGCACCACCGTGAGCGTGGCCAGGGATATGATGATCAGCACCTGCAGCCTGCGCGCCCCCAGCACGCGGAGCACCGCCACCTCACGGCTCTGGGCCAGCGAGCTGCCATAGATGGACATGAGCAGGGACAGGAAGGTGACCAGCACCACCCCACCGACCAACATGCGGAGCAGGTGGCCGCCGCCTGCGAGCTGCTCCCCGATCCGGCGCAGCGTCTGGCCCGTGAGGGCGAGCTCGAGACTGGAATCCTTCTGGATCTCCTCTTGCAGGGACAGCAGGGCGTCGTCGTCCACGGGCCGCAGCAGGATGGAAGAGACCATGAGGGCGTGGGCGTGGGCGTGGGCGTGCTCGTGCGCCCCGTGACTGTGGAAGATGGCGTGGAGGGGACAGAACAGGGTGTCGTCGGCGTCGCTGTGGGTGGTGGCCAGCACGCCGACGACCTTCAAAGTACCAGGCTCTGTGGGGGCGCCCGCATGCTGGTGCTCGATGATGACCGTGTCACCCACCCCCATCGCCAGGGCCTCGGCGGCCTGGGAGCCCAGGACCACCTCGAGGGCGTCATCGGTGAACAAGCGCCCGTCCAACAGGGGGAAGCGTGCGCGAGGCTCGAACCAGGCCGGGCTCGTACCCAGCAGGGCGTGGCCGCCCACCGCGTGGCCCGCCAGCAAGGGCACCGCCACCTCTACCCTCGGATCGATCTTCAGGAGATCGTAGACTTCGACCTCCACACCGGCCTCGAGATCCTGCAGGCGGGTCAGCGACCCGAGCACAAGGGGTACGGCGCCGCCATGGGGGCCCAGCACGAGGGGGTAGCGGACCGCCATGGCGCTGACCGCGCCGCGAGCTGCGTCTCCCACGGCCACCGTGGTGAGCATCAGCCCCAATCCCAGGGCCAGCACCAACGCGGTGACACCGTGCTGGAGGCCGCGGGAGAGCACCAGGCGCCAGGCGATGCGGAGGACGCTCATCGTTCACCTCCGGCTTGGCTTGGCCGCGTGAGCTGCACGATCATGTCGGGCTCGAGGCGCTCCGGCTGGTGGGTCGCCACCATCACGGTCATGCCCAGATCCCGCACCAGCCCCTGGAGCCGTGCCGAGAGCGCGGCCGCGCCCTCGGCGTCCAGGCTGGCCGTGGGCTCGTCGGCCAACAGCAGCGGAGGATTGTTGGCGAGCGCACGGGCCAGAGCCACTCGCTGGCGCTCCCCGCCCGACAAGGCGGCAGGCAGGTGGCGAGCCCTGTGAGCGACGCCCAGCTCATCGAGCAGCTCGCGGGCGCGCCGACGCTGCTGGGATGGGGGTTGCCCCGCGAAGAGCAGCGCTGCCATCACGTTCTCTTCGGCGCTCAAGCAGTCCATCAGCTGTCCGCCCTGGAGCAGGTAGCCGACGCTGCGCGCACGGAAACGATCCAGGGTGGCCTCGGGCAATGCCTGGAGGGAAACCCCCGCGACTCGCACCGTTCCAGTGTCGGGGCGCAGCAGCCCGGAGACCAGGTGCAGCAGAGTGCTCTTGCCCGTGCCGTTGGGTCCCACCAGCGCGCACAGCCTGGCCTTGGGGATCACCAGCTCGGCCAGCTCGAGGGCGACCAGGGTTCCTCCGCCGGGGCGTGTGAAGCTGCGGCGGATCCCCTGCAGCTCCACCATGGGTGGGTGAACAGGGTCGTACGGGTGTGGCCCGCGATCGCCATCGTGGGATGAAACTGACATGAGAACTCCGTTTCAGCCCGCCGCCGCCAGGTCATAGCTGCCGCCTGCCTGCAGCACCTCGACCTCCGCATCCACCTCGTCCTGGAAGCGCTGCAGGGCGTGGTCGCAGCTGTCGTGGGCCGACAGCAACAGGCGGTCGGGCCGGGCTTCGTTCAGCGCGGCGATGGCGGTGCTCAGGTCGTCGTCGTCGATGCGCCGATGGGGCAGCATGCCTGTGGAGAACACCCTCTGGGCAGGCAGCCCCCATCGATCCGAGCGGGAGCCGGTCACGGGGAAGTGAAGGCCCCCCACGATGGCGTGGATGGGCTCGGGTGACAGGCGCCGAACCATCTCGAGGATCAGCTGGATCGTGGGATGACCGCAGCCGGTCACCACCACAAGCCCCTGCTCGACCCGCGCCAGCAGCACCTGCTCCTCGATCCGTCCCAGGAAGAACATGGCTCGGCCCAGGGGGCCCGTGCTCGCCCACCCTGCGGCCATGGGACCGGGGCCAGTGAGCACCTCACGGTGGAACCCCAGCGCGCCTCCTTCCTCGGGCAGGAAGCAAGGCATCGGACACGCGACCCCTATGACGGGCGGTGGAGACACGTGCTTGGTCTGTTGGGCAGCCAAGCCCCCCGCGTGATCCAGGTGCAGGTGAGTGATCGCCAATGCATCGAGCTGTGTCACATCCACCCCCGAGAGCTGCAGGTTGCGCTCGAACGCCGGGGTGTCGCGGCCGTGGCCCAGGTCCATCAGCAGGTCACCAGCCTCGGAGGAGAAGTGATAGCTCACCGCGGCGTCGCCTATAAACCCCTGCCTGGCCTGCCATTCCACGATCACACGCAGCTGCAGCCGTTCGAGGACAGGCAGGTCGAGGGGCACCGCAGCGGCGAGCCTTCGTTCGTTGTCCCGGGCCACCCGCCCTCGCTCACGGTGCAGTCGCCAGGCGAGGTAGAGCGCGAGCGGCACCAGCACCGGCGAGCCCACCAACAGCGCGGGCCACCACAGGGGATGGACATGGTCTCTCATCGGCCAGGCCTCCTGCGTCCATGTGGCTGAACGCCCTCATAACGTGCCATCTTCGTCGTCCAGAACACACGATCGAAGCGGCACACCGGGTGGACGATCCGCTCGGATTGGAGCGCCCCGAGCCAGGCCTCGACCACCTGTTCGTCAGGGACGTTCAGGGTCAGTGCGAGCTCCCGGGCGGTCATCGGGTGACGGCCCACGATGCTCACGACGCTCTCCAGAAGGTCGGGTCGCACCCAACGCGGCATGGGTGGCGGTGGACCCGGCGGCTGGGCATGCGGGGGCGCGGCGCCAAGGTAGGAGGCGGCCCGGTGATGCACTCCGGCGGACGGGGGCTGAACCCAGTTCTCGGCTGGCGGACGTGTGGGGACGTTCACGTGAACCTCATCGGGCTCGATGCGTGCGAGCGCCGCTGCGAGGGCCCCCAGGGCCTCCGGGCCGTCGTTGAGCCCAGCCACCAACATCACCTCCACCCAGAGTTGACCGCTGAACTCGGAACGGAAGGCGACCAAGCCCTCCAGGACCTGCTCGAAGCTGAGAACCGTGTGCGGCCTGTTGATGGCCCGAAAGGTGCGCTCGTCACCCGCATCCAGTGACGGGAGCACGGCGTCGGCTGCCGTCAGCTCCTCGCGCACATCGGCTCGATGCAGCAGGGATCCGTTGGTGATCACGGCCAGCTTGGTCTCCGTGAGCGCTCGTATTCCACTGAGCAGCGCGCCCAGGCCCGTGTAGAGCGTGGGCTCTCCAGCGCCAACCACGGTGATCCAGTCCAGCTTGTTCGGGCCGAGCGCGGTGAGGTGTTCCTGCAGCTCGACGAGCAGGTGGGAGGGATCGAGGTAGCCTGTCCGCTTTACGCGGCAGGACCGGGTTCGGCCGAGCTGACAGTAGACGCAGTCGTAGCTACAGCGCCCGAAGGGGAGCGGATCCACCCCCAGGGACACCCCCAGGCGACGGGAACGGACTGGGCCAAAGACTCTCCATGTAGCGTTCATGTGCCATCACTTGAGCACAGAGCGTGCCAAAGACGCCTGGGGCCGCCAGCGCGTTAGTTCAACACAATGTCCCCCACCCGTCCCATCCCCACCGGCACCATCCTCGAGAGCATCTCCGACGGGGTCTTCACCGTGGACCTGGAGTGGAGGGTCACCTCCTTCAACCGCGCCGCCGAAGAGATCACGGGCATCCCCCGGGAGGCCGCCATCGGGCGGCGCTGCGCCGAGGTGTTCAAGGCCAGCCTGTGCGAAGGTTGCTGCCCCCTGCGGACCACCCTCGAGACCGGCCAGCCTCTCATCAACCAGTCGGCCTATGTCGTCGATCTCGAGGGTCAGCGGATCCCCATCAGTGTCTCCACTGCGTTGCTGCGGGATGACCATGGCGAGGTTGTGGGTGGGGCTGAGACCTTCCGTGATCTGAGCCTGGTGGAAGAACTCCGCAAGGAGCTCCGTGGCCGCTTCAGCATGGGCGGGCTCATCAGTCGCGCACGGGCCATGCGACAGGTCTTCGATGTCCTTCCGGCGATCTCCCAGAGCGCGGCCACCGTGCTGATCCAGGGGGAAACCGGCACCGGCAAAGAGCTCTTGG